>NZ_JBHVGZ010000018.1:0-62541 GCF_042800355.1 Streptomyces sp. NPDC057623
TCGGTGCCGACCTCGCGGGCGACCCTGGTCACCTCGTCGGCGAAGGCGGAGAGCTGGTCCACCATCGTGTTGATGGTCGACTTGAGTTCGAGGATCTCGCCCTGGGCGTCGACGGTGATCTTCTGGCTCAGGTCGCCGTTGGCCACGGCAGTGGTGACCTGAGCGATGTTGCGGACCTGGGAGGTCAGGTTCGACGCCATGAAGTTGACGTTGTCGGTGAGGTCCTTCCAGACACCGGAGACGCCCCGGACCTGGGCGCGCCCGCCCAACTGGCCCTCGGTGCCGACCTCGCGGGCGACCCTCGTCACCTCGTCGGCGAAGGCGGAGAGCTGGTCCACCATCGTGTTGACGGTCAGCTTGAGTTCGAGGAGCTCCCCGGTCGCCTCGACGGTGACCGTACGGGTCAGGTCGCCGCGGGCCACCGCCGTGGTCACCAGGGCGATGTCGCGGACCTGGGCCGTAAGCCGGGACGCCATCGTGTTGACGGCCTCGGTCACATCCCGCCAACTTCCCGACAAGCCCGTCACCTTGGCCCGGCCGCCGAGCCGGCCCTCGGTGCCGACCTCGCGGGCGACGCGGGTGACCTCGCCGGTGAACAGGGAGAGCTGGTCGACCATCTTGTTCACGGCGCGGCCGAGGCGGCGCAGGTCACCGCGTAACTGGCGACTGCCGTCATGCAGGTCGACGCGCTGGGTCAGGTCGCCGCCGGCCACCGCGTCGAGTACCCGCGTCGCGTTCGCCGCAGGCGCCACCAGGGCGTCGAGCACATGGTTGACGTCGTTGACGCGGGTCGTCCAGTCACCCTGACCCGGGCTCGCCGAGAGCCGCTCGTCGAGCCGGCCGTGCCGCACCAACTCCCGTTTGACCCGCTGCACTTCGCCGTTGAAGTGCGTGCTGCGGTCCATGACCTGGTTGAAGACAGCCGTCAGTTCGGCCACCACTCCCTCGCCGGTCTCGGGGAGCCTGCGGAAGTCGCCGTCCCGGGCCGCGGTCATCGCGGCGAGCAGCGGGCGCAGTTCCGATGCTCGAATTTGACCGTCTTTCTGTCCATCTTCGAGCACACGCGTAGCACGGTTCTCACTCATGGCGGCCCACTTCGGTAACTCGGTGCTTATGGGCGCGGCCAGTCTGTCACTCTGTCGGCGTCGACCGAGGCCTATTCGCACGAACCGTTCGGGGAGCTGTCCATGGGGGCCATTCCGGCGCAACGGGAGACCGTTACCCGTGCCTCTGGTGCGCCTGCGTACGGAGGCGTGGGCGCGGAAACCCGCACCACCCTCCCCGGCAGCGCCCTCTCCCCGGGCTCCGCCCGCACCCTCGTGCGGAACGCCCTCACCGAATGGGCCGCCTCCGGTCTCCCCGGCACCGAACACCTCAGTGACCGGATCGTCGACGACGCCGTCGTGGTCGTGAGCGAGCTCGTCACCAACGCCGTCGTGCACGCCGGTACCGATGTCGAGCTCGCCTGCCGGCTGGAGGACGAGACCGGCGCCCTCCTCGTCGAGGTCCTGGACCACCACCCCTCGCGCGCCCCGCGCGACGGCGACGCCGAGGCGCCGTACGAGACACCGGAGTACGGACGCGGCCTGCGGCTGGTGTCCCGGCTCGCCGAGTCCTGGGGCGTCACCTACCGCACCGGCGCCAAGACCGTGTGGGCGCGGCTGCCCGCCGAGGACCCGGTGGCGGCCAGGGACGACATAGAGGCGTACGCGCAGGAGCGCGCGCTGGAGCGCGGGCTGCGCGTCGCCGAGATCCTCGCGCCCGAGCCCCTGCGCGCCGAGCGCGAACGGGACTGGCTCAACCGGGGCGCCCTGTCCTTCCTCGCCGAGGCGTCCGACCTGCTCGCCGGGCAGCTCGACGAGAACCTCGTCGCCGCGCTCGCCGGCCAGCTGATCGTGCCGCGGCTGGCGGACTGGTGCGCGGTGTGGCTGGAGGACGAGGTCGCCGGGCGCTGGGGATACCCCCGATCGGGTGAGGCCGAGGGCGGCTGGGCGGTGGACGGCACCGCGGGGACCGGGCCCCGGCTGGCCCGTGTCTGGCACGGCTCCGAGAACCTCATCGAGGACCTCCGCCGCGCCCTGGAGAAGGAGCCGCCGCTTCCGCCCGACACCCACCGCACCGGGCCCGTCACCTACCCCTGGCCCGGCGAGGCGCTGGGCGCGCGCGGGGTGCGCGGCACGGCGCTCGCGTACCGCCTGGTCGCCGGCGGCCGCCCGCTGGGCACGCTGGTCATCGGGCGGGCCGACCTCATGCGCTTCCCCGACGAGATCACCGGGCTCGTCGAGGACCTCAGCCGCCGGGTGGCCCTCGCCATCGGCGCGGCCCGCCAGTACGCCCGGCAGGCCACCATCAGCCGGGTCCTCCAGCGCGGTCTGCTGCCCGGCGCCGTCGCGGAGATCCCCGGGGTGGCCAGCGCCCTGGTGTACGAGCCGTGCGACAAGGGCGGCCCGAGCGGCGACTTCTACGACCTCTTCCCGGCCGGTGACGGCCGCTGGTGCTTCGCCATCGGCGACGTCCAGGGCAAGGGGCCCGAGGCGGCCGTCGTGATCGGCATCGCGCGGCCCTGGCTGCGGCTCCTGGCCCGCGAGGGCTACCGCGTCGCCGACGTCCTCGACCGCCTCAACCAGCTCCTCCTCGACGACGCCACGGAGGCCGCCGACGCCGCCGCCCGCGCCCTCGTCGGCCCGGTCGCCCCCGGCGACGGCCCCCAGACCCGCTTCCTGTCCCTCCTGTACGGCGAACTCACCCCCTTCGACGGCGGCATCCGCTGCACCCTCGCCTCCGCCGGACATCCGCTCCCCCTGCTGCTGGGCGCCGGCGGCGAGGTCCACACGGCAGCGCACCCGCAGACCCTCCTCGGGGTCGTCGAGGACGTGACGTACACCAGCGAGACCTTCGAGCTGCTCTCCGGCGACACCCTGCTCTGTGTGACCGACGGGGTCACGGAGCGGCGCAGCGGATCCCGCCAGTTCGACGACGGCGACGGCCTCGCGACCGCCCTCGCCGGGTGCTCGGGGCTGAACGCCCAGCTGATCGCGGAACGGATCCGTCGGCTGGTGCACGAGTTCAGCGGCCGCCCGCCGGACGACGATCTGGCGCTGCTGGTGCTGCAGGCCGAGTAACCGGCGGGGTACGGGACAATAGAACCCATGCCCTCCGCACTCCCCGACGGCGAGCCCGTCCCCGCCGACGGCGCGCTCCCCGCGTCCGCGCTCGCCGGGTCGGCCGACCGCCCCCTCGGCTTCTACCTGCACGTCCCGTACTGCGCGACCCGCTGCGGCTACTGCGACTTCAACACCTACACGGCGACCGAGCTGCGCGGCACGGGCGGAGTGCTGGCCTCCCGCGACAACTACGCCGAGACCCTCGTCGACGAGGTCCGCCTGGCCCGCAAGGTCCTCGGCGACGACCCGCGCGAGGTCCGCACGGTCTTCGTCGGCGGCGGTACGCCCACGCTGCTGGCCGCCGACGATCTCGTACGGATGCTGGGGGCGATCCGCGACGAGTTCGGGCTGGCGCCGGACGCGGAGATCACCACGGAGGCCAACCCGGAGTCCGTCGACCCGGCCTATCTGGCCACGCTCCGGCAGGGCGGCTTCAACCGGATCTCCTTCGGCATGCAGAGCGCGAAGCAGCACGTACTGAAGATCCTGGACCGCACGCACACCCCCGGCCGCCCCGAAGCCTGCGTCGCCGAGGCCCGCGCGGCGGGCTTCGAGCACGTGAACCTGGACCTGATCTACGGCACACCCGGGGAGTCGGACGACGACTGGCGGGCCTCGCTGGAGGCGGCGATCGGCGCCGGACCGGACCATGTGTCGGCGTACGCCCTGATCGTCGAGGAGGGCACCCAGCTGGCCCGCCGGATCCGCCGGGGCGAGGTCCCGATGACCGACGACGACGTCCACGCGGACCGCTACCTGATCGCCGAGGAGACCTTCACGGCGGCCGGTTTCGACTGGTACGAGGTCTCCAACTGGGCCACCTCCGAGGCCGCCCGCTGTCTGCACAACGAGCTGTACTGGCGGGGCGCCGACTGGTGGGGCGCCGGCCCAGGAGCCCACTCGCATGTGGGCGGGGTGCGCTGGTGGAACGTGAAGCATCCGGGCGCGTACGCGGCCGCGCTGGCGGCGGGGCGGTCGCCGGGGGCCGGGCGGGAGCTGCTGTCCGAGGAGGACCGGCGGGTCGAGCGGATCCTGCTGGAGCTGCGCCTTCGGGAGGGGGTGGCGCTGGAGCTGCTGCGGGAGGAGGGGCTGGCGGCGTCGCGGCGGGCGCTGGGGGAGGGGCTGCTTGAGGGCGGTCCGTATGAGGAGGGCCGCGCGGTGTTGACGCTTCGGGGGCGGTTGCTGGCGGATGCGGTGGTACGGGATCTGGTGGATTGATCACTCGGGCGAGTGAATCCCCCCGGAACGCCGGTTCGGTCCTTAACCTGGTTCGTAGGCTGCCGCCAAAAGGACGCGGCGGATGTGGAGGGCCACGGAGATGACCGCTGTGGACGAGCGTGGGATGACCAGGTTCTTCGAGGAGTTCGAACCTCCGGAGGGCGTGAGGGTCGAGCTTCTCCGGGGGGAAATCGTGATGATGGCGGCTCCCGATCTGGTGCACAACCGGATCGTGGCGGACGTGCAGGACCAGATCCCGCGCAGGCCCTGGGAACGACTCCAGACGACGGACCTGGACATCATCGACGAGGCCAGCGAGCCCATTCCGGACCTCGTGGTGCTGGAGCGTGGTGTGGCTCCGGACTCAGGCAACCTCGTGCCGTCCCAGATGGTCACATTGGTGGTCGAGGTGGTCTCGAAGACGAGTGTCGACCGGGACTACGGGATCAAGCGCTCTATCTACGCGGCAGGCAAGATCCCTGCCTACCTGATCATCGACCCGATCATGGCGCACTGTGTTCTCCTCACCGACCCCATCGGCGACGGAGATCAAGCCGACTATCGCGGGCAGTGGATCACGAAGTTCGGCGACCCCGTGCAACTCGAACTGCTCGGTATGGAACTGGACACGAGTGAGTTCGGAACCCTGACGGGGGTCAGGCGTCACCGGCTGCCGTAACGAAGTCGATCAACTCCTCCACCCTCCCCAACAACTCCGGCTCCAGGTCCTTGTAAGACCCCACCCGCTTCAGGATCGCCTGCCACACCGCCCCGGTGTTCTCCGACGGCCACCCCAGCGCCCGGCACACCCCCGTCTTCCAGTCCTGCCCGTGCGGGACCTTCGGCCAGGCGGCGATCCCCAGCGACGACGGCTTCACCGCCTCCCAGATGTCGATGTACGGGTGGCCCACGACCAACGCGTGCTCACTCGTCACCGACTCGGCGATCCGCCACTCCTTCGTGCCGGGCACCAAGTGGTCGACCAGGACCCCGAGCCGCGCGTCCGGACCCGGTGCGAATTCGGCCACGACCGACGGCAGATCGTCGACGCCCTCCAGGTACTCCACGACCACGCCCTCGATGCGCAGGTCGTCACCCCAGACCTTCTCGACCAGCTCGGCGTCGTGGCGGCCCTCGACGTAGATACGGCCGGCGCGGGCCACGCGGGCGCGTGCGCCGGGGACGGCGACCGAACCGGAGGCCGTACGGGTGGGACGTACCGGGGCCGCGCCTGACGGGCGTACGAGCGTCACCACCTTGCCCTCCAGCAGGAACCCCCGCGGCTCCAGCGGAAACACCCGGTGCTTGCCGAAGCGGTCCTCCAGGGTCACCGTGCCCGCCTCGCAGCGGATCACCGCGCCGCAGAAGCCCGTGCCCGGCTCCTCCACCACCAGGCCCGGGTCCGCCGGGACCTCGGGGACGGGCTTGGGCTTCTTCCAGGGCGGGGTCAGGTCGGCGGAGTACTGGCGCATTCGGATGACGATAGGAGAAGCGCGGGCCGCGCGTCCTGCCGTTCAGCCCGACACGCCGAAACGGGCGGCCAGCGCGTCGCGCTGACGTCGTACGAACTCCGCGTCCACCACCGCTCCGTGACCGGGCACGTACAGTGCGTCCTCGCCGCCCAGGTCGAGGAGGCGGTCCAGGGCCGCCGGCCACCGGGACGGTACGGCGTCGGGGCCCGCCTGGGGTTCGCCGGACTCCTCCACCAGGTCGCCGCAGAAGACCACCTCCCGGTCACCCGCGGCCCCGCCCGGCACGAGCACGACGAGATCGTGGGCCGTGTGGGCCGGGCCCACGTTCGCCAGGAGGACCTGGCGCCCGCCGTCCAGGTCGAGGGTCCACTCGCCGCTCACCTGGTGGCGCGGCTGGACCAGCGCGTCCACGGCCTCCTCCGCGGACGCCGGGTCCAGACCGTTGCGCACCGCGTCCGCCCGCAGCTCCTCGCGCTCGTGCGCGAGGACGGCGTCCATGCCCACCGGGCCGTACACCTCCGCCCCCGCGAAAGCCGCAGCCCCGAAGACATGATCGAAGTGGGGGTGGGTAAGCGCGAGATGAGTCACACGGTGACCGGCGAGCCACTGCGCCTGCGTACGCAAGCGCACGCCCTCACCGAGGCTCGACCCGGCGTCGACGAGCAGGGCGACGCCGTCCCCGACGACCAGCCCCGCCGTGCAGTCCCAGCCCGGAAGCCGACACCGTCCGACCCCCGCCGCCAGCCGCTCCCACCCCAGCTCTTCCCAAGTCACCGTCATACGGCGACGCTAAACGACACCACCGTCGGGCACGGTGGTGCGCGACCGGCCTTGCCCGGGGCGTACCCCACCGCCGTACACTGGCCGGGGACGGTTGGCACTCACCAGCGCAGAGTGCCAGGCGAGACGCCAAGGGGACGACTTCTGGAGGTGTGCGCGATTGCTGAGTGAACGCAGGCTTCAGGTGTTGCGTGCCATCGTCCAGGACTATGTCGGGACCGAGGAGCCGGTCGGGTCGAAGGCCCTGACCGAGCGGCACAGCCTCGGCGTGTCCCCGGCGACCGTCCGCAACGACATGGCGGCCCTGGAGGACGAGGGCTACATCGCCCAGCCGCACACCAGTGCCGGACGGATCCCGACCGACAAGGGCTACCGGCTGTTCGTCGACAAGCTCGCCGGCGTCAAGCCGATGACCCCGCCCGAGCGGCGCGCCATCCAGAACTTCCTCGACGGCGCCGTGGATCTCGACGACGTCGTGGCGCGCACCGTGCGGCTGCTCGCGCAGCTCACCCGGCAGGTCGCCGTCGTGCAGTACCCGTCGCTGACCCGGTCCACCGTCCGGCACGTCGAGCTGCTCTCCCTCGCGCCCGCGCGGGTGATGCTCGTGCTGATCACGGACACCGGGCGGGTCGAGCAGCGGATGGTCGACTGCCCGGCGCCCTTCGGTGAGGGGTCGCTCGCGGATCTGCGCGCGCGGCTCAACAGCCGGGTCGCGGGGCGGCGCTTCAGCGATGTGCCGACCCTCGTCGAGGACCTCCCCGAGGCCTTCGACCAGGAGGACCGCGGCACTGTCTCGGCCGTGCTCTCCACCCTTCTGGAGACGCTCGTCGAGGAGAACGAGGAGCGGCTGATGATCGGCGGAACCGCCAATCTCACCCGCTTCGGACATGACTTCCCCCTCACCATCCGGCCCGTCCTGGAGGCCCTGGAGGAGCAGGTCGTGCTCCTCAAACTCCTTGGCGAGGCGGGTGATTCGGGCATGACCGTGCGCATCGGGCACGAGAACGCCTATGAGGGACTCAACTCCACGTCCGTCGTGTCGGTCGGCTACGGTTCGGGCGGCGAGGCAGTCGCCAAGCTCGGCGTGGTCGGACCGACCCGCATGGATTACCCGGGAACGATGGGAGCGGTACGCGCAGTGGCACGTTACGTCGGACAGATCCTGGCGGAGTCGTAAGTGGCCACGGACTACTACGCCGTGCTCGGCGTGCGTCGCGACGCGTCGCAGGAAGAGATCAAGAAGGCCTTCCGGCGGCTCGCCCGCGAGCTGCACCCGGACGTCAATCCGGATCCGAAGACCCAGGAGCGGTTCAAGGAGATCAACGCCGCTTACGAGGTGCTGTCGGACCCGCAGAAGAAGCAGGTCTACGACCTCGGCGGCGACCCGCTGTCCCAGGCGGGCGGCGCGGGAGCCGGTGGCTTCGGCGCGGGCGGCTTCGGGAACTTCTCGGACATCATGGACGCGTTCTTCGGTACGGCGTCGCAGCGCGGTCCGCGCTCGCGCACCCGCCGGGGCCAGGACGCGATGATCCGGCTGGAGATCGAGCTCGACGAGGCGGCCTTCGGCACGACGAAGGACATCCAGGTCGACACGGCCGTCGTCTGCAACACCTGCAACGGCGAGGGGGCCGCCCCAGGCACCTCCGCCCAGACGTGTGACATGTGTCGCGGTCGCGGTGAGGTGTCGCAGGTGACGCGGTCCTTCCTGGGCCAGGTCATGACGTCCCGGCCCTGTCCGCAGTGCCAGGGCTTCGGCACCGTCGTCCCGACGCCGTGCCCGGAGTGCGCGGGCGACGGACGGGTCCGGTCCCGCCGGACCCTCACGGTCAAGATCCCGGCCGGTGTCGACAACGGCACGCGGATCCAGCTCGCCGGTGAGGGCGAGGTCGGGCCGGGTGGCGGTCCCGCCGGTGACCTCTATGTCGAGATCCACGAGCTCCCGCACTCGACCTTCCAGCGGCGCGGCGACGATCTGCACTGCACGGTGACGATCCCGATGACGGCGGCGTGCCTCGGCACGAAGGTGCCGCTGGAGACGCTGGACGGGCTGGAGGAGGTCGACATCCGGCCCGGCACCCAGTCCGGTCAGTCGATTCCGCTGCACGGGCGTGGGATCACGCATCTGCGAGGCGGAGGGCGTGGCGATCTCATCGTGCACGTCGAGGTGACGACGCCGACCAAGCTGGATCCCGAGCAGGAGCGGTTGCTGCGCGAGCTGGCCAAGCTGCGAGGCGAGGAGCGGCCGCAGGGGCAGTTCCAGCCGGGGCAGCAGGGGTTGTTCTCGCGGTTGAAGGATGCGTTCAACGGTCGTTGACGTGAGCTGCGGGGTCGCTGCTGGGGGTCCGGGGGTCGGCCCCCGGGGAGGCACGGTCTGCCGGGGCAGCAGGGGTTGTTCTCGCGGTTGAAGGATGCGTTCAACGGTCGTTGACCCCTGGTGCGACGGGCGCTGACCCCCACGGGAAGTGTTGGCCTATGCCAAGGGGAAGGGCCGATTCGGACTTGTTCGGAGGACGTGACAACATGCCGTCATGTCCTCCGCGCTGACCGATCTCTTCCCCCACCCGATCGTGCAGGCCCCCATGGCAGGCGGCGTCTCCGTGCCGCAGCTCGCCGCTGCCGTGGCCGAGGCCGGAGGGCTGGGGTTCCTCGCCGCCGGGTACAAGACCGCCGACGGGATGTACCAGGAGATCAAGCAGCTCAGGGGGCTGACCGGGCGGCCTTTCGGGGTCAATCTGTTCATGCCGCAGCCCGAGTACGCGGACGCGGCCGCCGTGGATGTCTACGCCCACCAGCTCGCCGGTGAAGCCGCCTGGTACGAGACCGAGTTGGGGGACCCGGACAGCGGCCGGGACGACGGCTACGACGCCAAGCTGGCCGTGCTGCTCGACAACCCGGTGCCGGTCGTCTCCTTCCACTTCGGCGTGCCCACCGGTGACGTCCTGGAGTCGCTGCGCCGCGCCGGGACCTTCACCCTCGTCACCGCCACCACTCCGGACGAGGCCCTCGCCGTGCAGCGGGCCGGTGCCGACGCCGTGATCGTGCAGGGTGTCGAGGCCGGTGGGCACCAGGGGACGCATCGCGACAACCCGGAGACGGACCGGTCCGGCGTCGGGCTGCTCTCCCTCGTCGCACAGGTCCGCGAGACCGTGAGCCTGCCGATCGTCGCCGCCGGCGGCATCATGCGCGGCAGCCAGATCGCCGCCGCCCTCGCGGCCGGGGCGAGCGCCGCCCAGCTCGGCACCGCCTTCCTCGCCACCCAGGAGTCCGGCGCCAACGCCGTGCACAAGCAGGCGCTGACCAACCCCCTGTTCGTACGGACCGAGTTGACGCGCGCGTTCTCCGGCCGCCCCGCCCGTGGCCTGGTCAACCGCTTCCTGCGCGAGCACGGCCCGTACGCCCCCGCCGCCTACCCCGAGGTCCACCACCTCACCTCGCCGCTGCGCAAGAAGGCCGCCTCCTCCGGCGACCCGCAGGGCATGGCCCTGTGGGCGGGCCAGGGCCACCGGATGGCCCGCGAGCTGCCCGCCGGGCAGCTGGTCGAGGTGCTGGCCGCCGAACTGGACGCGGCGTCGACAGCGTTGTCGGGCAAGGGGGGTCCGCGATGACCGCCCCGGTGTTCGTGGTGGAGCACTTCGACGCCGGCGCCGGCGGACAGTACGTCCTCGACGGCCCGGAAGGCCGCCACGCGGTCTCCGTGAAGCGGCTGCGGGCCGGCGAGGAGGTCGTCCTCACCGACGGAGCCGGGCGCTACGCCGTGTGCGACGTGATCGCCGCCGAGGGCAAGGACCGGCTCGTCGTCCACATGACCTCGGTGTCCGAGGACCCGGAACCCACCCCCCGCATCACCGTCGTCCAGGCCCTCCCCAAGGGCGACCGGGGCGAGCTCGCCGTGGAGACCATGACCGAGGTCGGGGTCGACGCCGTCGTGCCCTGGCAGGCGGCCCGTTGCATCACGCAGTGGAGGGGCGACCGCGGACTGAAGGCGCTCGGCAAGTGGCGGGCGACGGCCCGCGAGGCCGGCAAGCAGTCCCGCAGGCTCCGCTTCCCCGACATCGCGGACGCGGCGACGACCAAGCAGGTCGCGGCGCTGCTCGCCGGAGCCGACTTCGCCGCCGTACTGCACTCCGACTTCGAGCACGGCAGCGAGCCGCTCGCCACCGCGGAACTGCCCTCCGAGGGTGAGATCGTGCTGGTCGTCGGGCCCGAAGGGGGCGTCGCCAAGGACGAGTTGGCCCTCTTCGAGGAAGCCGGGGCGAGGGCGTACGTGCTGGGGCCCAGCGTGCTGCGCACGTCGACCGCCGGGACCGCGGCGACCGCCCTGCTCCTCGGCCGTACCGGCCGCTGGTCCTGACGTCGGACACTCGTCCGGTTCGCGACCCCGGACCGGAACCGGAACCCGGAGTGGCCGTATGTGCCCTACCGCGTCGGCCGGGACAGTGGCAGGCTGCCCTCCATGGGGGCATTCAGGAGGATTTGGGGTCGCGCGGGCCACACGGGGCGTACGCGTGGGGTGCGGGTGGCCGGTGTGGCGGGACTCGCGGTGGTCGCCGTTGGCGGGGCGGTCGGCTGTGACCCCGGTGGGCTGAGTTCCGCGACCGTGGCGTTCACCACCGACCAGACCGTGACCGCGGAGCTGGAGCGGCAGAAGGCCGATGTGCAGTGGCTCAACTGCACGGGCTCGTACGACAACGGCGACGGCGACGGCAAATCCGGTGCGGCGACGGCCAGCGCGAACACCGTCGTCAAGGTCGACTGCGAGGGCGAGACCGCCGACGGCAAGGACATCGTCGTCACCGGCCGGATCACCCGGGCCGTCAGCGGGTCCTGCGTCCGCGGGGACCTCGTCGCCAAGATCGGCGGCAAGGAGTGGTTCCACGTCAACGGGCTCGGCGACTGCGACGCCACACCCTCGCCCGTCAACCCGTCCGGCGGCGGACAGCAGCCCGGGCCCACCGTCACGGTGACCGTCACCAAGACCGTCTACTGCAAGGAGCACCCGAACTGCTGGCCGGAAGGCAAGTGAGCGGTCACGGCCCGGAGTTGGGCAAGTGATCCAAAGGTCTGTCCCCGGACGCCGCCCCTGCTTAAGGTGATCGGGTGACTCAGTCCGTGACGTCCGGATCGTCTTCGTATCTCCGGTATCCGCATCTGCACGGCGACCTGGTCGCCTTCACCGCCGAGGACGACGTGTGGCTCGCCCCGCTCGACGGCGGCCGGGCCTGGCGGGTCAGCGCCGACAACGTGCCGGTCACCCTGCCGCGCATCTCGCCCGACGGGACGACCGTCGCCTGGACCTCCACCCGCGACGGCGCCCCCGAGGTGCACATCGCGCCGGTCGACGGCGGCCCCTCGAAGCGCCTCACCCACTGGGGCAGCGGGCAGACCCGGGTGCGCGGCTGGACGCCGGACGGCCAGGTCCTCGCGATCAGCACCCAGGGCCAGGCGGGCAGCCGCCGCACCTGGGCCCACACGGTCCCGCTCGACGGCGGACCGGCCACCACCCTGCCCTACGGCCCCGTCGCCGACGTCGTCCACGGACCCCACCTGGTCCTCGCGTCCGCGCCCATGGGCCTTGAGGCCGCACGGTGGAAGCGCTACCGGGGCGGTACGGCGGGGAAGCTGTGGATCGACCTCGCGGGCGACGGCGACTTCGTCCGGCTGCACGAGGAGCTGGACGGGAACATCGAGTACCCCCTGTGGGCCGGGCAGCGGCTCGCCTTCCTCTGCGACCACGAGGGCGTGGGCGCGCTGTACTCGTCCCTCGCCGACGGGTCCGAGCTGCGCCGGCACACCCCCCTCGACGGCTTCTACGCCCGGCACGCCGCGGGCGACGGCACCCGTGCCGTGTACGCCTCCGCCGGGGAACTGTGGCTCCTGGACGACCTCGACGGGGCCGAGCCGCGCCGGCTCGACATCCGGCTCGGCGGGCAGCGCACCGACCGGCAGCCGTACCCGCTGAACGCCGCCCGCTCCTTCGGGGAGGCCGCGCCCGACCACACCGCGCGCGGCAGCGCGGTCTCCGTCCGGGGCGCCGTGCACTGGGTCACCCACCGCTCCGGCCCCGCCCGCGCGCTCGCCGCCGAGCCCGGCGTACGGGCCCGGCTGCCGCGCACCTTCCGGGCGGAGAGCGAGGAGTGGGTCGTCTGGGTGACGGACGCGGAGGGCGACGACGCGCTGGAGTTCGCCCCGGCGACCGGTCTCGCACCGGGTGCCACGCCACGCAGGCTCGGCGCCGGGCAGCTCGGCCGCGTCCTGGAACTCGCCATGGCGCCCGACGGGAGCCGGGCGGCGGTCGCCGCGCACGACGGGCGCCTGCTGCTCGTCGAGCGGGAGACCGGCGAGGTCCGTGAGGTCGACCGCAGCCAGGACGGGGACGTGGCCGGACTGGTCTTCTCGCCCGACTCGGCCTGGCTCGCCTGGTCGCACCCCGGCCCGCGCCCGCTCAGCCAGCTCAAGCTCGCCAACACCACCGACCTGTCGGTCTCCGAGGCGACCCCGCTGCGCTTCCAGGACTACGCGCCCGCGTTCACCCCGGACGGCAAGCACCTGGTGTTCCTGTCGACGCGGGCCTTCGATCCCGTCTACGACGAGCACGTCTTCGACCTCGCCTTCGTCGTCGGCTCCCGCCCCCACCTGATCACCCTCGCCGCGACCACCCCGTCCCCCTTCGGCCCGCAGCGGCACGGCCGCCCCTTCGACGCGCCGGACAAGGACGAGACCCCCGACAGCGAGGGCGCCCCGACCACCCGCATCGACCTCGAAGGGCTCGCCGACCGGATCGTGCCGTTCCCGGTCGAGGCCGCCCGCTACACCAACCTGCAGGCCGCCAAGGACGGCGTGCTGTGGTTGCGGCATCCCGTACGCGGCGCGCTCGGCGCCTCCCGGGCCACGCCCGACGACCCCGAGCCCAAGACCGAGCTGGAGCGCTACGACCTCCTCCAGCGGCGCGTCGAGCATCTCGCCGACGACGCCGACCACTTCGAGGTCAGCGGCGACGGCAAGCGGGTGCTGCTGTGGACCGACGGCCGGCTCAAGGTCGTCCCCAGCGACCGGCGGGCCTCCGGCGACGACGACAGCGACTCGAACATCACCGTGGACCTGACGCGCGTACGGCAGCAGGTCGACCCGGCGGCCGAGTGGCGGCAGATGTTCGACGAGACCGGCCGCATCATGCGCGACCACTTCTGGCGGCCGGACATGAACGGCGTGGACTGGACGGGGGTGCTGGACCGCTACCGCCCGCTGACCGACCGGGTCGCCACCCACGACGATCTGATGGACCTGCTGTGGGAGGTCCAGGGCGAGCTGGGCACGTCGCACGCCTATGTCGCCCCGCGCGGCGGATACGGCGGCGGAGCCCGCCAGGGCCTCCTCGGCGCCGACATCTCCCGCCACCAGGACGGCAGTTGGCGCATCGACCGCATCCTGCCGTCGGAGACCTCCGACCCCGACGCACGGGCGCCGCTGGCCGCCCCCGGGGTCGCGGTGCGGGCCGGGGACGCGATCGTGGCGGTGGCCGGGGCACCGGTGGACCCGGTGACCGGGCCCGGGCCGTTGCTCGTCGGTACGGCGGGCAAGGCGGTGGAGCTGACGATCTCTCCGGCCGGGGGCGGCGACGTACGGCACGCGGTCGTCGTACCGATCGCCGACGAGCAGCCGCTGCGCTACCACGCGTGGGTGAGCGACCGGCGGGCGTACGTCCACGAGAAGTCCGGCGGCCGGCTCGGCTATCTGCACGTGCCGGACATGCAGGCGCCGGGCTGGGCCCAGATCCACCGTGACCTGCGGGTCGAGGTGGCCCGCGAGGGCCTCGTCGTGGACGTCCGCGAGAACGGCGGCGGGCACACCTCGCAGCTGGTCGTGGAGAAGCTGGCCCGGCGGATCGTCGGCTGGGAACTGCCGCGCGGTATGCGGCCGTACAGCTATCCGACGGACGCCCCGCGCGGGCCCGTGGTGGCGGTGGCGAACGAGTTCTCCGGGTCCGACGGCGACATCGTCAACGCGGCGATCAAGGCGCTGGGGCTCGGCCCGGTGGTGGGAACGCGCACATGGGGCGGCGTGATCGGCATCGACAGCCGCTACCACCTGGTCGACGGCACCCTGATCACCCAGCCGAAGTACGCCATCTGGCTGGAGGGTTACGGCTGGGACGTGGAGAACCACGGCGTGGACCCGGACGTGGAGGTGGCCCAGCGCCCACAGGACTGGGTGGCCGGGCGCGACGCCCAACTGGACGAGGCAGTGCGGATCGCGTTGGAGGGACTGGAGACCAGTCCCGCGAAGTCACCGCCGGCTCTGCCGACCTCCTAGGGGCGCGACCAGCCACAACCCACCCGCACCCGTCGACGATACGATGCCCTGCGTCAACCAGACCGGCCCGACCCCCGGAGGGAACATGGCAGGGGAGCCACAGGACGACTGCTTGTTCTGCAAGATCGCCGAAGGCCACGTCCCGGCGACGATCGTCCGCGAAACGGACGCGACCGTCGCCTTCCGGGACATCAACCCCCAGGCGCCCACCCACGTCCTGGTCATCCCCAAGGCGCACTACAAGGACGCCGCCACCCTCGCCACCGCCGCCCCGGCCCTCGCCGCGGACGTCCTGCGGGAAGCCCAGGCCGTCGCCGACGAGGAAAAGCTGGAGAGCTACCGCATCGTCTTCAACACCGGCGCGGGAGCCGGCCAGACGGTCTGGCACGCCCACGCCCATGTCCTCGGCGGCCGCGGCATGCAGTGGCCCCCCGGGTAACCGATCGTGTCCGTACGTGAACTGGTCGTCCTCGGAACAGCGAGCCAGGTCCCGACCCGGCACCGGAACCACAACGGGTATCTGTTGCGGTGGGACGGAGAGGGCATCCTCTTCGATCCCGGTGAGGGCACGCAGCGGCAGATGCTGCGTGCCGGAGTCGCGGCCCACGACCTGAACCGGATCTGTGTCACCCACTTCCACGGGGACCACTCGCTCGGCCTCGCCGGCGTCATCCAGCGGATCAACCTCGACCGGGTCCCCCATCCCGTCACCGCCCACTACCCGCGCTCCGGCCAGCGCTTCTTCGACCGGCTGCGGTACGCCACCGCCTACCGGGAGACCGTCGACCTCACGCAGGCGCCGGTCGCCGAGGACGGGGTCGTCGCCGACACCGGCGGCTACACGCTGGAGGCCGCGCGGCTGTCGCACCCCGTCGAGTCCTACGGCTATCGCCTCGTCGAGCCCGACGGCCGCCGCATGCTGCCCGAACGCCTCGCCGCGCACGGCATCAAGGGGCCGGACGTCGGCAGGATCCAGCGGGAAGGCGCGCTCGGCGGAGTCTCGCTCGCGGACGTGAGCGAGCAGCGGCGCGGGCAGCGGTTCGCGTTCGTGATGGACACGCGGCTGTGCGACGGGGTGTACACCCTCGCCGACGGCTGCGACATGCTCGTCATCGAGTCCACCTTCCTGGACGACGATGTCGAACTCGCCGTCGAGCACGGTCATCTGACGGCCGGTCAGGCCGCTCGTGTCGCGCTGGACTGCGGCGTACGGCATCTCGTGCTCACCCACTTCAGCCAGCGCTACTCCGAGCCGGACGAGTTCGAACGGCAGGCACGGGCCGCCGGTTTCGACGGGGAGCTGACGGTGGCGCACGACCTGCTGCGGGTGCCGCTACCGAAACGTCGGTGACACCCCCGTACGATGCTTTGATGCCCCTCCCCAAAGCAGAACTGCACCTCCATATCGAAGGCACCCTCGAACCCGAGCTCGCCTTCGAGCTGGCCGCACGCAACGGCGTCGAGCTGCCGTACGCCGACACCGACGCGCTCCGCAAGGCCTATCAGTTCGAGGACCTCCAGTCCTTTCTGAACCTGTACTACGAGCTCATGGCCGTCCTGCGCACCGAGCGGGACTTCGAGGACCTCGCGAACGCCTACCTCGCCCGTGCCGCCGCGCAGGGCGTGCGGCACGCGGAGATCTTCTTCGACCCGCAGGCGCACACCAAGCGCGGCCTTGAGCTGGGCACGGTCGTCGAGGGGCTGTGGCGGGCGCTGGGGAGCAGCGAGGCGAACCACGGCGTCTCCACCCGGCTCATCCTGTGCTTCCTGCGCGACGACTCCGCCGAGTCGGCCATGGAGACGCTCCGGGCCGCCGAGCCGTATCTCGACCGGATCACCGGCGTCGGCCTCGACTCGGCCGAGGTCGGCCACCCGCCGGTGAAGTTCCGCGAGGTCTACGAGGCCGCCGCCGCGCTCGGTCTGCGGCGCGTCGCGCACGCGGGCGAGGAGGGGCCGCCCGCCTACGTCACCGAGGCCCTCGACATTCTCGGCGTCGAGCGCGTCGACCACGGGCTGCGGTGCATGGAGGACCCGGCGCTGGTCGAGCGGCTGGTGCGGGAGCGGGTGCCGCTGACGCTGTGTCCGCTGTCGAACGTACGGCTGCGGACCGTCGACGTCCTCGCCGACCACCCCCTGCCCGCCATGCTCGACGCCGGGCTGATGTGCACGGTCAACTCCGACGACCCGGCCTACTTCGGCGGGTACGCCGGCGACAACTTCGACGCCGTGCACCGGACCCTCGGCCTGACCGGCGAACGGCTCCGGGAGTTGGCCCGCAACTCGTTCCTCGCCTCTTTCCTGGAGGACGACGAGGAGCTGCGGGCGCGGTATCTGGCCGAGGTGGAGGCGTACGAGTTCCCGTAGCCCGACTCAGGTGGCCCGGGTCAGACGGCCGGTGGCGGCCGGGGTGGCCTCGGTGGTGTCCAGGGGGATCTCGACGATGTCCAGGACCTCGACGCTTTCGGCGACCTCGACCGTCTCCCGCGGCCGTCGGCCCAGTGCCACGGCCGTCATCGGCACGGCGACGACCAGCAGGCCGACCGCCAGGACCGCGCCCATGACCGGGAAGCCGGCCTGGGCCGACAGCACGCTGCCGGCCAGCGGGCCCGCCGCCGTGCCCAGCGAGGACGCCGAGCCCACGAGGACCGCCCAGCGGCCGCGGGCGTCGAGCGAGGCGGCGAGGCCGATGACGTACGACAGGACGATCGGGTAGAGCGTGTTCCAGGCGATCTCGCCGGTCGCGAAGGTCGCCAGGTCGGTGGCGGACGCGCTGAGCGCGATGCCCGCCGCGATGAGGGCCGTACCGGCGCCGATGGGGAGCGCGCGGCCGAGACGCGGGCCGAGCGCGCCCGCCCCGGTCACGCCCAGCAGTCCGGCGCCGAGCCCCACCGCGAACACCGCGCCGACCGTGGCCTCGGTCAGTTGCGCCTGCGTCAGGCCGATCCGGCCGCTGACGCCCCAGAGGGAGTTCTGGGCGAGGGACCAGCACAGCATGCAGGCGGCGAGGGCCAGGCCGTGGCGGCGGTGGGGGAGACGGCCGGCGGCGGCCCGGGTCTGCGGCTGCGGGGCGGCGTCCGCGGGCAGACGGCCCGTCAGCGGCCATACGGCGAGCGAGGTGAGGGCGATGGCGGCCAGCGGCTGGCCGTGGCCCGGCCCGAGGTGCGGCACCGTCAGATAGACCGCGCCGGCGAGGGCGGAGACCCCGAGCAGGCCGACCGTGGTGGCCCGGTGCGGGTCCCGCTGGGCGGCGATACGGGTGGCGGCGACCGCGGTGGCCGTACCGGATCCGAA
This sequence comes from Streptomyces sp. NPDC057623, assembly GCF_042800355.1. Taxonomy (NCBI): domain Bacteria; kingdom Bacillati; phylum Actinomycetota; class Actinomycetes; order Kitasatosporales; family Streptomycetaceae; genus Streptomyces; species Streptomyces sp. NPDC057623. Next base: position 18,236 of record NZ_JBHVGZ010000018.1, read on the forward strand.
GCCGCCGAGCAGCACGCCCAGGACGACGGCCGGTACGGCGTGGGCGAGCGCCGCGCCGCCGTAGCCGAGCAGGGCCAGGGTGAGGCCGAACCGGGCCAGCCTGCGGGCGCCGACGCGGTCGACGCGCGAGGCCAGCAGGAACCCCGCCGACGCCGAACTCAGCAGCAGCGCGCTGCCGACGGCACCGGCCTGGGTGGGGGAGAGCGGAAGTCCGGAGTCGAGCCTGCCGACGACCGTCGGCAGCAGATAGGGGGCGAGGTACCCGGCCGTGAAAAGGGCGACGAGGGGCCAGGAAGTGGTGCGGGGGGCGAACACGGGCGTTCCCAGGGCATGCGAAAGGAGCGGCTCAGAAGGGGGAGGAGCGCAGGCCGTCGACGGACAGGAACGCGCGGGCAATTTGTATCAAGGAGGGGGAGGCGCGAAAAAGCGGGGGCGGTGTGATGTGGAGCACGTCCTGTTTGGGGTGAGGGAAGCCGGGTAGAAGAGCGCCTTCATTCAGGCCCTCACCTGCGCCAGTGCACCGACCCGGCCCCGCCGGGAACCGTCGCCTCGATCTTCGCCCTGATCTCCCGCATCACCGCGACGATCCGCTCCTCGTGGCCCGCCGACAGCCGGGCCACCGGCACCGAGCAGCTGATCGCGTCCTGGGCCGGGACGTCGTAGCGCAGGGCGAAACCGAAGCCGACGATGCCGGGGACGCCCTCCTCACGGTCGATCGAGTAGCCGCGCGCCCGCACTCCGGCGAGGTCGGCGGCGAGGGCCTCGCGGGTGGTGCGAGTGTGGGGGGTGAGGGATGCGTACGGACCCTCGGGGAGGTCGCCGTCGGGGCGTTCGGCGAGCAGGGCCTTGCCCAGGGCGCCCGCGTGCGCCGGGAGACGCCGGCCCACCCGGCTGATCGTCCGCAGGTATTCGTGCGACTCGCGCGTCGCCAGGTACGTCACGTCCCCGCCGTCCAGCCGCGCCAGGTGGATCGTCTCGCCGAGCGCCTCCGACGCCTCGTCGAGATACGGGCGTACGACCCGCACGCGCGGGTCGGAGTCGAGGTAGCTGGTGCCGGTGAGCAGGGCGTGGATGCCGATGCCGTAGAGGGAGCCGGTGACGTCGGTGCGGACCCAGCCGCGCGAGATCAGGGTCTGGAGCAGCGCGTACATGGAGCTGCGCGGCACGTCCAGCGCGTCGGCCAGCTCCTGGAGGCGTGCGGGGCGGTCGCCGCGCGCGGCGAGGAGCTCCAGCAACTCGACCGTGCGCGCCGCCGACTTCACTTCGCGGACGCCGCCTGTCTCCGACATGGGGCGATCGTAATCGGAGCGAGCATCGGATCGACCGCGCCATTGACGGTCGCGGTTCGCGTATCTAATCTCCATTCCCATACGTGGATGATGTCTACATGGGGAGATGGCAAGGGTGAGCCTCGATACGGACACGACCCGGCGCTTGCGGGAGGGCATGGCACAGGGCGTGCTGTCGTTCCCGCTCACGAGCTTCCACGAGGACGGCACGCTGGACCCGGACGGCTTCCGCACCCATGTCGCCGCCCAGCTCGCCACCGCCCCCGGCGCGGTCTTCCCCGCCTGCGGCACCGGTGAGTTCTTCTCGCTGGACGAGGACGAGTACCGGGTCGTCGTCACCGCCGCCGTCGAGGAGTCGGGCGGCCGGGTGCCGGTGGTGGCCGGCGTCGGGTACGGCTGGGCGCAGGCGGCGCGGTTCGCCCGGATCGCCGAGGAGGCCGGCGCCGACGCCCTCCTCGTCCTGCCGCACTACCTCGTCGCCGCCCCGCAGGACGGCCTGGTCGCCCAGCTGGAGCAGCTCGCCGCCCGGACCCGGCTGCCGCTCATCGCCTACCAGCGCGGCCAAGTCGCCTTCACCGCCGACTCGTTGCGGCGCATCGCCCGCATCCCGAACGTCATCGGGCTCAAGGACGGCCACAGCGACCTCGACCGCCTCCAGCGCCTCACCCTCGCCGCCCCCGAGGGCTTCCTGTTCTTCAACGGGGCCGCCACCGCCGAGATCCAGGCCCGCGCGTACGCCACCGTCGGCGTCCCGGCCTACTCCTCCGCCGTCCACGCCTTCGCCCCCGAGATCGCGAACGCCTTCTTCGCCGCTCTCCGGCGCGGCGACCACGGCACGGTCGACAAGCTGCTGCGCGACTTCTACGTCCCGCTCGTCGAACTCCGCGACCGGGTGCCCGGATACGCCGTGTCCCTGGTGAAGGCGGCGGCCCGGCTGCGCGGCCGCCCCGTCGGCCCCGTCCGCGCCCCGCTCACCGACCCGTCGGCCGGCGACCTGGCCGACCTCCGCACCCTCCTCGTCACCGGACTCGACCTCGTAGGAGCAGCGCTGTGAACCTCACGATCACCGACGTCCGCCTCACGCCCATCCTGGTCGCCGACCCGCCGCTGCTGAACACCCAGGGCGTCCACCAGCCGTACACGCCCCGCCTGATCGTGGAGGTCGTGACGGCCGACGGGATCACGGGCGTCGGCGAGACGTACGGCGACACCAAGTACCTGGAGCTCGCCCGGCCGTTCGCCGACAAGCTGATTGGGCGTCAGGTCAGCGATGTGAACGGCCTGTTCGTCGTCGCGGACGAGCTGGCCGTCGACCGGTCCCGGGTCCGGGGCCAGGTCGACGTCGGCGGGCTGCGCGGCGTCCAGACCGCCGACAAGCTGCGGCTGTCCGTCGTCTCCGGCTTCGAGGTCGCCTTCCTGGACGCCCTCGGCAAGGCGCTCGGGCTGCCCGTGCACGCGCTGCTCGGCGGCAAGGTGCGGGACGCGGTCGAGTACAGCGCGTATCTCTTCTACAAGTGGGCCGAACACCCGCAGGGCGTGGCGGCCGAGAAGGACGACTGGGGCGCCGCCGTGGACCCGGCCGGCGTCGTCGAGCAGGCGCGGAAGTTCACCGAGCGGTACGGCTTCACCTCCTTCAAGCTCAAGGGCGGTGTCTTTCCGCCGGACGAGGAGATCGCGGCGATCCGGGCACTCGCGGAAGCCTTCCCCGGGCACCCCCTGCGGCTCGACCCCAACGGGGCGTGGTCCTTGGAGACCTCGCTGAAGGTGGCGCGGGAGCTCGGGGAGGTCCTGGAGTACCTGGAGGACCCGGCCCTCGGTACGGACGCCATGGCCGAGGTCGCCGCGCGGACCGGCGTGCCGCTGGCGACCAACATGTGCGTGACGACGTTCGCGGAGATCAAGGAGGCGTTCACCCGGGACGCCGTGCAGGTCGTCCTCTCCGACCACCACTACTGGGGCGGGCTGCGCAACACCCAGCAGCTGGCGGCGATCTGCCGCACCTTCGGCGTCGGGGTCTCCATGCACTCCAACACCCACCTGGGCATCTCCCTGGCCGCCATGACCCACGTGGCGTCCACCGTCCCGAACCTCCAGCACGCCTGCGACTCCCACTACCCCTGGCAGTCCGAGGACGTCCTCACCGAGCGCCTCACCTTCGAGGGCGGCAAGGTCACCGTGTCCGACGCGCCCGGCCTCGGCGTCGAGCTGGACCGCGACAGGCTGACGGAGCTGCACCGGCGGTGGCTGGAAGACGACGGCCCACTCCGGGACCGCGACGACGCGGCCGCGATGCGGGTCGCCGAACCCGGCTGGGTCACGCCCACGGTGCCGCGCTGGTAGCGGCCCGAGGGCCGGACAGGCGGTGACGTCGCCCGACCGGGGACCGGCGCGGAGGGCGCGGGCGGGATCTCGGTGGCGTTGTCGGTGAGGTGGTGCACACTGGCCAGATCAGCACCACGTCAGGGAGCGCACCGTGACCACGCCCACCGGGCCCACCGTGCCCACCGGAAACGGAAAGGGACCCTCGCCCCAGGGGTCGACGTCCAGGGCAGGGAAGCCGTACCGCCGGAGCCAGGTCGACCCCCTCGCCGGCCTGCGCACCTCCGCCGACCCGCCCTGGGACGTGTATCTCACGGGCACGGTCTTCCTCGACATCATCTTCACCGGCCTCGACTCCGCCCCGGTGCGCGGCACCGAGTCATGGGCGCGCGGGATGGGATCGAGCCCCGGCGGCGTGGCGAACATGGCGACGGCCCTGGCCCGCCTCGGCCTGAGGACGTCGCTCGCGGCGGCCTTCGGCGACGACCACTACGGCGAGTACTGCTGGGACGCGCTGGAGCACGGCGAGGGCATCGACCTCTCGCCGTCGCGCACCGTGCCCGGCTGGCACTCGCCGGTGACGGTCTCGATGGCGTACGAGGGGGAACGCACCATGGTCTCCCACGGCCACGAGCCGCCCCCCGAGGAGCCCGCCCCCGACTGTCCTCCGAGTGCCCGTGCCGCGGTCGCCTCCCTCGTTCCGGGCCGGCGGGCCCCCTGGATCGCGCAGGCCGCGAGCAAGGGCGCCCGCATCTTCGCCGACGTCGGCTGGGACGACACCGGAGCGTGGGACCTGGCGGGGCTGGCCGACCTGGAGCACTGCGAGGCGTTCCTGCCGAACGCGCAGGAGGCGATGCGGTACACGGGCGCCGAAAGCCCGCGCGAGGCGGCCCACGCGCTCACCGCGTACGTGCCCGTCGCGGTGGTCACCCTCGGCGCGGAGGGCGCGTACGCGGTGGACGGCCGGACCGGGGAGACCGCCGTGGTGCCCGCGATCGCCGTGGAGGCGCTGGACCCGACGGGCGCCGGCGACGTCTTCGTGGCCGGCTTCGTCACCGGCACCCTGGCCGACTGGCCCCTGGCCGACCGCCTCGCCTTCGCCGGCCTCACGGCCGCCCTCTCCGTCCAGGAGTTCGGCGGGTCCCTCTCCGCCCCCGGCTGGGCCGAGATCGGCGCCTGGTGGCGCAAGGTCCGGTCCCTCGACCGGCAGGACCCCGAGGCCCTGCGCCGGTACTCCTTCCTGGCGGACCTGGTGCCGGAGGAACAGGGGAGACCCTGGCCGCTGCGGCGGGCCGTGCCGACGATCGGGTTCAGACGGTCGGCGTGACAGCCGGGGCCGACGCCGCCCCGCACGGGTTCAGCTCGGGGTCGCCGGGGTCAGGACCACGAAGTCCGCGTCCGCCGGGTCCACACAGACGGCCAGCCGGCCGACGCCCTCCGCGTCCTCCGGGCCCATCTGCACACTGCCGCCGTTCTCGGTGACCTTGGCGACGGCGGCGTCGCAGTCGTCGACGTTGAAGACCGGGTGCCAGTAGGGCAGGCCGTTCGCCAGCGCGAGGTTCTCCGCCGGGAGTTCCATGAGGCCGCCCTGCATACGCTCCTCGGGCAGCCCGGCCGGGGTGATCAGGGTGTAGGCGCCGCCGCCGCCCGGCATCGGCATCTCGCTGAACTGCCAGCCGAAGACACCGCCGTAGAACTCCTTCGCGCCCGCGGCGTCGCTCGTGTACAGCTCGGTCCACGACAGCGAGCCGGGCTGGTCCGCCAGCTCGAAGCCCGAGTCCTTCCCCGGCTGCCAGACGGCGAACTGGCCGCCCAGCGGATCGTTGAACTGCGCCATCCGTCCCCAGTCCTCCAGGTCCCGCGATGGCACCCGCACGGTGCCGCCCGCGCGCTCCACGGCCTGGGTCGTCGCGTTCGTGTCATCGACGGTGAAGTAGATCATCCAGGCCGAGCGCGCCCCCTCCTCGGTGAGCTTGCCGAGCCCGGCGACGGTCTTGCCGTCCTTCTTGAACATCCCGCCCTCGAAGTCCTCCGCCGCGCCCATGGACTCGTACTCCCAGCCGAGCACCGCACCGTAGAAGGCCGCTGCGGCCCCGACGTCGGGCGAGCCGAGGTCGAGCCAACAGGGGGAGCCGGGAGTGAGGTCAGTGGTGATCATGACGATTCCCTTCGCAGATCCTCTGCCCTCAGCGTGACACCCGCCACAGCCACTCGCCCCCGGAGTCCGCCCCCGCCGCCCCTACCCGTCCCATCCCTGGGGGCTGCCGCCCCCAGACCCCCGTTTCGGCCCCTAAAGGGCCTCGTCCTCAAACGCCGGACGGGCTGACAAACTCAGCCCCTCCGGCGTTCGAGGAGCGGGGTCTGGGGCGGAGCCCCAGAAGGATGGGACGGGTAGGGGCGGCGGGGGCGAGAAACCTCGGGGATCAGCCCGCCGTCACCGTGGACCGCACCACCCCGTCCGCCCCTGCCACCAGCACCGGCGTCCCCGGCCCGCCAAGATCCCGCACAGCCGCCCGGTCCTCCGCCGACGGCGCCTCCGCCTCCGTCACGACCGCCGCCGCCTCCAGCGACGTCGCCCCCGACGCCACCGCCATCGCCACCGCCGTGCGCAGCGCGCTCAGCTTCAGGGAGTCCAGGGCGACGGTCCCGGCGACATAGGTACGGCCCGTCTCGTCCCGTACGGCCGCGCCCTCGGGCACACCGTTGCGGGCCCGCGCGGAACGGGCCAGGGTGACGATCTTGCGGTCCTCGGGGTCAAGCGCGCTGTTGTCCGTCATGACCTGAGCATACGAAGCGCCGACCCGCCTACCCGGCCACGGGGTACATCGCCCCGCGCCGCCCCTCCGGCGACGCCAGCCACTGAAGCTTCGCCGCCGTGTTCGCCTCGTCCAGCGGCGTGTGCAGGACGATCGACAGATCGGGCCGCACCGGCATCTGCATCACGCTCGACTCCAGACACAACAACCCCACCAGCGGATGGTCCAGCTCCTTGCGGATCTGCCCGGCGTCCTCGATGTCCCGCCGCTCCCACAACTCGGTGAACTCCGGGCTGGCCGCCATCGCCTCGGCCAGCACGGCCTGGAACCCCTCGTCGTCGGGAGAGGCCGAGCAGAGCGCACGGAACTGCGCCACGACCGTACGGGCGTTCTGCTCCCAGCTCTTCGACCGCGACCGGTACATCGGATCAGTGAAGAAGTCGATCAGGCAGTTCCACCGCTTGCCGGGCCGCATCCCCAGCACCGTCGCCGCCGCGTCGTTGTGCATCACGCCGTTGTAGTACCGGTCCATGATGTGCGCCGGATACGGTATCCACGCGTCGATCAGCCGCCGCAGCCCGTCACACATCTCCTGCTTCTCGGGCTCCACCTCGCGCTCCGGCGGGTTCATCCCGGCCAGCAGATACAGATGCCGGCGCTCGGCGTTGCTCAGCCGCAGCACCCGGCCCACGGCGTCCAGCACCTGCGGCGACACGGAGATGTCCCGCCCCTGCTCCAGCCACTGGTACCAGGAAGCGCCAACTCCCGCGAGCACGGCGACCTCCTCGCGCCGCAGCCCCGGCGTACGGCGCCGCGCCCCACCGTCCGGCAGACCCGCGTCGGCCGGAGTCACCCGGGCCCGTCTGCTCATCAGGAACTCGCGCAGCTCAAGCCGCCGATGACTCTTCAGCGTGTCCACGGACACCTGCCGATCCCCCTCGTCCTGTTGGCTGGTGCTGCCACCACCAGCACAACTTCCCGCTCCCCACGGCTATTCCGAGCAGAGCAGGCTCTTGGCCATGGCGATCGACACCACCAGTTCCAGCACGACCACCCCCCACCCCACCACGACCCCACCGCCCGGCACCCCGGCCCGACCGCTCGACAACCCCCGGATGTCGACGCGCGACAGACTCGTCCTGTTCGTCCTGTGCGCGGCCCAGTTCATGGTCGCCCTCGACTTCTCCGTCCTGAACGTCGCCCTGCCCGTCCTCGGCGCCGACCTCGGCATGAGCCAGTCGGCGCTGCAATGGGCGGTCACGGCCTTCGCGTTGCCGTCCGGCGGCTTTCTGCTCCTCTTCGGCCGCATCGGCGACCTGTACGGCCGCCGCAAGCTGTTCCTCATGGGACTCGCCCTGTTCGCCGCGGCCTCGGTGCTCGCGACGTTCGCCTGGGACCCGGCGTCGTTCCTCGCGGGACGCGCACTCCAGGGCCTCGGCGCCGCCGTCATCGTCCCGTCGGGCATGTCCCTGCTGACCACCACCTTCGCCGAGGGCCCCGCCCGGGACCGCGCCCTCGGCATCTCCGGGACGCTGATGTCCCTCGGCTTCACCATCGGCATGGTCGCCGGCGGCGTCCTGACCGACGCCTTCGGCTGGCGCTCCACGATGGGCCTGCTCGCGGTGTTCGCGCTGATCGTGCTGCCGCTCGCCCCCGGCCTGCTGCCCGAGTCCCGCACCCCCGACCGCCCACACCTGGACGTGCCCGGCGCGGTCACCGTCACCGGCGGTCTGCTGTCCCTGATCTACGCCCTGACGACGGCCGCCGACCACGGCTTCGCCCGCGTCGACGTCATCGCGGCACTGGTCGCCGGCCTCGCGCTCCTCACGGCCTTCGTGGTCGTCGAGTCCCGCACCGAGGCACCCCTGGTCTCCCTGCCCATGCTGCGCCGCCGCACGGTGGCGTGGGGCAACCTGGGCGGCCTGGTCACCTTCTCGATGATGTCGACGGTGATCTTCGTCCTGACCCTGTACCTCCAGGAGATCCTGCGCCTGTCGGCCTGGGAGACCGGCCTGGTCTTCGGCGTCCAGGGCGTCATGTCGGTGATCGCGGGCACGCTCACCCCGAGGTTCGTCAGCCGGCTCGGCGCACGCCGCACGCTGGTCTTCTCCCTCGCGGGACAGGGCGCCTTCATCGCCGCCCTGGTGTCCCTCAACGCCCACACCTGGTCCGTCTGGCTCGCCACGGCCGCCGTCTCGCTGGCGAGCATGTTCCACCTGGGCGCGATCATCTCCTACGGACTGACGGCCACCTCCGGGCTACCCGACGAGGAGCAGGGCCTGGCCACCGGCCTGGTCACCTCGACCCAGCAGGTCGGTCTCACCGTCGGCATCCCGCTGCTGGGCGTCCTCGCGACGACCTCCGGCGACCTGCTGTCCGGCACCCGCACCGTACTGGCGCTCGACGCGGGGATCGTCCTGGCCGCCGCGGCCCTGGTCGCACTCGGCCTGCGGACCCGGCGGGCGGCAGGCTGAGGGGTGGCGGGCCGAGTGCGGTCGGCTGAGGCGCGGCAGGCTCAGCGACGGTCGAGGCGGAGCCGCTCGGCCTTCGGCAACCCGGCCACGACAAGGTCGTACGAGTCCTCGATGAGCTCCCGGACCAGCCGGTCCGGGAGCTCGCCGTCCACGGTGACGGTGTTCCAGTGCCGCTTGTTCATGTGGTAGCCGGGGGCGATCAGCCCCTCGTGCTCCCCGCGCAACCGGATCGCGTCCTCCGGGTCGCACTTGAGGTTGACGGCGAGAGGGCGGGCGTCCATCCAGCTCAGGGCGAACATCTTGCCCAGGACCTTGAAGACGGAGATGTCCGGGTTGAAGGGGAAGTCCTCCACCGCGGCGTTGAAGGACAGGCAGAAGCCGCGCAGTTCCTCGGGGGTCACTCCGCCTTCGCCTCTTCCTCGTCCGCAGCCACCGCCGGGCCCACCGGCTCCACGAGCACGGTCACGATCTTGTTCCGCCGGCCGGCCGCCGCCTCCGCGGTCAGCCGCAGCTCGCGGCCGTCGGGCAGCTCGACCACCGACGAGGCCCCGGCGATCGGCACCCGGCCCAGCGCCTTCGCCAACAGCCCGCCGACCGTCTCCACGTCCTCGTCGTCGTACTCGTCGAGGCCGTACAGCTCGCCGAGGTCGGTGATGTCCAGGCGGGCGGTGACCCGGTAGCGGTCCCCGCCCAGCTCCTCCACCGGCGGCAGCTCACGGTCGTACTCGTCGGTGATCTCGCCGACGATCTCCTCGAGGATGTCCTCGATGGTGACGATGCCGGCGGTGCCGCCGTACTCGTCGATGACCACGGCGACGTGGTTGCGCTCCTTCTGCATCTCGCGCAGCAGGTCGCCGGCGTTCTTGGTGTCGGGCACGAAGAACGCGGGCCGCATCGCGGTCGACACCAGCTCGCTCTCCGCGTCCCGGGAGATGTGCGTCTTGCGGGTCAGGTCCTTCAGATACACCATCCCGACCACGTCGTCCTCGCTCTCCCCGACGACCGGTATGCGCGAGAAACCGGAGCGCAGGGCGAGGGTGAGGGCCTGGCGGATGGTCTTGTAGCGCTCGATGACGACGAGGTCGGTGCGCGGGACCATCACCTCCCGCACCAGCGTGTCGCCCAGTTCGAAGACCGAGTGCACCATGCGGCGCTCCTCGTCCTCGATCAGCGACTCCTTCTCGGCGAGGTCGACCAGCGCGCGCAGCTCCGCCTCGGAGGCGAACGGGCCGCGGCGGAAGCCCTTGCCGGGGGTGAGCGCATTGCCGATGAGGATCAGCAGATACGGGATCGGGCCCATGACGCGGGCCAGCGGCAGCAGGATGTACGCCGCCGCCGTCGCCGTGTTCAGCGGGTGCTGGCGGCCGATGGTGCGCGGGGAGACCCCGACGGCGACGTACGACACCAGCACCATGACCGCTATGGCGACCAGGAGCGCCTCGGTGGTGCTGTCGAACTCCTGCAGACAGGCGTACGTGACGAGCGCCGCGGCGGCCATCTCGCAGGCCACGCGCACCAGCAGCGCCACGTTCAGATAGCGCGTCGGGTCGGCGGCGACGAGCGCGAGCTTCTCGCTGCCGCGCCGGCCGCCGCGTACGGCCTCCTCGGCGCGGAAGCTGGAGACGCGCGCCAGGCCCGCCTCCGCGCAGGCGGCGAGCCAGGCGACGACCACCAGGGCGATCGCGCCGGCGACGAGGGGGAGGCTCATGACACGGTCGGGGCCGGGGAGGGGCCGGTCAGGCCCTTCTCCGAGCGCCAGCCGTCCACGATGGCGGCCTGAAGCCCGAACATCTCGGCCTTCTCGTCCGGCTCCTCGTGGTCGTACCCGAGCAGATGCAGCACTCCGTGGACGGTGAGCAGCTGCAGCTCCTCGTCCATGGAGTGCTGTGTGGGCGCCTCGGTCCCCTGCCTGGCGGCGACTTCGGGGCACAGCACGATGTCACCGAGGAGCCCCTGCGGGGGCTCGTCGTCGTCCTTGGACGGCGGCCGCAGCTCGTCCATCGGGAAGGACATGACATCGGTGGGTCCCGGCAGGTCCATCCACTGGATGTGGAGCTGCTCCATGGCGTCGGCGTCCACGACGATCACCGAGAGCTCGGACAGCGGGTGGATGCGCATCCGCGCGAGCGCGTAGCGGGCGATGTCGAGGATCGCCTGCTCGTCGACCTCGGTGCCGGACTCGTTGTTGACGTCGATCGACATGGTCGTGCGTGTTCTCTACTTCCCCTTGTGCCCGGCCTTGCCGCCCCGGCCCTTGTGCGTGCCGTTCTGGGTGCCGTGCGTGTTGTCGAACTTCTCGTACGCGTCGACGATACGGCCGACCAGCTTGTGCCGGACGACATCCTGCGAGGACAGCCGGGAGAAGTGGACGTCCTCGACACCGTCCAGGATGTCCTGCACCTGCCGCAGACCGGACTTGGTGCCGTCCGGGAGGTCGACCTGGGTCACGTCACCGGTGATGACTATCTTCGAGTCGAAGCCGAGACGGGTGAGGAACATCTTCATCTGCTCGGGGCTGGTGTTCTGGGCCTCGTCGAGAATGATGAAGGCGTCGTTGAGAGTCCTGCCGCGCATGTACGCGAGCGGCGCGACCTCGATCGTCCCGGCCGCCATCAGCCGCGGAATCGAGTCCGGGTCCAGCATGTCGTGCAGGGCGTCGTACAGCGGCCGCAGGTAGGGGTCGATCTTCTCGTAGAGCGTGCCCGGCAGGAACCCCAGCCGCTCACCGGCCTCGACCGCCGGCCGGGTCAGGATGATGCGGTTGACCTGCTTGGACTGCAGGGCCTGCACCGCCTTGGCCATGGCGAGGTAGGTCTTGCCGGTACCGGCGGGGCCGATGCCGAAGACGATCGTGTGCTTGTCGATCGCGTCGACGTACCGCTTCTGGTTGAGGGTCTTGGGGCGGATGGTGCGGCCGCGGGAGGAGAGGATGTTCTGGGTGAGCACCTCGGCCGGCGTCTCCTTGCCGTCCCCCTCGCCGTTCTCACTCGCTCTGAGCATGGCGATCGAGCGTTCCACTGCGTCCTCCGTCATCGGCTGTCCGGTGCGGAGCACCAGCATCATCTCGTCGAACAGGCGCTGGATGAGGGCGACTTCAGCGGCGTCGCCGACCGCGCTGATCTCATTGCCCCGGACATGGATGTCGGCCGCCGGGAAAGCCTTCTCGATCACACGCAGCAGGGAGTCGCCGGACCCCAGCACGGTCACCATGGGGTGCTGGGCGGGGACGGTGAAGTGTGCTCTCGCCTGCCCCTGCGCGGGTGTGTGAGCTGTGGGTGTCTGAGTCATGGGCCGGCTCGTAGGCCTTGCTCGTCCTCCTCGATACGACTCGCCCGCCACGGGGGCGGCCTGGCGATTTCCAGGGTACGCCGGGGGACTGACAACGCCGTAGGGCTTTTCGGTGAGGACGTCTCACGGGGTGGGTGGCTCGCGCTCGGTGCCCGACTTGTGGCGCTGTGTCACCGTTTGGTGGCCGGTAGTTGACCCGTCGGTAGTTGAGGCCGGAAATCACCCTTGCCGACCCTCGCCCCACGCGCATCAATGGGAGCGGCGGATCCGACGGACCGTCAGATATGCCGGGACCGTCAGGTTCGGCTCTCCATCGCAGTGTGTCCGCATCCACCTGCCGAGCAGTTCCCCCACCCCCCACTCCTGGAATTCCCCCACCTCGAAAGGGAACGGATCCCCATGAGACGCATGCGCATCGGAGCTGGTGCGACGCTGGTCGCCGGGGCCCTCGCGGTCACCGGACTGGCCTTCGCACCCGCCGCCCTCGCGGTCACCCCCGGCACGGCGACGATCACCGCGGACTGCGGCAGCTTCGGCGGTGGCGAGGCCACCCTCACGGCCACGCAGGACGGCACCGCCGCCACCCTCACCCTCAACTCCTCCGCGATCACCGCGCCGATCGCGCTCGGGGAGGACTCGATCGCCTCGACGCTCACCCTGGTGAAGGCGAGTGGCGGCACCACCAGCTTCACCGGCACGGAGAACCCGGCGATAGCCGCCGGTGCCCCCGTCCAGGTCGGCCCGCTGAGCGGCACCGTCGCCTCCGGGGACAGCCTGGAGGCCTTCGGCGGCTCGCTCCAGATGACCGTCTTCGGCATCACCATCACCTGCACGGCGACCGGGCCGCAGTCGCCGGGCCCGTTCGTGTTCGACTGAGCCGCGTGACGTACGACGTCATGGACTGAGGGGCGCGGTCCCGGCGCTGCTGCTTACAGCGCGTCGGGACCGCGCTCGCCCGTCCGCACCCGTACGACCGTGTCGACCGGCAGCGCCCAGACCTTGCCGTCGCCGATCTTGCCCGTGTGGGCGGCCTTCACGACGGCGTCGATGACGTCGTCGGCCGTGGCGTCGTCGACAACGACCTCGATGCGGACCTTCGGCACCAGGTCGACCTGGTACTCCGCGCCCCGGTACACCTCGGTGTGGCCGCGCTGACGGCCGTAGCCACTCGCCTCGGTCACGGTCAGGCCGTGCACGCCGATTTCCTGGAGGGCGGTCTTGACCTCGTCGAGCCGGTACGGCTTGACGATCGCGGTGATCAGCTTCATGCCTGCTTCTTGACCTTCTGCGCGGCGGGGACGGCGGAGGAGAGGGACGCGGTGACCGGGGCACCGTGCCCCAGGACCCCGTGATCGTAAGCGGTCTCGGCGTGCACCGTAAGGTCCAGGCCGGTGTGCTCCTGCTCCTCGCTCGCCCGGAACCCCATGACCTTGTCGATGACCTTGGCGATGCCGTAGGTGACGAGGAAGGCGTACGCCGCCACGACCACGATCGCCACCGACTGCCTGCCGAGCTGCGCGAGTCCGCCGCCGTGCAGCAGGCCCTCGGCGCCGCCCGTCATGGTGGCCGTCGCGAAGACGCCGATCAGCAGGGTGCCGATGACACCGCCGACCAGGTGGACGCCGACGACGTCCAGGGAGTCGTCGTAGTTCAGCCTGAACTTCCAGCCCACGGCGTACGAGCAGACGACACCGGCGGCGAGGCCGATGACGAGCGCGCCCAGCAGCGAGACCGAGCCGCAGGACGGGGTGATGGCGACGAGACCGGCGACCGCGCCGGAGGCCGCGCCCAGGGTCGTCGGGTGACCGTCGCGCTTCTGCTCGACGAAGAGCCAGCCCAGCAGGCCGGTGCAGCCGGCGGCGAGGGTGTTGAGGAAGACGGCCGCCGCGAGCCCGTTGGCGCCGAGTGCGGAACCGGCGTTGAAGCCGAACCAGCCGAACCACAGCAGTCCCGCGCCGAGCACGACCATGGGCAGGTTGTGCGGCCGCATGGCGTCCTTCTTGAATCCGAGCCGCGGCCCGAGGACCAGACACAGCGCCAGTCCGGAGGCGCCGGAGGTGATCTCGACGGGGAGGCCGCCGGCGAAGTCGAGGGCGCCGAGGTGTTCGAGGATCCAGCCACCGGGGCCCCAGGTCCAGTGCGCGATCGGAACGTATACGAGCAGCGCCCACACCGGCACGAACACGAGCCACGCCCCGAACTTCACCCGGTCCGCGACCGCGCCGCTGACCAGCGCGGCGGTGATGATCGCGAAGGTGAGCTGGAACGTGGCGAAGAGGACGGTGGGGACGGTGCCCTGGACGCTGTCCGGTCCGAGCCCGGCCATGCCGACGTGTTCGAGTCCGCCGATGAGTCCGCCGCCGGCATCGTCCCCGAACACGAGCGAATACCCGCAGGCCAGCCATACGACGGTGACGAGCGCGATGGACACGAAGCTCATCATCAGCATGTTGAGGACACTCTTCGTGCGGACCATGCCGCCGTAGAACAGGGCCAGGCCCGGGGTCATCAGCAGGACGAGGGCGGTGGCGGCGAGCAGCCAGGCGGTGTCGCCGGTGTCGGCGCTTGCGGCGGCGAGGGTCACGGTTGTCTCCAACGGTGTGGGGGCTCGTCAGAGATTCACCGGTCCGCGTTTCCGGTCGTGTACGGGTGTGTTTCGGTGACGTTTCGTTGCGCGGGGGTTTCCGGAAGCTCACCGGGTGGGGTGCGGTCGGGCGCATGTGCGGCAGGGGTCTGTGGATCAGGGAGAATGGGCGCCATGAGCGTGCGCAGTAAGTCATCCGAGCCGTCCGAGGCGCCCCATCGCGCCGGCTTCGCCTGCTTCGTGGGCCGCCCCAACGCGGGCAAGTCCACGCTGACGAATGCTCTGGTCGGCCAGAAGGTGGCGATCACCGCGAACCAGCCGCAGACGACGCGGCACACGGTGCGGGGGATCGTGCACCGGGAGGACGCCCAGCTGATCCTGGTCGACACCCCTGGGCTGCACAAGCCGCGCACGCTGCTGGGCGAGCGGCTCAACGACGTCGTGCGCACCACGTGGGCCGAGGTCGACGTGATCGGCTTCTGCCTGCCGGCGAACGAGAAGCTCGGTCCCGGTGACCGCTTCATCGCGAAGGAACTCGCGTCGATCAAGAAGACGCCGAAGATCGCGATCGTCACGAAGACCGACCTCGTGGATGGCAAGGCGCTCGCCGAACAGCTCATCGCGATCGACCAGCTCGGCAAGGAGCTGGGCTTCGAGTGGGCCGAGATCGTCCCCGTCTCGGCGGTCGGCGACAAGCAGGTGGGCCTGCTGGCCGACCTGCTCGTCCCGCTGCTGCCGGAGGGGCCCGCGCTCTATCCCGAGGGCGACCTCACGGACGAGCCCGAGCAGGTCATGATCGCCGAGCTCATCCGGGAGGCCGCGCTGGAGGGTGTCCGCGATGAGCTCCCCCACTCCATCGCGGTCGTGGTGGAGGAGATGCTCCCCCGCGAGGACCGCCCCGCCGACAAGCCCCTCCTCGACATCCACGCCTTCGTCTACATCGAGCGCCCCAGCCAGAAGGGCATCATCATCGGCCCCAAGGGCAAGCGTCTGAAGGACGTCGGCATCAAGTCCCGCAAGCAGATCGAGGCGCTGCTGGGGACGCCGGTCTTCCTTGACCTGCATGTGAAGGTGGCGAAGGACTGGCAGCGGGATCCTCGGCAGTTGCGCAAGCTGGGGTTCTAGGGTTTTCGCCCCCGCCGCCCCTACCCGTCCCATCCCCAGGGGCTCCGCCCCTTCGACCCCGACTACGGGGGCCAGCCCCCGGACCCCCGCTCCTCAAACGCCGGAGGGGCTGGGTTCGAGCCCCGCTCTTTGAGCGCTGGAGGGGCTGGGTTCGAGCCTCGCTCTTTGAGCGCTGGAGGGGCTGGGTTCGAGCCTCGCTCTTTGAGCGCTGGAGGGGCTGGGTTCGAGCCTTGCTCTTTGAGCGCTGGAGGGGCTGGGTTTGATCCCCGTTCCTTGAGCGCTGGAGGGGCTGGGGTCGGGGACATGTTCTGGAGGCCCACCACGCGCAGGAGTCGCAGGCGTTCGTAGGCCTCCGTGCCCGGGCGGGCGGTGTGGACGACCAGCAGGTGGTGGTGCTCGTGGCTGACCATGATCTCGCAGTCCAGCTCCAGGAGCCCGACCACCGGGTGCACGAAGCGCTTCGTCGCCCGGTTGCGCTGGGAGACCTCGTGCTCGTCCCACAGCCGCGCGAACTCCTCGCTGGACGAACGCAGTTCGGCGACCAGTGCGGCCGGTTCCGGGTCGTCGGGGCGGGCCGCGGCCACCGCCCGCAGGGTGGCGACGTGGGCGCGCGCGTGACCGGAGAGGTCCTCCTCCGGGAAGAGGGTGCGCGCGGCCGGGTCCAGGAAGAAGAGGCGGGTCAGGTTGCGCTCGCGGCGCGGGCGTGACATCACGTCGCCGACCAGCGCCTTGGCCATCGCGTTCTGGGCCAGCACCTCACCGCAGTCGTTCACCACCTGCGCCGGAGTGTCGTGCAGCCGGTCCAGGATCAGCAGCAGCCCGGGGCGGACATGCGCCGAGGCCGTCTCGCGCCTCGGCGGCTCCTCGCCGGCCAGGTGGAAGAGGTGGTCCTGTTCGACGTCGGTCAGGCGCAGCGCGCGGGCCAGTGCCGTCAGCATCTGGCGGGACGGGCGCGGGCCGCGGGACTGTTCGAGGCGGGTGTAGTAGTCCACGGACATGCCCGCCAGCTGTGCCACCTCCTCGCGGCGCAGACCGGGTGTGCGACGCCGGGGGCCCGGCGTCAGGCCCACGTCCGGCGGGGTCAGCCGGGCGCGGCCGCGGCGCAGGAAGTCGGCGAGTTCGGGTCGGTTCACCTCTCCAGCCTGCGCCGGCGCGCCCCGCTTATCCAGGGACTGCCGATCCCCTGATCAACGGGTCTCTCCCGCCGGCGCCGGCCCCGCCCGAGGCTGGTGGCACCAGACCGAGAGGAACCGATCATGTTGACACTGGTGACAGGTACGACGGGGCAGGTCGGCCGGCGCTTCGTCCCCCGGCTGCTGGCACAGCGGCGGCCGGGGGAGGAGGTACGGGTTCTCGTGCGGGACGCCTCACGCGGTGAACCCTTCGCCGAGCTGGGCGCCCAGGTCGTCGTAGGAGATCTGCGGGACACCGGGACGCTGGGCAAGGCCGTCGCCGGGGTCGATGCCGTCGTGAACGTCGCCGCGTCCTTCCGGGGCGTGCCGGACGAGGAGGCCTGGGCCGTCAACCGGGACGCGGCCGTCGAGCTCGGCCGCGCCGCGCAGGCCGCCGGCGTACAGCGGTTCGTGCAGGTCAGCACGGGACTGGTGTACGGCACCGGACGCGGCCGCCCGCTCACCGAGGACGACGAGAGCCGGCCCGGCGGGCCGATGTGGGGCGCCTACCCGGAGTCCAAGGCGGCGGCCGAGCGGGAGTTGCTGGCGCTGGAGGGCGTGGACGTACGCGTCGGGCGGCTGCCCTTCGTCTACGGCGAGGGGGACCCGCATCTCGCCCAGTCCATGATGTGGGCCGCGAACTGGGCGGCGACGCAGCGGCTGCACATGGGGCATCACGCGGATGTCGCCCAGGGGCTGCTGCGGATCCTGTACGCGCCGGGCATCGCGGGGCGGGTGTACAACATCGCGGACGACGCGCCTGTGACGGCGGTTGAGCTGCATCAGCTGAACGGGGTGGAGGTGCCGGACGAGCTGTATGACCGGACGGATCCGGATCCGTGGGGCGCGATCACCTCGACGGAGCGGATTCGGCGGGAGCTGGGGTATCGGCCGGTGTATCCGTCGGTGTACGCGGCGCGGGACGCCGGTGCGCTGTGAGGTGGTGCCGCAAAGGCAGGGCGTTCTAGTCGACGCTCCTGATACGGCTCACCAGCACCGCCCCCGCCAGGCCCGCCACCGCCGCTGACGCGTACAGCACCCGGTACCCGCCCAGGTACGTCACGATCGGGGCGGCCAGGGCGGGGGCCGCCACCTGGGGCAGGGCGTTGGCGATGTTGATGACGCCGAGGTCCTTGCCCCGGTCGAGGGCCTTCGGCAGCACGTCCGTCATCAGCGCGAAGTCGACCGACATGAACACCCCGAGGCCCAGGCCCAGCAGAGCCGCCACGACGATCGCGCTCGGCCAGGTCTGCCAGACGGCGAGCAGGGCCGTGGCCGCCGCCATCAGCACGCCGGACCAGACCACGAACGGCTTGCGGCGGCCCACCCGGTCCGACCAGGCGCCGCCCACCACGACGGTGGCCAGCAGGGTCACGCTGTTCACCGCGGTGAGGATCAGCACGCCCTGCTCGGGGTCGTCGTGGTGGAGGCGGTCCCGCAGGTAGTACAGCAGGTAGAGGATCACCAGCGCGTTGCTGAGGTTGATCAGGAAGCGGGTCAGCCAGGCCCAGCCGAAGTCGGGGTAGCGGCGCGGGCTCAGCCAGAAGCCGGTCGCGAACGAGCGCCAGGACCAGCCCGGCCGGTCCGCGGCCCCCAGCCGGAGGTCCCCGTACCGCAGCACGTACGGCAGGACACCCGCCAGCGCGAACACCGCGCAGGCCGCGTACCCGGCCGCGATCCCGCCCACCGCGGTCGCCAGCCCCGTGCCGGTGACCGCTCCGAGGATCTGTGCCGCGCCCAGCCAGCCGCCCACCACGCCCCGTTGCGGCCGCGGCACGCGGTCCGGCACCGCCGCCGTCACCGCGGCGAAGGCCGCGTTCAGGGTCAGCTGGACCAGGCACCAGCCGGCTGCCATGGTCCACAGCCCGCCCGCCCCGGCGAGCAGCAGCAGCGACAGCGCGCCGCCCGCCGCGCCGGCCACGATCCACGGGGTACGGCGGCCCCAGCGGGCCGTGGTGCGGTCCGACAGCGCCCCGAAGAGCGGGTTGGCCACCAGCGAGACGACCGCGCCCGCGCCCGTCACCCACGCCAGCAGCGTCTCCTTCGACATTCCCGTGCCGGGCGCGAAGTCCTCCGACTGCCGGGCGAGCAGGATCTGGAGCGGGCCGTACCAGCCCACCCAGATCGCCACGTTGGCCAGCGACAACGCGGCCGTCCAGCCCCGGCCGACCCGTTCCGTCGGATCGGCCAGGGCGTCGACCGTCATCCCTGGGCCCGGAGCACGTCCCGCAGCCAGCCGTAGGACGCCTTGGGTGTCCGCGTCAGCGTCGTCGCGTCCTCGAAGTCCACGTGCACCAGCCCGAACCGTCGCGCGTACCCCTCGGCCCACTCGAAGTTGTCCAGCAGCGACCAGACGAAGTACCCGCGTACGTCCACGCCCGCCTCCATCGCCCGGTGCAGTGCGCGGATGTGGCCGTCCAGGTAGGCGATCCGCTGCTGGTCGTCGACACCCTCGCCGGAGCAGCCGTTCTCGGTGATGACGATCGGCGGCAGCCTGTCGCCGTAGCGCTCCCGGAAGCCGCTGAGCAGTTCCGTCAGGCCCTCGGGGACGATCGGCCAGCCGAAGTCCGTCGTCGGCACGCCCTCGACCTCCCTTACGGAGAAGGGCAGTTCGGCCGGCATGGTCACCCCGCCGAACTCGATCTCGGTGCCCTGCGGGGCGCCCACGCGGGTCGGCGCGTAGTAGTTGACGCCGTAGAAGTCGAGCGGCTCCGAGATGACCTTGAGGTCCGCCGAGACGTCCCCGGGCATCAGCTCGCCGATGCCGTCCGGGTAGGCGCCCAGCAGCAGCGGGTCGGCGAACAGCTGGTTGAGCAGCAGGTCGTAGAAGCCCGCCGCCTCCAGGTCCGCCTGCTCCTGGGACGCCGGCCAGGTCGGTCCGTGCGAGTTGGCGATCCCGATGTCCGTCGCGCCGGCCGCGCGCAGGGCCCGTACGGCCTGGCCGTGGGCGAGCAACTGGTGGTGGGCGACCGGGAGGGCGTCGAAGAGGAGCCGCCTGCCCGGGGCGTGGGTGCCGAGGGCGTGGCCCAGCAGGGTGTGCTCGGCGGGTTCGTTGAGGGTGATCCACTTCCGGACGCGGTCGCCCAGGCGCTCGGCCACCACGGACACGTAGTCGGCCAGGCGGTCGGCCGTGTCCCGGTCGAGCCAGTCCAGCCCGACCGGAAGGTCCCAGTGGAAGAGCGTCGGCACCGGCTGTACGCCCGCCGCGCACAGCTCGTCGACCAGACGGTCGTAGAAGCCGAGGCCGTTCGGGGTGTTCACGCGGGGCCAGGAGACCGAGAAGCGGTACGCGTCCACGCCCAGGCCGGCGAGCAGCGCCACGTCCTCGGGGTAGCGGTGGTAGTGGTCGCAGGCCACCTCGGCCGTGGAGCCGTCCTTCACGCTGCCCGGTTCGGCCGTGAAGGCGTCCCACACGGACCGCTCGCGCTCGTCCGCGGCGCCCTCGATCTGGTGGGCGGACGTCGAGACGCCCCACAGGAAACCGGCCGGGAACTGAGGTATCGGGTGCGTCGCACCGCGCTCGTCGATCGCCATGCGCCGGATCATCCGTACCGGCGGTAACGGAAGTCAACGCCCAGGCGTGAACTGACCGTTACGCCCCTTCCTTCAGCACCCGCGAGATCAGTTTCCGCTGTTCGTCCGTGAGCCGGGGGTCCGCGCAGTACACCGTCCGGCCGTCGACGGTGATCTGGTAGCTGAAGCCGTCCGGGACCCCGATGGGGGGCGTGCCCCGGCCGGACGCGACCGCGCGTCCGGCCAGGGCGTGCCACTCCTCGGCGTCGGGCCGCCCCGAGGTGTCCACCTCGGCGTGCCGCTCGATGCCCGCGAACCCACCCGTGCGCCGTACCTGAATACGCATGGGTCAATGTCTAGTACGGACTTACAGGATCCGCACCCCGACCTGCTCCCACGCCTTCTGCACGGCCTGGAGCTCCTCGCCGCCGTCGCCGAAGCGCTCACGCGCGGCCTTGACGGTCAGCCCCGCGAAGTCGGTGAACAGGGCCCGGTCGGACAGCTCGCCGCCGGTCAGGACGTCGTACCAGATCTGCCCCGCCTTCTCCCAGGCGTGGCCGCCGAGGGCGGTGGCGGCCAGGTAGAAGGCGTGGTTGGGGATGCCGGAGTTGATGTGCACACCGCCGTTGTCGCGGCCGGTGCGGACGTAGTCGCCCATCGTCGCGGGCTGCGGGTCCTTGCCGAGGACGTCGTCGTCGTACGCGCTGCCCGGCTCCTTCATCGAGCGCAGGGCCTTTCCGGTGACGCTCGGCGCGAGGAGTCCGGCGCCGATCAGCCAGTCGGCCTCGGCGGCGGTCTGGCCGAGCGTGTACTGCTTGATGAGGGCGCCGAAGACATCCGACATCGACTCGTTCAGCGCGCCGGGCTGGCCGTAGTAGGTGAGGTTGGCCGTGTACTGGGTGACGCCGTGGCTGAGCTCGTGGCCGATGACGTCGATCGGGATGGTGAAGTCGAGGAAGATCTCCCCGTCCCCGTCGCCGAACACCATCTGCTCGCCGTTCCAGAAGGCGTTGTTGTAGTTCTCGTCGTAGTGGACGGTGGCGTCCAGGGGCAGGCCGTCGCCGTCGATGGAGTGCCGGGCGTACGCCTTGAGGAAGAGGTCGAAGGTGGCGCCGAGCCCGGCGTAGGCACGGTTGACCGTGGCGTCCTGCCCGGGATCGGCGCCCTCGCCGCGGACCTCGGTGCCGGGCAGGGCGGTGCGGTGCTCGGCGTCGTAGATGGTGCGCAGCGGCTGGTCAGAGGGTGCCTTCGCCGTCGGGGCGGCCGCGAGGGCGAACTCGGTCGTCACGCGACGCCTGCCGCGCAGTTCGCTGTCGCGCATCAGGGTCCGTCGGGCGGGACCGGAGAGTGCGGGGTCGTCGTTCCGTGCCAGCTTGTCCAGGACGTGCGGCGGTACGACGGTGCAGAAGACGGGCTCGAAGCCCCCGTTCGTCGTCATGCCCGGCACCCTTGCACCGGGTCATCACGCTGTCACTACCCGCAACCATGATTGGTGAAATATACGGACAGGGAGCGGCACGCTCCGTGACGAAGTGGTATGGAACACGTTTTGCCCTATTCGTCCCCCGGGTCCCGCATACTGATACGACGCCCCGCACGGGGAGCGGCTCGGCTAGCATGCTGCGCATCATGCGTTTCGGGCTGCTTCTTCTTAGCTGCCGCGGCGAGGGCCTGTAGTCCAGGTCGACTCCCTCCCCGCGGAGCTTCGCGTTGCGTCGTCGGCCGTCCTTTCCGGACATCCTGAGGAGCCCCGCAAACATGGCGAACCGCCAGCAGCCCAGCGCTATGCCGATCCACAAGTACGGCCGCTACGAGCAGGTCGACATCCCGGACCGCACCTGGCCCCAGAACCGCGTCACCACCGCCCCGCGCTGGCTCTCCACCGACCTGCGTGACGGCAACCAGGCCCTGATCGACCCGATGTCGCCCGAGCGCAAGCGCCGGATGTTCGACCAGCTGGTCAAGATGGGCTACAAGGAGATCGAGGTCGGCTTCCCGGCGTCGGGCCAGACGGACTTCGACTTCGTGCGCTCCATCATCGAGGAGCCGGGCGCGATCCCCGACGACGTCACCATCTCCGTACTGACCCAGGCCCGCGAGGACCTGATCGAGCGCACGGTGGAGTCCCTGAAGGGCGCCAGGCGCGCCACCGTCCACCTGTACAACGCCACCGCCCCCGTCTTCCGCCGGGTCGTCTTCCGTGGCTCCAAGGACGACATCAAGCAGATCGCCGTCGACGGCACCCGCCTGGTGATGGAGTACGCCGAGAAGCTGCTGGGCCCGGAGGCTGATGGCACGACGTTCGGCTACCAGTACAGCCCCGAGATCTTCACCGACACCGAGCTGGACTTCGCGCTGGAGGTCTGCGAGGCGGTGATGGACGTCTACCAGCCGGGTCCGGGCCGCGAGATCATCCTCAACCTGCCCGCCACGGTGGAGCGTTCGACCCCCTCCACGCACGCGGACCGCTTCGAGTGGATGAGCCGCAACATCTCGCGCCGCGAGCACGTCGTCATCTCCGTCCACCCGCACAACGACCGCGGTACGGCCGTCGCCGCCGCCGAGCTGGCGCTGATGGCCGGCGCCGACCGCGTCGAGGGCTGCCTGTTCGGACAGGGCGAGCGCACCGGCAACGTCGACCTGGTCACCCTGGGCATGAACCTGTTCTCGCAGGGCGTCGACCCGCAGATCGACTTCTCCGACATCGACGAGATCCGTCGCACGTGGGAGTACTGCAACCAGATGGAGGTCCACCCCCGCCACCCGTACGTGGGCGACCTGGTCTACACCTCCTTCTCCGGCTCCCACCAGGACGCCATCAAGAAGGGCTTCGACGCGATGGAGGCCGACGCGGCCGCCAAGGGCGTCACGGTGGACGACATCGAGTGGGCCGTGCCGTACCTGCCCATCGACCCGAAGGACGTCGGGCGGTCGTACGAGGCGGTCATCCGCGTCAACTCGCAGTCCGGCAAGGGCGGTATCGCGTACGTCCTGAAGAACGACCACAAGCTGGACCTGCCGCGCCGGATGCAGATCGAGTTCTCGAAGCTGATCCAGGCGAAGACGGACGCCGAGGGCGGCGAGGTCACCGGCGGCGCCATCTGGTCGGTCTTCCAGGACGAGTACCTGCCGAACCCGGAGAACCCCTGGGGGCGTGTCCAGGTCAAGAACAACCAGTCGACCACCGACACGGATGGTGTGGACACGCTGAAGGTGGAGGCCACGGTCGACGGTCAGGACACCGTGCTGACCGGGTCTGGGAACGGTCCGATCTCGGCCTTCTTCGACGCCCTGCAGTCCATCGGGATCGACGTACGGCTGCTGGACTACCAGGAGCACACGATGAGCGAGGGCGCGTCGGCGCAGGCCGCTTCGTATATCGAGTGTGCGATCGACGGCAAGGTTCTGTGGGGGATCGGGATCGATGCGAACACGACGCGTGCGTCGCTGAAGGCGGTCGTCTCCGCCGTCAACAGGGCGGGGCGCTCCGCGGGAGTGCCGCGATAGGACGTGCCGCGACAGGTCGTTGATCGGCTGCCGCGCCGTTGTGGCTTGTCGCGCAGTTCCCCGCGCCCCTGGCGGCGCTGCCGCGCCCGGCGTTTTGAAGGCCCCGTCTGCCGTACTTCGGTGGGCGGGGTCCGCTCATTTCCGGCCATTGACCTGTGCAGGTCACGGAAAGGTCTCGTCCAGGGTGCTGACTCCGGCTGCTGGATGTGGCTAACATCACGCAAGCGCGGCGACGTTGCCGTGGGGTTACGGAGGTGCGACGTGCTGCCAGGACGGGGACGAGACGGCCGTGCTGCCAGGGCTGCGCGCATCCTGGGCACCCGCACCGCGTGGTCGGCCGTCGGGGACGGGGAGTTCTTCTGCCCCGGCTGCGGAGGAGACCGCAACTACCAGCGGCTGAGCGGACATCGCCGCTTCACCTTCCTCGGCGTGCCCGTGCTGCCGCGCGGTGAGACCGGGCCCGTCGTGGAGTGCGCGGCCTGCCGCCGCCACTTCGGCACCGACGTCCTCGACCATCCGACCACCACCCGCTTCTCCGCGATGCTCCGCGACTCCGTCCACACCGTCGCCCTCGCCGTGCTGGCGGCGGGCGGCACCTGCGCCCGCCCGTCCCTGGAGTCCGCGGCGGCCACCGTGCGCGCGGCCGGCTTCGACGACTGCACGGAGGAACAGCTGGGCGCCCTGGTCGAGGCGCTGGCGGCGGACACCGGACGGGTCTTCTCCGAGCCCTGCGGCGCCGGGCTGGCCATAGAGCTCCACGAGGCGCTGGACCCGCTGGCCCCGCACCTCGCACCGCCCGGCCGGGAGTCGATCCTGCTCCAGGGGGCACGCATCGCCCTGGCCGACGGCCCGTACACACCCGCCGAGCGCGACGTCCTCGCGACGGTCGGCGCCGCCCTCACCATCTGCGCGGACGACGTGACCCGTCTGCTGGCCGCGGCGGCACGGACGCCGTCGTAGCCCCGGGCCGTCAGCGGTACGCCACGGACACGGCCGGCTCGGCCCGGGCTCCGCGCTCCTCGTCGTACCGTGCGCCGCTCATCGAGGCGACCAGGACGACCATGCCGACGAGCACCTGCAGTGCCACGCCGGCGAAGGCCCGCAGCAGGTAGGGCAGCGCGGCGGTCAGCAGCACGACGACGCCGGCGATCCCCACGTAGAGCCAGCTGAACGTGAGCGTGACGTCGGAGTTGTCCGCGCCCGGGTCGAACGGCCTCCAGTCGCCGCTGACGTCGATGCCGAGCAGGAAGGCCGCGACCACCCCGACGGCGTCGAGAACGAGCAGCCCGACCGCGAGGGCGATGTCCGCCGCGACGGGCAGCCGCCCGCGTCCGGTGGGCGGGGGCGGCACATTGGCGCCGCGGAAGCGCGGGAGGTCGGCGGGGGCGGTCATGGGGGCCAGCATGTCCCGGAGAACAGGGCCGGTGCCTGAGTACGGATACTCAGGCACCGCGTCCCGCCGTACTCCCCAGGGAGTAATCGCGCCGTCGCGCCGCCCCCGGCAGTAGGCCCCAACTCGCCCTCCCGCCCGACGAACCGGCCCCTTCGCGCCGGGAGTCTGGAATCGACCCAGACATCCCGGACCGGAGGGAGGCCCGTCAGATGGGGGCCGCAAGGACAAGTACACGGCGACGGGTGGCCGTGCCCTGGCTCGTGCTGGGGCTGTGGATCGCCGTACTGGCGCTCGCCTCACCGTTCGCGTCGAAGCTGGCGGACGTCCAGCGGGACCGTGCCGTCGACTATCTGCCCGCGAGCGCCGACTCCACGCAGGTGGCCAGCATCGAGGACCGGCTGCCGGGTGGCGAGGCCACCGAGATGGTGGTCGTCTACCACCGGGACGGGGGACTGACCGCCGGGGACAGGGCGACCGCCGCCGAGCAGATCGACCGGATCGCCGGCGCGCACCGGCTCACCGGGGAACCGGAGGGCATCCCGTCCCGGGACGGCACCACGCTGATGTACCCGGTCGCCAGCACCGAGCCGGGGCAGGACGAGGAGGCCCGTGACGCGCTCGTGGGCGACGTACGGGACATCGCGCGGGGCGACGACGGGCTGAGCGTCGACGTGGGCGGGCCCGGCGCGCTCGCCACCGACGCCAGCGAGGTCTACAACTCGCTCGACGGACCGCTGCTCTACACCACGGCCGCCGTGGTCGCGCTGCTGCTGATCCTCATCTACCGCAGCCCGTTCCTGTGGCTCGTCCCGCTCGCCGTCGCGGGCATCGCCGACTATCTGTCCATGGGCGTCGCCTACGGGCTCAACCAGGGGTTCGGGACGTCCGTGTCCGGCCAGAGCTCCGGGATCATGACGATCCTCGTGTTCGGGGCCGGGACCGACTACGCCCTGCTGCTCGTCTCGCGGTACCGGGAGGAACTACGGCGCATCGAGCGGCCGTACGACGCCATGGTCGCCGCGCTCAAGGGCTGCGGGCCCGCCGTGCTCGCCTCCTCCGGCACCGTCGCCGCCGGACTGCTGTGCCTGCTCGCCGCCGATCTCAACTCCAGCCGGGGCATGGGCCCGCTCGGCACCGTCGGGGTGCTGTGCGCGCTCGCCGCCATGCTGACGCTGCTGCCCGCGATCCTCGTGCTGCTCGGCCGGCGCGTGTTCTGGCCGCTCGTGCCGCGCTACGGCAGCACGCCCAAGGCCCGCCGGTCCCTGTTCACCGCCATGGGCGGCTCCGCCGGACGCCGGCCGCTCACCGTCCTCGCCGCCGGTGCCGTCCTGCTCGGCGCGCTCGCGCTCGGCGTCCTGAATCTGCCCGGCAGCCTCAAGCAGGAGGACTCCTTCACCAGCAAACCCGACGCGGTCACCGCCATGGAGACGCTCGCCAGGGCCTACCCCGAGCGCGGCACCCAGCCCATCAGCGTCATCACGCCGCACGACCGCGCGGAGGCCACCCTCGCGTCGATCCGCGACACCCGGGGCGTCGACAGCGCGCGGGAAGGACGTACCGGAGACGGCTGGACGGAGATCTCCGTCCTCGCCACCGCACCGCCCCAGTCCGCCGGGGAGAGCGCCACCATCGAGGCCCTGCGCGACAAGCTGGACGGTTCCTACGTCGGCGGACCGAGCGCCGAGCAGATCGACCTGAAGGACACCAACGCCCGGGACCGGCTGGTCGTCGTGCCGATCGTGCTGCTGTCCGTGCTGCTGGTCCTGGTCGCCCTGCTGCGCTCGCTCGTCGCGCCGCTGATCCTGGTGGCGGCCGTGGTCGCGGTGTGGGGCGCGGCGCTCGGCATCGCCGGACTCGTCTTCGGGCCGCTCTTCGGCTTCGAGGGCACCGATCCGGGGCTGGGACTGCTCTCCTTCGTGTTCCTGGTGGCGCTCGGCGTCGACTACGGCATCTTCCTGATGCACCGGATGCGCGAGGAGTGCCTGAACGGCGTCGAACCGGCGTCGGCCGCGCTCACCGCGCTGCGCACGACGGGCGGCGTCATCGCCTCCGCCGGGCTCGTCCTCGCCGCCACCTTCGCGGTGCTCACCAGCATGCCGCTGGTGCAACTCGTCGAGCTGGGCTTCGTCATCGCGGTGGGCGTCCTGCTCGACACGTTCCTGGTACGCACCTACCTGGTGACCAGCGCGAGCGTGGCCCTGGGACGCAAGGTGTGGTGGCCGGGCCCGCTCTCCCGCGCACCCGACGGGCCCCGACCGCCCGTCCCGCCGAAGGAACCGGAGCCCGTGGCGGTCTCCGTCCCCTGACCGACCGGCGCCCCTCCCTCCCGGAGGGGCGCCGCCGTCCCGGAAGATGAACCCCGTGCAGGCAACCACGACAGCCCGGCGGCCCCGCCTCGGCGAGCGGGCCATGGCCGCGATCAACCGCGACCCCCTGACCGCCCCGCACCGCACCCGCAACGACGCGCTGCTCGCCGTGGCAGGGGCCGTCCTCGCCACCGCCACGGCCCTGCTCGGCGACCAGGGGATGCGCCCCGACGCGCTCGGCTGGACCCTGCTGCTCGCCGCCCACGTGCCCCTGGTGTGGCGGCGCCACCGTCCGGTGCCGGCCCTGCTCGCGGTGATGGTCTGCATCGCGCCGTACCACGCCCTGGAGAACAACCACGGCGCGCCCATCTTCGCGACCATGGTGGTGCTGTACACGGTCGCCGCGACCGGCACGGTACGCCGCACCCTGCTCATCGGCGCCGCCGTCCTCGGTGTGACGCTGATCCTCAACGCCGTCACCAACCCCGACGGGACGATGGAGCTCCTGCGGATCTCCGGCTGGGTCTTCGCGTTCCTCTTCTGCGGCATCGACGTGCGCTACTACCGCCGGTACGTGGCCTCCATCGTCGAACGCGCCGAGCGCGCCGAACGCACCCGCGAGGAGGAGGCCCGCCGCCGGGTCGCCGAGGAGCGCCTGCGCATCGCCCGCGACCTGCACGACCTGCTGGCCCACAGCATCACCCTCATCGGCGTGCAGACGTCGGTGGCCGCGCACGTCCTGGCGGCGGACCCGGAACGGCTGGACCGCCAGGCTGTCGCCAAGTCCCTCGACGACATCGCCGACACCTGCCGCACGGCCCGCGGTGAACTCCGTACGACGCTGGAAGTCCTGCGCGAACAGGGCGTCGCGGGCGAGACGCGCGGCCCGCTGCCCGGTCTCGACGGGGTGCCGGACCTGGTGGCGGCGGCACGCCTCGCGGGGGCGCGGGTCGAGTCGACGGTACGGGTGCGGCAGGCGCCGCCCGCCGTGGGGGCGGCCGCGTACCGGATCGTGCAGGAGGCGCTGACGAACGTGGTCCGGCACGCGGGCCCGGCACCGGACGTACGCGTCGAGCTGTACGAGCAGCGCGGCGCCCTGCACCTGTCGGTCAGCGACGACGGCCCCTGCCCCGAGCCCGGCGCGCAGGCCCCCGGCTACGGTCTCGTCGGCATGCGGGAGCGGGCGCGCAGCGTGGGTGGCACACTCGACGCCGGACCGCGTGACAAGGGGGGTTTCGAGGTGAGCGCCGTGCTGCCGGTCGGAGCCGACCTCGTCGCCGACGGGGGAGGGGAGCGATGATCCGCGTCCTGCTCGCGGACGACCAGACACTCGTACGGGAGGCGTTCGCCATGCTGGTCGAGTCGGCGCCCGACATGGCGGTCGTCGGCCAGGCGGCCACCGGCCGGCAGGCGGCGGAACTGGCCCGCAGCGCCCGCGCCGACCTCGTCGTGATGGACATCCGCATGCCCGACCTGGACGGCATCGAGGCGACCCGGCTGATCGCGGCGGACGAGGACCTGGCCGGGGTGCGGGTCCTGGTCCTCACCACCTACGACACCGACGAGAACATCGTGGACGCGCTGCGCGCCGGTGCCTCCGGATTCCTCGTCAAGGACACCCGCCCGGCCGAACTCCTCGACGCCATCCGCACGGTGGCGGCGGGCGACTCCCTGCTGTCGCCGGGCCCGACCGCACGGCTGATCGAGCGGTTCCTGCGCAGCCCCTCCGCCCCCACGACGGCCGGGCCCGCATGCCTGTCCGAGCGTGAGCGCGAGGTGCTGGCCCTGGTCGCGCGCGGCCTCAACAACACCGAGGTGGCCGAGGCGTTGGGGCTGAGCCCGCTGACGGCGAAGACCCACGTCAGCCGCATCATGGGGAAGCTGGGGGCGCGGGACCGGGCACAGCTGGTCATCGTGGCGTACGAGTCGGGGATGGTGACGCCGGGAAGTCTGTGACGGACAGGTCAATGCTGACACTCCGTCAAGGGAACCCGAGGGAACTCGATGGCCGTCCTGAGCCGCACGCTCCTCGTCACCGCGGTCCTGCTGACCACCCCGCTCGCCACGGCCGGTACCGCCTCGGCGGACCCCGGCTGCACGTCCTCCGTCCCGTACCGCTCGGGCCAGGGCGATTACGACACGTACCGCATCCCCGCGACGATCACGACCCCCCGCGGCACGGTGCTGGCCTTCGCCGAGGGCCGGCACGACGGCGCGGGCGACACCGGCGACATCGATGTCGTCCTCAGACGCTCCCACGACGGCGGCTGCACCTGGGGGCCGGTGACGGTGGTCGCCGCCGGGGAGGGGGACACCCGGGGCAATCCGGCGCCGGTGGTGGACCCGGTCACCGGTGCGGTCGTGCTGGTCACGTCCTACAACAGCGGTGATGTGACGGAGGCGCAGATCATGCGGGGCGAGGCGACGCCGGAGCAGAGCCGGCGGGTGTTCGTCCAGCGCAGCCTTGACGACGGCCGCCACTTCACGGCGCCGCGCGACATCACGACGCAGGTGAAGCCGTCGAACTGGCGGTGGTACGCGACGGGGCCGGGCCACGCGGTCGCGCTCCGGCGCGGGCCGTACGCGGGACGGCTGGTCGTCGCGTCGAACCACTCGGTGGCCCCCGCGCCGGGTTCGGCCGACACCGGCCAGGAGCCCAGGTACTACGGCGCCCACGCCATCCACAGCGACGACGGCGGGCGGACCTGGCGGCTGGGCTTCGTGGACGACTCCTACGACGGTGTCAGCAACGCCAACGAGTCCACGGCCGCCGAACTCCCCGACGGCAGGCTGTACTTCAACTCCCGGGACCAGCTCGGCACGAGTACCGGCAACCGCCTCGACAGCCACTCCGGTGACGGCGGCGAGACCCTGGACCGTCCGTACACCGTCCAGCCCACGCTGAACGACGTCCCGGTGGTGGAGGGCAGCGTCCTCCAACTGCCCGGTGCGGGAGCCCCGTTGATCTTCTCCGGCCCGTCCGTACCGACCGCCCGGCAGTCGATGGCCGTCTGGCGGAGCGCCGACGGCGGAGCGACCTTCACCAAGGCGCTGACGCTTTCCCATCGGCGCGCGGCCTACTCCGACCTGGTGCCGCTCGGCCGGCACACGGTCGGGATCCTGTACGAGACCGGGGTGACGGGGCCGTACGAGTCGATCGAGTTCCGCAGGCTGCCGGCCGACGGGCTCCAGGGGGCCGTCACGGCGCCGACCGGATGACGAAGACCTGGCTGTCCTTCGGGCGGCACGGCTCCACCAGGGCCTCGGCTCCCTCCGAGGTGTCCGCGTCCCGGATGGCCACGCAGCCCCGGCCGTCGACACGCAGCGAGTACCGCCGGCTTCCGTCCGGCCCGGCCGGCTCGATCCGGAACGGGGTCGTCCGTCCGCAGTCGTCCCACGGCTCCAGCAGTCCGACGCCCGGCCCCTCGGCCAGCGCCGTCAGACAGCCGGGGCCGTGGTCCGGGTGGTACCAGCGGATCCGGAAGGTGTTCCCGCCGAGCGGAACCAGCGTGGTCTCCTGGGGCGCGACCTCGTCGCACGGCCGCTGCACGGCGACCAGTGACGTGTACCGGCTGCCGTAACCGTCCGTCAGGCAGAGGCCGTTCGTCAGCGCCGGAAGGATCTGCGTGCGGCCCCGGGGCAACGGGGACCGTGCGTCGGTCGCGGCGACGCCTCCGCCCCCCGCGCTCTTCCGGTCGCCGTCGTCCCGGGAGGGGACCAGGGCCCAGACGGCGGCGGTCACGAGCGCCACCAGGACCGCCGACGCCGGCAGGAGCGGAACCCCGAGCACCCGGGCGCCGAGGTGGACGCCCCGCCTCGGAGCCGCGCCCATGTCTTCGGCGACCTTCCCTCGGGCGAGGTCGTCCCGGGCTGCCAGCCACTGCGCCGCCCGTTCCCCGTCCCCGCAGGCGCGGACGAAGGCGGCCAGCAGTTCCGGGCGGGGCAGGGTCCGGCCGCGCAGCACATCGGCCAGGGTGCTGCGCGGCAGCACCTCGCCGTGCTCGGCGGCCCGCTCCTCCAACTGGCGGTACGTCAGCCCCGCCCGTTCCTTGAGCCCCCGCATGGCGGCGGTGAACTCGGCGGTGTCACGCGCCTGTTGAGGCCCCGCATCCCCCCTGGTCTCCATGTCGCACATCGTCGGCCCTGCCCGAACGGTCGCACAATCCCGTTTCCCGCCACCGTCCCCATGATCCGGACAAGGTCCGCGGAAGACCCGGACAAGGCGCTGACCAGGCCGGACAGCGGGTGGGTTGTCCGGGACAGCGACGGCCCTTGTTCCCGCCCGGCCCGCCCCAGCAGGCTCGGTGCTGCCCCGGCCGGAGCATCCACCCGAACCGTCGATTCCAGGGGGACATGTCATGCCCATGCGTCAGCGCATCGCCGCGACCACGATCTCAGCCGTGCTGGCGGGCGGCGCCATCGGCCTCGCACCGGCGGCCCAGGCCCGCGACATCGCGCCGGCCTCCTGCTACGGCAGCGCGAACAGCTACCACAAGCCGGCCGGAACGAACTGGCTCCCGGCGGGCGATCTGTTCAGCACCTCCGGCGCGTGCACCGACATCAACATCAAGCCCAACACGAACCGGTACGTGAAGGTCTGCTTCGAGACCGACGGCCGCCTGGAGTGCCAGGAGAAGTACAGGCTCGCCCGCGCCGGGCAGTGGAAGGTGATCGCCACGAACGTGCGGGACGGCGCCCTGTTCGCCTTCGAGTTCCGCTCCGACGCGAAGTCCACCGGCAGCTGGGCCGCCTGACCCGCGGGCACCGACACCGACCACCGACCACCGACCACCAGGAAAACCGACCGAAAGGACGCCAACGATGGCAAGAGGTACTTGGCGGGCCGCGGCCTCGCTGACCGGAGTGACCACGGCCCTGCTCGCTCTCGGTGTCGCGCTGCCGGCCCAGGCCCACGCCGCCGTCCGCTGCGAGACGCTGCGCGCCACCGTGGCCAACTCCCAGGGGCTGTCCGGCGGCACCGTGCAGGCGACCGTGTGCAAGCCCGGCAGCGGACACGCCTACTTCGACGACGGCTACTACAACTACGTGCAGGACCACCAGGCCGACGGTGCCGCGGCCCGTGCGTACGTCATGGACGCGAACGGCCGCTACGGCCCGCTCGAGACCGACGACACCTCCACCTCCGGTGGGCAGCCCATCTGGTGGGAGTCCAACGCGACGGGCAGCGGGACGGTCCGCGTGTACGTCTGCCTGGGCAAGAAGTACCCGTGGGACAGCGGATCCCGCTGCGCCTCCGACTCCATGAGCTAGGGCCGAGGGGGGACGGGGGACGGGGGACGGGGCCGGGCTGTCTAGAGCAGCCCGGCCCCCGCGAGGAACTTCCCCACCCGCTCCACTTCCTCCGGCGACAGCGGCACCTGGGGCTCCGCCGTCGCCGGACAGTCGATGACCCCTCGCAGATGCAGCGCCGCCTTGAACGCGCCCAGCGCCGACGAGCTGCCGCCCATCCGCCCGGGGTCCCCGACGGTCACCATGCCGAACAGCCCGCACAGCCGCTCCTGTTCGGCCCGGGCCGACTCCAGGTCGCCGGACCGGTACAGGCGGTCGAGACGGACGTACCCCGCCGGATCGACGTTGGCGAGCCCCGGCACCGCCCCGTCCGCGCCCATCGCGAGCGCCGCGTCGATGACGAGCTCGGAGCCGGTCAGCACGCTGAAGCCGTGCACGTCGGGACGGGTGCGGGCGCCGACGACGACCTCACGGAAACCCGCCAGGTCGCCGCTGGAGTCCTTCAGACCGGTCAGCGTGCCCTCGGCGGCGAGGTCGAGGACCACGTCGGCGGGGAGTCTGGTGTGGACGGCGGCCGGGATGTCGTAGGCGATGACGGGGACCGGACAGGCCGCGGCGAGAAGGCGGTAGTGGCGGGCGATCTCGGCGGGGTGGGTGCGGGCGTAGAAGGGCGCCGTCGCCACCACGGCGTCCGCACCCGCCGCCGTGACCTCCCGTACGTGGTCCAGGACCCTCGGCGTCGTCATGTCGATCACGCCGGCCAGGACCGGAAGCCGGCCGCCCACGTGTCCCACCGCCGACTCCACCACCAGCCGCCGCTGCCGGTCCGTCAGAAACGCCACCTCCGACGTCGAGCCGAGCACGAACAGGCCGTGCACCCCGCCCTCCACCAGATGGTCGATCAGCCTGAGCAGGGACGGGACGTCCACCTCGCGGTCCGGTGTCAGGGGCGTGCAGACGGGTGGGACGACTCCGGTGAGCGGGGTGGGGATGGTCATGAAGGCTCCCTCAGGTGGTGGCTCTGTCGTACGAGGTCGCGGGTGGCCTCGCCCTCCTCCACCGGATGGTGGCACCTGTAACGGTGCTCCGCGCTCGACGCGGCCGAGAAGCCCGGCATCTCCCGCGCGCACACCCCGTCCGCCTTCCAGCACCGCGTCCGGAAGGGACACCCGCTCGGCGGCCGGGTCGCCGACGGGACCGGGCCGACCAGCGGGATCGGGTCGATGGGGTCCAGCAGGCCGGGGGTCGCGGAGAACAGGGCCCGGGTGTACGGGTGCCGGGAGCCGTCGGTGACCCCCGTCGCCGGGGCCTCCTCGACGATCCGGCCCAGGTACATCGTGATCACGCGGTCGCTCATCCGGCGTACCGTCTGGATGTCGTGGGAGACGAAGACCAGGGCCAGGCCCAGCCGCTCCTTGAGGTCCAGGAGGAGGTTCAGGATCTGGGCCCGGACCGACACGTCCAGTGCGCTCGTCGGCTCGTCCGCCACCACCAGCCCGGGGTCCAGGGCCAACGCCCGGGCGATCGCGACGCGTTGGCGCTGTCCGCCCGACAGCTGGCCGGGGAGGGCCTCGGCGAGCGCGCGGGGCAGCCCGACCAGGGACATCAACTCCCGCACCCGCGCCTCGCGTTGGGACCTGGTGCCGCGGGCGTGCACGTCCAGCGGGTCCCGCAGCACCCGCCGGACCGGCAGACGGCGGTTCAGTGCCGTCGACGGATCCTGGAAGATCATCCCGGTGCCCGCGCCGACCGCCGTCCTGCGCTCGGCCGGGCTCATCGCCCACAGGTCCCGGCCCCGCAGGGCCACCGTGCCGGACGTCGGCCGCTGCACGCCCACCAGCACCTTCGCCAGCGTCGACTTGCCGCACCCCGACTCGCCGACCACGCCCACCGTCTCGCCGGGCGCGATGGTGAGATCGGCGCCGGTCAGGGCGTACACCCTGTCCCGTGTGAACAGCCCGCCGCTGCGCGCCCTGTGCACGACGTGCGCGTCCGACAGCTCCACCAGCGCGTTCATTGGACGACCCCGCTCTCTTCGCGATCCGTCGGCGCCAGCAGGACCGCCGGGTGGTGGCAGGCCGCCGTGTGGGCCGGCGTTCCCACCAGGTCCGGTGCCGTCGTCCGGCACACCTCGCTCGCCAGCGGGCAGCGGTCGGCGAAGCGGCAGCCCGCCGGGAAGTCCGCCGGGGAGGGGACCACGCCCCTGATCTGCGTCATCCGCTCCTGGGCCGACTCCAGGGACAGCACGCTGCCCAGCAGGCCGCGCGTGTAGTGGTGCGCCGGCGCCTCCACCAGGTCGGCGGTCACACCGGTCTCCACGATCTGGCCGCCGTACATCACGACCACCCGGTCGGTGACGTCCGCGATCAGCGCGAGGTCGTGCGAGACCAGGACCAGGGCGAAGCCCAGCTCCTCCCGCAGCCTCAGCAGCAGCTCCATGACCTGCGCCTGCACGGTGACGTCCAGCGCGGTCGTCGGCTCGTCGGCGACGATCAGCTTCGGGTCGCGGGACAGGGCCATGGCGATCAGGACGCGCTGGCGCTGGCCGCCGGAGAGCTCGTGCGGGTAGCTGCGCAGGGTGCGTTCGGGGTCCAGGCCGACCATCGTCAGCAGTTCGTCGGGGCTGCGGCGGCCGCCGCGGCGTACGACCTGCTTGAGCTGGGCACGGATCGTCATCGCCGGGTTCAGGGACGACAGGGCGTCCTGGTAGATCATCGCCATCTCGTGGCCCAGCAGCCTGCGGCGTACGCGCATCGGCTCGCCCACCAACTGCCGCTGGTCGAACCGGACATGGCCGCGCACCCGGGCGTCCTTCGGTTCCAGGCCCATCACCGCGAGAGCCGTCAGCGACTTGCCGCAGCCCGACTCGCCGACCAGGCCCAGCACCTCACCGGGCCGCACCTCGAAGCTGATGCCGTCGACGATGTCCACGCCGGCATGACGGCCCTCGAAGCCGATCGTCAGGTGCTCCACCGCGAGCACCGGCAGCTGCCCCTCCGGCAACGGGCGGGCCCGTGCCCGCAGCCGTGCCGCCGCCTGCGTCAGGCCCGGCAGCTGGAGCACCTCACCGCCGCCCGGCTCCGCTGCCTCCAGCCGGTCGTCGTCGTCCCGTACGTCGACCTCGCGTGCCGACGGTGCCGCCCACGCGTCCGAGACGCCCTCGGAGAGGATGTTCAGCGAGAGCACCGTCAGCAGCATCAGCAGGCCCGGGAACACGGTCGCCCACCATCCGCCGGTCAGCACCATGTTCTTGCCGTCGGCGATGACACTGCCCCAGGAGGGGTCCGGCGGCCGCACGCCCGCGCCGATGAAGGACAGCGACGCCTCGAAGACGATCGCCTCCGCCACCTGCACGGTGCAGAACACCAGCACCGGGGCGGCGCAGTTGATCGCCACGTGCCTGATGACGATGTGGGGCGTGCGGGCACCGATGACCCGTTCCGCCGTCACATAGTCCTCGCCGTACTGGTCGAGGACGTTCGCCCGCGCCACCCGCGCCACCGGAGGCGTGAACAGGAAGGCGATCGCGCAGATCAGGACGGTGATGCCGCCGCCGAAGACCGCGACGAGCACGGCGGCCAGCGCGATGCCCGGGAACGCCATCACCACGTCCAGGC
Source organism: Streptomyces sp. NPDC057623 (assembly GCF_042800355.1). Classification (NCBI taxonomy): domain Bacteria; kingdom Bacillati; phylum Actinomycetota; class Actinomycetes; order Kitasatosporales; family Streptomycetaceae; genus Streptomyces; species Streptomyces sp. NPDC057623. Next base: position 54,829 of record NZ_JBHVGZ010000018.1, read on the forward strand.
AGCGCATCAGCGTCTCGTCGACCGCCTTGCGCGAGGTGGCCGCGACGGCGCCGAGCAGAGCTCCCACGACGAGCGCGAGCCCGGTCGCGCCGAGCCCGATCGCCAGCGACCAGCGGGCGCCGTACATCAGCCGGCTGAGGATGTCCCGGCCGAGGCTGTCCTGGCCCATCCAGTGGTCGGCGGACGGGTGTCCGGTGCCGTCGACGGGCGGCTGCTGGTCGAGCGGGTCGTGCGGCGCGAGCAGCGGGGCGAACAGGGCCAGCAGGACCACGACCGCGAGGAAGCAGGTCGCGATCCTCGACAGCGCCGGCAGCCGACGCCAGCCGCGCAGCCGGATGCCGGGCCGGGACAGCGCCTCGGCCAGGCGCTTGCGGTCGAACGTCACGTCGCCTCCCGCAGGCGCGGGTTGACCAGCAGATACAGGATGTCGATGACGAGGTTCACGACCACGAAACCGGTGGCCGTCGTGAGGACGACGCCCTGGACGACCGCCGGGTCACCGTTCTTCACGGCGTCGATCATCAGTTTCCCCATCCCGGGCAGGGAGAAGATCGTCTCGATGACGACCGCGCCGCCCAGCAGATAGCCGACGCGCAGGCCCAGCACGGTCAGCGGGTTGATGAGCGCGTTCCTGAGGACGTTCCGGCCGACCACCACCCGCGGCGGCAGCCCGCTGCCGATCGCCGTGCGGACGTAGTCCTTGTCCAGCTCCTCCACCACCGCGGTGCGCACGATCCGCGTCAGCTGCGCCGCCACCGGCAGCGACAGCGCGAGGGCGGGCAGGGTCATGGTCTTCAGCCAGCCGGTGACGGAGTCGGCCGGGTTGATGTAGCCGCCGGTCGGGAACCAGCCGAGGTCGACGGCCAGGTACTGGATCATCAGCAGCGCCAGCCAGAAGCCCGGGGCGGCCACCCCGGTGAGGGAGACGACGCGGATGACCTGGTCGGGCAGGCGGTCGCGGTAGATGGCCGCCGTCACGCCGCCGAGGAGCGACAGCACGACCGCGATGCCGAGGCCCAGGAAGGTCAGCTGGAGGGTGAGCGGCAGCGCGGTCATGACCTGGTCGACGACCGGCGCCCGGGTCAGGGCGCTGACGCCCAGGTCGCCGTGGAGCAGATCGGCGATGAAGGCGACGTAGCGGACGGGGAGGGGATCCAGCAGGCCGTTCTCCTCGCGGAAGTCGTGCAGCTGCTGGGCGGTGGGGTTCGCGCCCTGGAAGAACGCGGACGCCGGGTCGACGTCCGAGAACCGCATGACCAGGAACACGAACAGCACGATGCCGAGCATCAGCGGCACGAGCAGCGCGACGCGACGGGCGAGGATCCTGATGACGGTGACCACTCAGGAACTCCTACGCCCTAGGACCACTTGGCCTGGAGGAGGTTGATGCCGGGATACGGCTGTGCCCTTATGCCGGTGAGCTGCCTCGCGTTCCAGGCCGTCATCAGCTCGTTGTGGACGACCGGGTAGAGCACGGCCTGCTCGGCGACGACGTCGATGTAGTCCTGGACCATCGTCTTCTTCTTCTCGGTGTCCGCCTCCTGCGTGGCCCGGTCCATGTCCTTGAACAGCGCCTTGGCGACGGGGTCGCCGGCCCACCGCGTGTACTGCATCCACAGGTTCTCGGGGCCGTAGTTGTAGTGCATGATCAGGTCGGCGTCGAGGCCGAACTGGTTGGGGTTGGAGGCGGCGGCGACCACCTGGTAGTCCTGCTTCTGGTCCATCTTGGTGAAGACGGCCGTGGTCTCCTGCGGGGACAGGGTCGTCTTGACGCCGATCGCGTCCCAGGACGCCTTGATGGTCGGCAGACAGTCCACGATCCAGCTCACGTTGACGGCCAGGATCTCGATCTCCAGCCCGCTGACCCCGGCCTCCTTCAGCAGCGCCTTCGCCTTGTCCGGGTCGTGGTCGTAGACGGTCTTCGCGCGCCGGTAGCTGGGGTTGGCCTCGTTGAGGAAGGAGCTCGACGGCTTCCCGTGCCCCTTGAGGGCGACCTCGATCATCTTGCCGGTGTCGACGGCGTAGTGCAGCGCCTGGCGCACGCGTACGTCGTCGAAGGGCTTGTGCCTGGTGTTGAACATCAGGAAGAGGTTGTTCATCCCGGCGCCGCCCGCGACGGTGAGCCCGCCGCTCTCCAGCTGCTGGATGTTGGCGTACGGGATGTTGTCGGCGATCTGCGCACCGGCACTGGCACCGGAGATCCTCGCCACGCGCGGCGCCGCGTCCACGATCGTCAGCCAGTTCATCTTCTTGAAGGCGGCCTTGCGCGGGCCGTTGTAGTCGGCGAACGCCTCGAAGGTGGTGTTGGACTTCGGGTGGTGCGCGGTCTGCCGGTACGGCCCCGAGCCGATCGCCTTGCCCTTGATCGCGTCCTCCCAGGCGCCCGGCAGGGAGAAGACGTGCTTCGGCATGATCTTGGCCAGGGTGAGCCGGGAGATCCCGTCCGGGAAGGGGAACTTGAGCACCAGCTCGACGCTCTGGGCGTCGGTCTTGCGCACTTCCTTCAGCCAGCTCGCGAAGAACCCCTTGGCGAGGGTCTGCGTCTTCGGGTCGAGGATCCGGTCGAAGACGAAGACCACGTCGTCGGCCGTGACCGGCTTGCCGTCGTGGAACTTCGCGCCCGCGCGCAGGGTGAACTTCCAGGTCGTGGCGTTCGGGTCGGCCGGCACCTGGGTCGCGAGCGCGGCGTACGGCTCCCGGGAGATCGGGTCGGTGTCGAGCAGGCCCTCGTAGATGTGGTTGTTGGCGGCCATGCAGAAGGCCGACGCCGTCTGGGTGGGGTCCCAGCTGCCGTCGTTGCCGTAGCCGATGACCGCCGTCAGCGTCCGGTCCCGGCCACCGCCTCCGCCGGTCTCGTTGGTGGACTCCGGCCCCGACGAACAGGCCGACAGCGACGCGGAGACGGCGGCGGCCGCGCCCAGCGTGCCGGTGTACTTGAGGAACGACCGGCGGTGCAGCGCCGGCACGTCGTGGGTCACGTCGCGCACGGGTCCTCCAGCGGATGGTGTGTGCTCCGGCGATGGGTTCGTGCAGTGGTCCGGGGGAGAGTGGGGGGGAGATACGACGTCCTACGTCCTCCGGTCAGCGCGACCATAGGTGGGGTGGTGGGGGCGGTCAAGGGATCTCACACGAATGGCGCATCTGCCACAGGTCGGACCAATGGCGCTGTGAAATGGCGCGAGTTGACCCCCTGTCAGGTCGGTGTTTCACGGACATGGGACGTGGGACGTCCGGGTGCGCGTACCATGCCCGGCATGCCCGGGCAGCCCAGGAACAGTCGTCCGTCCGAGGAGTCCACGAACAGCCGGATCCAGCGCCAGGTCATGCAGCTGATCATCGACCGCAGGCTCCGGGCCGGTGCCCTCCTGCCCACCGAGGCCGAGCTCATGGAGGACCTCGGCGTCAGCCGCAACTCCGTCCGCGAGGCGCTCAAGGCGCTCCAGGCCCTCGACATCGTGGAGATCCGACACGGCTACGGGACGTATGTCGGCCATGCCTCGCTCACGCCGCTGATCGACGGCCTGACCTTTCGCACACTCGCCCGGCACGACCATGACGACTCCGGTGCGCTCGCCGAGATCCTTCAAGTGCGGGAGGTGCTGGAGGAGGGGCTGATCCGGCGGGTGGCGGCGACGGTGACCGAGGGGGAGCTGGACCGGCTGGAGTCGGTCGTGTCCCGGATGGAGGCGGCGGGGCGGGTGGGGCGGGCCTTTCCCGACCTGGACCGGGAGTTCCACGAGCTGCTGTACGCCTCGCTCGGCAACGATCTCGTGCCGCAGTTGCTGGCCGCGTTCTGGACGGTGTTCCGGCGGGTCTCCGGTGCCCGGGGCCGCCCCGACGATCCGTCCCCCGACCTCACCGCCCGCCGGCACCGGGACATCGTGACGGCCCTGCGGGCACGGGACGTGGAGGGGGCGCAGCGGGCGATGTCCGTCCATTTCCGCGGGATCGCTGCGCGGGCCGGGCAGGGGGCGCGGGGGGTCGGGTAACGCCGGCTTTCCTCGCCCCCGCCGCCCCTACCCGTCCCGTCCCTGGGGGCTGCCGCCCCCAGACCCCCGCTTTCGGCCCCGAAAGGGCCTCGTCCTCAAACGCCGGACGGGCTGAGAAACCCAGCCCCTCGGAAGGGCGTCAGGAATCGAGAAGCGTCGGCACCCTGCCACGGCTAGCGTGACGGGCATGGACATCAGCATTCACGCCAGCTTCCTCCCGCACGACGACCCGGAAGCCTCCCTCGCCTTCTATCGCGACGCCCTCGGCTTCGAGGTCCGTACCGACGTCGGCCAGGGCAAGATGCGCTGGATCACGGTCGGCCCCGTCGGCCAGCCCGGCACGTCCCTCCTCCTCGCGCCCCCCGCCGCCGACCCCGGCATCACCGAGGACGAGCGCCGCACCATCGCCGAGATGATGGCCAAGGGAACCTACGGCTGGATCCTGTTCGCCACCTCCGACGTCGACGCCACCTTCGAGAAGGTGCAGGCGAGCGGCGCCGAGGTCGTCCAGGAGCCGACCGACCAGCCGTACGGCATCCGCGACTGCGCCTTCCGCGACCCCGCGGGCAACCTGATCCGTATCCAGGCCCGGGGCTGAGCCCACCCACTCTCCCGCCCCGCGCCCTGACCGGCAACGTTCCCGACCGAGCTGTAGATGGAGACTTCACGATGACCGAGCCGCACGTTGCCGACAGCCACGACCTGATCCGGGTACACGGCGCTCGCGAGAACAACCTCAAGGACGTCAGCATCGAGATCCCGAAGCGCCGGCTGACGGTGTTCACCGGTGTCTCCGGGTCGGGCAAGAGCTCGCTCGTCTTCGACACGATCGCCGCCGAGTCGCAACGGCTGATCAACGAGACCTACAGCGCCTTCCTCCAGGGGTTCATGCCGAACCTCGCGCGGCCCGAGGTCGACGTACTCGACGGCCTGACCACCGCGATCACCGTCGACCAGCAGCGGATGGGGTCGGACCCCCGCTCCACCGTCGGCACCGCCACCGACGCCAACGCGATGCTGCGCATCCTCTTCAGCCGGCTCGGCAAGCCGCACATCGGCCCGCCCGGCGCGTACTCCTTCAACGTCGCCTCGGTCTCGGCGAGCGGCGGGTTCACCATCGACCGCGGCGCCGACAGGACCAAGACCGAGAAGGTCAGCTTCAGCCGCACCGGCGGCATGTGCACGCACTGCGAGGGCCGGGGCACGGTCTCCGACATCGACCTCACCCAGCTCTTCGACGACTCGAAGTCGCTCTCCGAGGATCCGTTCACGATTCCCACCTACACCGGGGACGGGTGGGTCGTGCGGGTCATCGCCGAGTCGGGTTTCTTCGACAAGGAGAAGCCGATCCGGAAGTACACCAAGAAGGAGCGGCACGACTTCCTCTACCGCGAGCCGACCAAGGTCAAGATCAACGGCGTCAACCTCACCTACGAGGGGCTGATCCCCAAGCTCCAGAAGTCCTTCCTCTCCAAGGACCGCGAGTCGATGCAGCCGCACATCCGGGCCTTCGTGGACCGTGCGGTCACCTTCGCCCGGTGCCCCGACTGCGACGGAACCCGGCTGAGCGAGCTCGCCCGCTCCTCGAAGATCGGCAAGGTCAACATCGCCGACGCCTGCTCGATGGAGATCCGCGACCTGGCGGAGTGGGCCCGGGGACTGAAGGACGCCTCCGTGGCGCCGCTGCTCGCCAAGCTCCAGCACACCCTCGACTCCTTCGTGGAGATCGGCCTCGGCTATCTCTCGCTCGACCGCGCCTCCGGCACGCTCTCCGGCGGCGAGGCGCAGCGCACCAAGATGATCCGCCACCTCGGGTCCTCGCTCACCGACGTGACGTACGTCTTCGACGAGCCGACGATCGGCCTGCACCCCCATGACATCCAGCGGATGAACAACCTGCTGCTGCGCCTGCGGGACAAGGGCAACACCGTGCTGGTGGTGGAGCACAAGCCGGAGACGATCGCCATCGCCGACCATGTCGTCGATCTCGGCCCCGGCGCCGGCTCGGCGGGCGGCACCGTCTGCTTCGAGGGCACCCTGGCGGGGCTGCGGGGGAGCGACACCGTCACCGGGCGCCATCTCGGCGACCGGGCCACGCTGAAGGAGACCGTCCGCAAGGCCACCGGCACGCTCGCGATCCGCGGCGCCACGGCGAACAACCTCCAGGGCGTCGACGTCGACATCCCGCTCGGCGTCCTCACCGTCATCACCGGTGTCGCCGGCTCCGGCAAGAGCTCCCTCGTGCACGGCTCCATCCCCGCCGACGAGGGCGTGATCTCGGTCGACCAGACGCCGATCCGCGGCTCCCGGCGCAGCAACCCGGCGACGTACACCGGACTGGCCGACCCGATCCGCAAGGCCTTCGCCAAGGCCAACGGCGTGAAGCCGGCGCTGTTCAGCGCCAACTCCGAGGGCGCCTGCCCCACCTGCAACGGCGCCGGGGTCATCTACACCGACCTGGCGATCATGCAGAGCGTCGCGACCACCTGCGAGGAGTGCGAGGGCAAGCGCTTCGAGGCGTCGGTGCTGGAGTACCGCTTCGGCGGCCGGGACATCAGCGAGGTGCTCGCGATGCCCGTGACCGAGGCCGAGGAGTTCTTCCGCGCCGGTGAGGCACGCACCCCGGCGGCCCACAGGATCCTGGAGCGGATGGCGGACGTCGGCCTCGGCTACCTCACCCTCGGCCAGCCGCTGACCACCCTGTCCGGCGGCGAGCGGCAGCGGCTGAAACTGGCCACGCACATGGGCGACAAGGGCGGCGTGTACGTCCTCGACGAGCCGACCACCGGCCTCCACCTCGCCGACGTCGAGCAGCTGCTCGGTCTGCTCGACCGGCTCGTCGACTCCGGCAAGTCGGTCATCGTCATCGAGCACCACCAGGCCGTCATGGCACACGCCGACTGGATCATCGACCTCGGCCCCGGCGCCGGCCACGACGGCGGCCGGATCGTCTTCGAGGGCACCCCCGCCGACCTCGTCGCCGAGCGCTCCACCCTCACCGGTGAGCACCTCGCGGCCTACGTCGGCGGCTGACCCGCGATGTGTCTCACCTCGACACCGGTGATGGCCCTGCTCTCGTCCCGCTCCCGCCAGACGCGGGAGCGGGAGTGGACGAGGTGGGAGGCGGCCCGGGAGGATACGGGTGTGCCGTCCCACCACTCGACCTCCGAGGAGCAGCGCCTTCGCACCCTCGTCGCGCTGCGCCGCGTCCGCGACCGGATGGACCGGGAGTACGCGCGGCCGCTGGACGTCGAGGCGCTCGCGCGGGGCGTGCACATGTCGGCAGGGCACCTCAGCCGAGAGTTCAAGGCCGCCTACGGCGAGTCGCCGTACGGCTACCTGATGACGCGGCGCATCGAGCGCGCGACGGCCCTGCTGCGCCGCGGCGACCTCAGCGTCACCGAGGTGTGCTTCGAGGTCGGCTGTTCGTCGCTGGGCACCTTCAGCACACGGTTCACGGAGCTGGTCGGCATGTCGCCGAGCGCCTACCGGCGGCAGTCGGCGGACGCGGCGGACGCGACGGCCGGCATTCCGTCATGCGTGGCGAAGCAGGTGACCAGGCCGCTGCGGAACCGGGAGGCGCCGTTCAGCCTGGCGGCCGCGGTCAACGGAGCGGTGCCGGTCGGCGAGCCGCGGCCGCGGAAGTCATGACGGGCCGGGGGGGCCGTCCCCGGTGCGGCGCCCCCCGCCCGTCCCTTCCGCGGACCGATCCCCCGGACCGGAG
>NZ_JBHVGZ010000018.1:62549-98575 GCF_042800355.1 Streptomyces sp. NPDC057623
CGGGGGGGGGGGGGGGGAGGGGGGGGGGGGGGGGGGGGGGGGGGGGGGGGGGGGGGGAGGGGGGGGGGGGGTTCCTCCTCTTTTTTTCCCCCCCCCCCCCCCTCCGCTGCCGCGGACCGATACCGCGGACCGGAGCTACGGAAGCGTCTTCGCGTAGTACTGGTCCTCGTCCGAGTCGTAGACCAACTCGCCGTCGGCGTCGTAGCCCTTGATCCGCGGTGCGAGCGTGACCTGCTGGTGCAGCACGCCGGACGCCACGAACCAGCCGTGGTCGAGGGCCGCCTCGGCGCTGCTGTCCCCGTAGGAGACGGTCACCTTGGTCACGGACGCCCTGACCGTGCCGACGAGGCCCCAGCGGAACGGGAGTTTCCAGTTGCCCCGGTCCAGGACGGACTGCTGGTAGAGCTTGCCGCCGTTCAGGTCGGCGAACACCGGGCTCGGGTCCGACGGATCGCCGGCGCCGGCCCCCGAGAGCCCCACGGCCTCGCCGTCCACGATCCGGCAGATCAGCGCGGCCTCCTTCGGATCGGTCCGCTCCGCCGCGACGACGAACATGCCGTCGCCGGTCGCGTTGGAGTCGCCGGTGCTGCGCATCGCCAGGATGATCCGGTAGGCGTCGGCGGCGCCCTGGCCGGACCGGCCGTCGCTCTGCGGGGCGGTGTCGCGGAAGGCCAGGCACTTCTCCAGGCCGTCCGTGGCCTGCGCGAAGGTGATCCCGTCGAGGAGCTGGCCCGGTGTGGCGGGCCGGGCGGGACCGCTGGGCGCCGGGGCCGGTGTCCGGGGCGCGCTGACGGACGGGCCCGGGGCGGTCGCCGTGTCCGCGCCCGACCGGTCGACGCCCAGCGCGTACGCCCCGACCGGCATCGCCGCCAACGTCACCAGCACCGCCCCCGTCGCGGCCACCCGGCGCCGACGCTCGAACACGCCCCGGCGCCGGATCGCCGGATACGGCGCGGACGACGGCCGGAACGTGTGCGCGGTATCGGCGAGCAGATCCCGCAGCTGCTCCTCGAAGTCCCGCTCGCTCTCCGCTCCCTGTCGCTGCTCGTCGTCGTTCACCTGCTGCCTCCCCGCACGGACGACGTCACCCGGGCCAGGCCCGGATACGCACGCAATTTCGCCAGCCCTTTCGACGCCTGGCTCTTGACCGTGCCCGTGGAGCAGCCGAGCACCTCGGCGACCTCCGACTCGGACAGGTCCTCCCAGTAGCGCATGACGACCACCGCCCGCTGTTTGGGCGGCAGTCGGGCCAGGGCGTCGAGCAGCGCACCGCGCTCGTCCACGTCCGCGTAGCCCTGGTCGCGCCCCGGCACCTCCGGCGGCGCCGCCGTCAGCGACTCGGCGACCCGCCGCTTGCGGAACCGGTCGCTGTTGCAGCTGACCAGCATCCGGCGGACGTACGCCTCCGGATGGTCGGCCCGCGACACGCGCCGCCAGGAGCGGTACGCCTTCGCCAGCGCCGTCTGCGTCAGGTCCTCGGCATGATGCGCGTCGCCCGTGAGGAGATACGCGGTCCGGACCAGGTGGGACCATCGCGCCCTGACGAATTCCTGGAACTGGGCCTCTTGTTCGGCCTGCATCAAGCACCCTCCCTCGCCCTCCAGACCTCCGATGCGGGGGAATCGGTTGCCCGAGCGGAGCGACTCGTTTCGAATGGGGCGATGGAGATGGACAAGGAGAGCCCGAAGCGTTGGAACGAGAGCGACCCCGGGGTCCTCAAGCTGCCCTCCGGGCGGCTGGTCCGGGGCCGTGGCCTGCGCCGCCCTCTCGCACCGGAGGCGCGGACCCCGTCGTACGGCGTCTACCTCCTCGGCAAGCCGCCCCCGGAGGTCCCCTGGGCCTCCCACTGGATCCGCTGGCCCGACTTCCGTCTGCCCGCCGACCGCGCGGCCGCCCGCGCCGCCCTCGTCGAGGCATGGGAGCGGGCCGCCGACGAACGCGTCGAGATCGCGTGCGGCGGCGGCCGTGGGCGTACGGGGACCGCGCTGGCGTGCCTGGCGGTGCTGGACGGCGTGCCGCCCGAGGACGCCGTGGACTTCGTACGGCGCGACTACGACCGGCACGCCGTGGAGACGCCGTGGCAGCGGAGGTACGTGCGGAGCTTCAGATGAGCGCTTGAGCCGGCAGCTCGGCCGTCTCGACGATCAGGGCGTGGCCCGGCGCCGCGTCCTGCTCCGGCCGCGTCGCTGTTCGTGCCGTAGGAGCCGCCGCCCGTCTTGTCGGCGAGGAGGTCGCGGTCGGGGCGGTTCAGGGCGTCGCCGAGGACCAGGCGGGCGTACGTCCGGCCGATCGCGCGCGGCGTCGTGGTGTCCGTGACACGCCACGGCTCGGCCGAGTTGAGCTCCGTCTCCCAGCGGTTGGCCGCGTCGGCGAGTTCCGCCACGGTCATGCCGGGGCGCAACCGGTCGGCGGTGGCGGTGCCTGTGGTCAGCAGGGCGCTTGGATTCGCGCCTATTTGGTCTGACGGGGGGCGACGATCTCTTCAGCGATCGACGCCGCGTCTCATCCCTTGGTCGCGGTGCCGTAGACCATCGGCCGACGGCGGTGGAGGCCCGCGCTCGCCACAGTGGCCGTATGGACCGTATGGAGAAGGCCAAGGGGATCAGCAGGGCGGGGTTTCTGGCGGGCGCGGCGGCCGTCGGGCTGGCCGGGGCGGTGGTGCCCGCCGGACAGGCCGCGGCGACCGCGCGAGCGCCGGAGTGCGGGGGCGTCGACGGCAAGGGGCTGAAGCGCCGGGGCGTCGTCTACACCGTCGGGGCGGGCGAGACGCCGGGCACCGCGTGGAGCGCCGCCCGGATGCGCGAGGACGTCCGGGTCATCCGCGACGACCTGCACGCCGACACCCTCGACGTCACCGGCGACGGCGTCGAGCGCCTCACCGCCACGGCCGCAGAGGCCGCCGAACGAGGGCTGCACGTCTGGCTCCAGCCGACCGTCGGGGACGTGCCCGAGCGGGAGATCCTGGACAGCATCGCCGAGTGCGGCCGGTTCGCGGAGCGGCTGCGGCGGCAGGGCGCGAGCGTCGACTTCAGCGTGGGCTGCGAGTTCTGGCTGTTCGTCCCGGGGATCATCCCCGGCGAGACCGTCCTGGACCGGATCGAGAACCTCCAGAACGGCACGATCGACATGGCGCGGATGCGCCGCCGCCTGGCCCGCTTCACCGCGAAGGCGGCGGCGACCGCCCGCTCCGTCTTCCACGGCCGCCTCAGCTACGCCGCCGCCCAGGACGAGGCGTTCGAGCCGGTCGACTGGAACCTCTTCGACGTCATCGGCATCGACTACTACTCGTACTTCCCCCAACGATCCCCATACGTAAGGGAGTTGAACCGCTACCTGCGCTGGGGCAAGCCCCTGGCCATCACCGAGTTCGGCACGTGCGCGTACGTCGGCGCTCCCGAGGCGGGTGGCATGGGCTGGGACATCGTCGACTACACCAAGGAGCCGAACGAGATCAAGGGCGACCCGGTGCGCAGTGAGCGCACACAGGCCGCCTACCTGGGTGATCTGCTGGACGTCTTCGAGTCGATGGGCCTGTACGCGGCGATGGCCTTCGAGTTCGTCACCGCGGACGCCCCGCACCGCCCCGACAACCCGCGCTACGACCTCGACCTGGCGAGCTACGGCATCACCAAGCCGATCAAGGACCGTCCCGACGACCCGGCCTCCGGCTGGCACTGGGAGCCGAAGGAGGCCTTCCACGCGGTGGCCCGCCGGTACGGCCGACGGGCACGGGCCGCCTGACGGGGAGACCATGGCCGAGGAGGTGCGCGCATGGAATGGACCCTTGAGGTGATCGGCGTACCGGTCACCGACCTGGACCGGGCCAAGACCTTCTACCGGGACCAGTGCGGATTCCGCGCCGAGATCGACGCGCCGTTCTTCGACGGCGCCCGCTTCGTCCAGCTCACCCCGCCCGGCTCCCGCTGCTCCGTCGTGCTGGAGTCCGGCCTCCCGGACTCACCGGCCGGCCCTCGGATGGCCCCTGGCTCACAGCAGGGCCTCCAGCTCTGCGTCACCGACATCGGGGCGGCACGGGCGGAGCTGCTGGGACGCGGGGTCGAGGTGACCCCGATCCTGCACGTGAACCCGTCCGGCTGGTCGGAGGGCCGGGGCGAGGAGCCCTGGAACGCCTTCCTCTTCTTCCACGACCCCGACGGGAACGGCTGGACGATCCAGGAGTCCCCGACGCCCCTCACCGAGCGCTGACCCGCCCTGGCGGCGCCCGGAGACGATCCGTGTCCTCGGAGCACGGGCGGCCACCGGCTTCGCGGCCGGCCGGACGGTGCGTCGGCGCCGGGTTCCGTCACTCGCAGTAGAGGTCACCGGCCGGGCGCTGTCCCGTCGCCAGGAAGCGGGACACGGCCGCGTCGCCGCACGCGTTGCCGTTGTCCAGGTAGGAGTCATGGCCGGTGGCGTTCACGGTGACCATGACGGCCCGCCTGCCGAGGGTCTCGCGCAGCTTCAGGGCGCCGCTCAGCGGGGTCGCCACGTCCCGTTCGTTCTGGACGAGCAGGGTGTTCGACGGACCGCGGTCCGTCACCCGCAGCGGTGCCTCCGCGGGCTCCCACGGCCAGGCGGCGCACAGCATCGCGTTCCTCGGCATGCCGGCGGTCAGGGGGTACTTCGCCCGGCTCTCGGCGACGCCCTTCTCGTACACGGCGGCCGACTTCGGCCAGGCGCCGTCGTTGCAGATGGTGCCGGCGCCGACCGCGAGGTAGTTCTGCATCAGCGACTCCGGCGGGGCCGGCGGCGCGGGCGGCACCGTGCCCTGCAGCGCGGCCAGCATCAGCTTGGCCAGGGTCGGGTAGTCGTCGGGGTCGTAGAAGCTGTCCAGCATGGCCTGGCGCAGCATGTTGCCGCTCAGCTCCGCCGGGTTGGCGCCGGGCCAGGGGAGCGGCTCGCGGTCCAGACGGGCGGCGAGGCGGAGGAAGAGCGGGCGCACCTCGGCCGGGGTGTCGGCGACCCGGTCCGGGTTGCCGGGCGCCGACGCCCACTTGGCGAACTCGGGGAAGTTGTCCTCGACGCCCACCTCGTACGCCTGGAGCCAGGCGCGCTCCGCCAGCACCGGGTCGGCGTGGTCGTTGCTGTCCAGCACGACGCGGTCGGTGCGGTGCGGGAACAGCTCGCCGTAGGCGGCGCCGACATAGGTGCCGTACGAGACGCCCCAGGCGGACAGCTTGCGCTCGCCGAGCGCGGCCCGGATGCGGTCGATGTCGCGGGCGTTGTTCTTGGTGCTGATGTGCTTGATCAGCTCACCGCCGTTGCGGGCACAGGCCTGCGAGATACGCCGGGCGGTGGCCATGTTCTCGGTGACGGAGCCGTCCGGGGCCGGCCAGGGGCGCAGGCTGGTGCGCGCGAGGTCCTCATGACCGACGTCGCAACTCAGCGAGGTCGAGGGGGCGTTGCCCCGCGGCGCGAACCCGATCAGGTCGTAGGCGTCCCGTACCTCCTGCGGCAGCTTCTGCCCCTTGCCCGAAGGGTCGCCCAGACTGTCCCCGCCGGGCCCGCCCGCGATCAGCAGCAGGGCCCCGCGGCGGGCGGACGGCTTCTCGCCGGGGATACGGGAGACGGCGATGTCGATCTTCTCGCCGCCGGGGTCGGAGTAGTCCATCGGCACGGACACGGTCGCGCACCGCTGGCGCGGATCGAGCCCCTCGCCCTCGCACTTGGTCCACTTCAATGGCGCGGGCGTGCCGGTGGCGGACGCGGTGAGCGGGGTGACGAGCCCGAAGACGACTGCGGAGGCGGCGGCGATCAGGGCGGCGCTCTTCGTGATCTGCTTCATGTGCAGCAGCCTGACCGAGGTTGACGGGGCGTCACATCCGGGTAGCAGCCTTCTTGGAGGGGGGATTACCCCACCGCTCACAGCTTGAGCGACATGAGGAGCCGGTCCTCGCCGGGGCCGAAGTAGTCCCTGCGCACACCATCCTCGGCGGAGAGTCCCAGCGACTCGTACAGCATGATCGCTGCCGTGTTCGCCGGCTCCACGGTCAGCCGGACCTCATGGACTCGCTCCTGGCGCGACTGCCGCATCACCTCCAGCATCAGCCGCCTTCCCAGTCCCCGGCCCCGCCGTTCCGTGCTGATGGCCAGGCTCAGGACCCAGCACACGGAGCCGTCCGAGGTGGTGACGAAGAGGACGTAGCCGTGCAGGTGCTTTCCGTCGTCGAGGACGAGGATGCGGTCGCTGTACCCGTCGAAGTACTGGCGGAGGACGAAGTAGGGGTACGGGTCGTCCGGGAAGGCCTTCCGGTCCAGGTCGAGGATTTCGGGCAGATCGCCTTCGTGGGCCGACCGGATGCTCATAGTGTCATGAAGAGCGGGCATTCGTCCAGAATTGCCTGTTGGGGTACGTGAGTTCAAGTCCGGCGTCTCCGATCTTGGTACCTTTGGGCAATGCATCTGGGATCACCCGGGAACCTGTCGCAGCTCAACGCGGAAGCCCCTTGGGAAGATTTCAACCCAACGGCCTACGTCGATCACAACTACAGGAAAGTGATCCAAGAGGACCGGGAGATCATTTCGATCGTCCGCGCCCACTTCGGTGATCATTTCCGCGCCCATCCGAATCGCCCGGTACGGGGTATCGATGTCGGGGCCGGAGCCAATCTTTATCCGGCCTTTTCCATGTTGCCGTGGTGTGACGAGATCACGCTGCTCGACCGGGCAGAGCAGAACGTCGAGTACCTCGAGAGGCAGCAGGGGGGATACGACCAGGTCTGGGACGCGTTCTGGGACCTGTTCTGCACGGACGAGGCGTACGCCGCGCTTCAGGGTGACCCGAGGGACAGGTTCAAGGAGGTCACAGAGGTCGAGAACGGCGATCTCTTCGCCTTGAGCGGCCGACGGGAGAACTGGTCGCTCGGAACCATGTTCTTCGTCGCCGAATCCCTCTCCACCAGCCACGAGGAGTTCTGGCAGGCCGTCGAGTGCTTCCTGCTGGCCCTCACGCCGGGTGCGCCGTTCGCGGCCGCGTTCATGGAACACTCCGAGGGATACTTCGTCGGCGACACACACTTTCCGGCCTGCGATGTCGGCGAGCCGGAGATCCGGTCCGCCATCGAGGTCCACGCCGAGCGGCAACGGCTGAAAATCTTCACTGTCGGGCAGCCCAACGCGGTGCGCGACGGTTATACGTCCATGATCGTGGCTTGCGGCTTCCGAGCCAGGGGTAATTAGAGATTCTCCGACCGGGCGACGCGATGTGATCTGTGGGGGGCCGAGATGCAGATCAAGCCACGCCGGCATCTGCTGGACATATGGCAGGCAGTGGCCCGCCACTCCTTCCCCGGCGGGGAATGGGACTGGGGCGAATGGGGCGGGCAGAGCAGCGTCGCCGACGCCGAGCGGCTGCTCTGCCTGCTGTACCCGACCACCGAGATCCCCGCCTTCCGGCTGGACGACCCGGACACCACGCAGGAGGACGTCCAGCAAGCCCTGAGGAAGGCCGGCAGCCGGCTGGACATCCCGGCCCACCTCGTCACGGCCGTGGCCGAGTTCATGCGCATGCACACCGGCGACGACAAGAGGCCGACCTTCGCCGGGGGTTACTACTTCGGCACCCGGGACAAGGCCGAGGAGGCCACCGAGGAGCAACGCCAGGTGGGCGTCGTCGACTCCTTCTCCATGTCGATCACCCTGTGCCTCGCCACCCTCGGCTTCCTCAAGGTCTACGAGACCAAGACCCGGCGCAGCGACATCAAGGAGGCGGTCGCCGAGCTGCGCCAGGCCACCAGCACCCGGCTCACCGCCGCCATGGTGAGCCTGCTGCGCTCCTTCGTCGTCAACGCCTTCGACCCCGACGCCTCCCAGGGCCGTGCGCTCTGCGAACTCCTCGGCCAGGGACGGCTGTCGCAGCGGCAGGTGCTGAGCAAGTTCCAGCAGCGCTTCCGTGCCCTGCGCGCGGCGCTCATCGAGAGCATCCACCTCGGTATCGACGTCGAGGAGAGCCTCAAGGACGAGAACCAGCTCTTCGAGTGCGGCTGGGCGTGGAGCCTGGTGCAGGACGCCCCCGAGATCGAGACCACCGAACCCGTCGGGCCGCAGCCCGAGGGCATCGCCGACCCGATGCCGCATCTCTACTTCACCGTCGTCGCCCTCGACGGCATCCAGGACCTGTTCTCCGACCGCACCCTCACCCTCGGCCTGCTCAACACCGAACAGCAGAGGCTCGCCGAGGCGCTCCGGCTGCGGTGGGAGCTCACCCAGCAGTACTGGTCCGGCATCGCCCGCTTCGACGCCGACCGCTGGCCCCTGGAGGACATTCCCTGGCGTACGACGGGACAGAAGCTGGAGTCCGAGTACTTCTCCCTCTCCGTCGCCGCCATCCTCGTGCACGACCTGATGCGGCGCCGGGCCACCGACGACGACCTGACCCGCACCGTCGGCGTGATGGAGCGCCTCGCCGAGCGAGGCCGCATCACCAGCCGGATGACGCGCGACGACCCGATGGTCCACGAGCTGCACACCGCAGGCGTCACCCTGCCGTTGCAGGGCAGCGAGCGGATCGGTCCGGCCCTGCAATGGTCCATGAACGACTTCTCGGCGCAGCTGCTGAAACGGACCATCCAGTTGTGCACGCTGTCGCGCAACCTCGCCTCGCACGACGGGTTGCTCAGACTCGCCGAGGACGTCTTCGACCACATGTGGCGCCGCCGCATCCGCGACGGTGAGGGCGTCGGCCTGTGGGACAGCGTCCAGCACGCCTATCCCGAAGCGGAGATCCGCAAGCGCAGGGTGCCGGTGTCATGGAGCATCACCGAGCGTGTCACCGAGGTGATGGTCCAGGCCGACGCGATGTACCGGCAGCCGCCGATCCGCCATCGTGAACTGACCGAGCTGGCAAGGGCGTTGCTCAGCGAATCCGCCCACCTCCTGGGCAACGAGCAGATGGAGCCCATGCCCACGGACGCCGGCCGGCACGGGATGCAGCTCAGGAACATGGAGGTCAAGTTGCGTCGCGCCCGCGGTCTCGTCGAGGTACAGCCGGGCACGGCCTACGCGTTGGCGCTCGACGTGCTGGGGCAGCTCGACTCGCTCGCCCGGGCGCGCGAGGCCGCGGACCGGGGGGTGTGATCACGGTGCTGATCTTCGCGGCCTCCGACAAGGGAGGCGCGGGCCGGACGGTCACCAGCGCCAACCTCGCCTACCACCGGGCGCTGGCCGGGGACGACGTCTGCTACCTGGACTTCGACTTCGGCTCACCCACCGCGGCGGCCCTCTTCGAGGTGGCCGACACCGTCCAGGACACCGCGGGGCGCGATCTGCACGCCTATCTGGCGGGCCAGGTCGGCGAACCGGCCCGGATCGACGTCTGGGCCGAGACCGAGCACCGTGTGCTGCGCTTCCCCCCGCCCGGCTCGGGCCGTCTCTTCCTGATGCCCGGCGACCCGAGCGGCGGCGAGTTCGCGACCAGCGACGACAACCTGCGCCGCTGTGTCGACCTGCTGATGACGCTGGACCACGAGTTCGACCTGGTCGTCGTCGACCTCAGCGCCGGCCGCTCCTACGCCGTCGACATGGCCCTGGAGGCCACCGCACAGCCCGAGATGCGTGAGGTCACGGCCCGCTGGCTGGTCTTCCACCGCTGGACCCGCAAACACGTGGCCGCCGCGGCGAGCCTCGCCTTCGGCAACCGGGGCATCATCGCGGGCGGTGTCGCGCGCGGCCATGACGAGGAGGCGCTGCGCGGCGCCATCCGCTTCGTACGGGCCGCCGTACCGGACCCCGAGTCACCGCTGTGGTCGCAGGTCTCGCCCACCCAGTCGGCGTGGATGCGCAAGACCGACGGCGACCTCAGGCAGCTCGCCTCCACCCACGGCATCGGCTACAGCCAGGTCCTCGGCTCGGTTCCGCTCGAACCCGTCCTTCAGTGGCGTGAGCAGCTCATCACCGACGAGGACGTGCTCGACAGCCAGATCGCCAACCAGGAGACCTGGCTGGCCCTCGGGCAGCTGGCCGGCCGCCTGACCGACGACAAGTACTGGGAGCAGGCGTGACCGAGGCCGTGTTCCGGGAGTCCACCGCGCAGACGCGTACCCAGTCCGTGCCGCTCGCCCATCTCTCCGTGGAGCTGGGCCACCTCTACATGGAGGACTTCGAGGCGGGGCCCGAACGGCTGGGCGAACACTTCGCCGAGGTGCGGGTCTGGGCGGACGCGGTGCGCGCCTCGGCCGCCCGCCGCAGCAAGCGGCCGCGCGTCAGCACCTGCTTCCTGATCGACGACTACTTCACCCGCTTCTCCACCCCGGCCGAGCTGATCCCGATGGTGCTGAAGGAGGCCGAGCGGGCCGGCCTCGTCATCGACTACCTCGCCCGGGAGTCGGCCTGCGCGGTCGCCGACCGCATCGAACTCGCCGAGTCCGTCACGCACCGCCTGGTCGAGTCCCCGCCGCCGGGCAGCCACGGCTCCCGTCCGTCCGTCAGCCACACCGGCTGGCTCGCCAACGGCCAGCGCACGCCCTCGACGCGCCGCAGCGCCCTGGGCGAGATCAAGGGCTGGGAGCCCCCTCAGGAGACCGCTGCCCGCAACCACTCGGTGTTCATGGACGTGGAGCTGTGGTCGGAGAAGGACGGACGGCGCCTGTGGTCCTGCCCGTTCCTGGCCGCCGTATGGCAACTGGCCCGGCTGGGGCTGCTACGGCACCTGGGTGAGCCCGTGCTCGTCCCGACCCCCTGGGCCGGCGGTGACTTCCCGCACGACTGGGACCGGCTGCCGCCGCTGACCAGGCTCACCGACACCAAGGCGGCCTTCAGCGCGTACCGCACCTGCACCCTCATGCCGAACCGCTTCCTCGCCGTCGAGGACGCCGTACGGCTCGTCCTCGACCAGATCGACGTCGACGCCGGGGCCCTGCGCCAGGTGGCCGAGCGGTCCGCCGCCGAGGGGGTGCCGGTGCCGGCGGCGGTCGCGCAGCGCGCCACCTACGTCTTCTACGAGGAGCCCGGCGGCTCCTCCACGGCTGAGGAGACCTGAGATGCCCTCGCCCTCCGGTCCACCGACGGGTTCGGTCCTGGTCTGCGGTGAGGTGCGCACCTGTCTGCTGCCGTCCTTGCAGGCGTTGGACGGCCGGGCCGCCGCCCAGCTGCTCAGGCTGCGCGCCGACGAACTGGTCCGGGTCTCGGAACGGCCCACCATGTACGCCCTCTCGCCCGAGGTGCTGACCGGGGTGGACTGCGCTCTGCCGGCCGCCAACGGCGCCAAGGTGCGAGCCGTGGGCACGGTGGCCGCTCGCGGGGCGTTGACCGAGGGCCGTCTGCTTCAGTCGACGGCGTACTTCAGCCTCCCGGCCGCCGGGCCCGACGCGCGGCGCCCCTGGGGTCAGTACCTCGTACGACCGGGTCTGGTCGAGCCGCTCGGCAAACTGCCCCGGCAGGCCGTCGCGGAGGGCGTGTCACGCGGTGCGGGGCGCGGCGAACTCGACCTCGGGATGATCGCCGAGGGCCTGCTGGCCCAGCTGCGCCGCCACCCGCTCCTGGACCGCAGGGTGCCCTTCAAGTCCAGCCCCACGAAACTCCGTTGGGTCGCGCGCCGCGAACCCGGCAGCGGGCGGGCCTGCCTGGTGAACTTCACGGTGGCCGAGGGCGGCCTGCGGACCATGGAGCTGACGCTGCCCGCGGACGTCCCGGCCGCGGCCGCCGCCGGCCTCAGTGAGGATCTCGCCCTGCACGACTGGCTTCTGACGACCGTTCAGCACATGCTGGACAACAGTCGCCTCGGTGCGGCGGACGGACCTTCGGTCGTCGAGGCGCTGCATCCGGTCGTGGTTCACCTGCTGCATCTGTGGATGCCGCGGGCGCACGTGGACCCCGCGCTGGGTCACCTGTGGGACGTGCTGGAAGAGAATCCGGGCTTCTCCCGACAGTGGGAGAACCTGGGCCGACGCATCCGGGACCGACTCGCGCTCCAGGCGGTTTCGCTGTCGCACAAGGCGCTCTCCCCGCGCTGACCCAGTAGCTCCAACGACTCCGGTGGAAGAAGAGGCAGGCATGGACGGAGAGCCGGGAACCCCCGGGCCGGCGACGCGCGGACTGCACATACCCCCGGTCGTGCTGAAGATCCTGGTCACACTGGCCGTGGGGACGGTCACCTATGTGATCACCAACCTGATCGACCAGTCCGACGAGGAACTGTGGCAACTCGCCCTCGCCGTCGTCATCGGCGGTGCCGCGCTGATCGTCCAGTACATGGTCGACTTCGAGGACCGCCTGGGCTCGGTGGAGAGGAGCCAGCGGAGCACCGGGCATGACCTGCGGGAGAACCTGAACACCCACCACCGTGAGATGACGGAGCTGGTGGACCAGGGGTTTCGGCGGGTCGGGGTCGTGACGTCCCTGTTCAGCAGGCTGACGGACTCAAGGATGCCCGAGGACGAGGTGCTGCGGCTGGTCAGGAGCGCCGCGCAGGTGGGATCACACGGCCAGGGTTTCATGCAGAGGTTCGCCCAGGCCGAGATCACGCGGCTGGCCAAGACGATGACCGAGCTGGCCTCGGGGACCGCCGACTGGGAGGGGGAGAACAACGACACGCTCATCGCCCTCACCAAGTGCGCCCGCCAGAGCATCGACACCACCAGCACCTTCGTCGACCTGGCCTTCTGGGAGACCGCGACCGCGCAGCACTACCTGGGCGTGCAGCGCGACGTGATCCGGGAACACGGCGTCAAGGTCAGGCGCCTGTTCATCGCCCAGCACTTCCAGAACCCGGAAGTCAACGCGAAGCTGAAGGTGATCCTCAGAGACCAGCGCAGCAACGACATCCAGGCCGGGGTGGTGGCCCTGTCCGAGCTGCCGCCCCACATACGGAGAGTGGGTCCGACGCCCGAGTTCGTCATCTTCGACGGAGAGCTCCGCTTCGAGATGACCACCGATGTGGAGCAGCTCTACCCCAACGCCAAGCTGGACGACCGTGAGGAGATCCTCACCCGCCGCATGGAGCGGTTCGAACTGCTCTGGGACGCCCGGGTGGAGGAGCCCCCGGAACTACCCGCGGACTGAGGATCGGGCCTGGCTGACGAACTCCGCCCAGGCGGAGACGGAGATGAGGAGTACGGGGCTGTCCGAGGCGAGTTTGCTGTCCCGGACGGGGACGGTGCCGGGGACTCCGTCGGCTACCTCGACGCAGTTGCCGCCGTCGCCGTTGCTGTAGGTGCTCTTGCGCCAGCGAGCGCCGCTCAGGTCGTACGTGTGCATCGTCTGAAGTCCTCAGCTGCCGACTCGATCAGGGCCAGGGACGCCTCCGGCGACAGCGCGGCACCCCTGAGCAGATCGTAAGCTCGGCTCGCGCGCTTCACCACCGCCGGTTCGTCCAGGAGGCTCCCCGAAAACGACGTCTCTGTATAGGCCGTTGGGGGTGCGTCGTCGAACTGCATCAGCCGCAGCGACCCGTTGTTCGCGGGCGCACCCGCTGAAAACGGCAGCACCTGCAACAGCACCTTGCGCTCACGGGCCAGCGCCGCCATGTGCTCCAGCGCCTCAGCCGCGACCTCCGGCCCGCCCACCGGCACACGAAGCACCGCTTCGTGCACGATCGCCCAATACTCCGGCCTTGTAGCGTCCTTGAGGATCGCGCACCGCTCGCCGCGGGCCGTGACGCGCTCTTCGATGAGCCGGTCCGTGACGAAGGGGTTCGTCGCCACCACGAGCGCCGTCGTGTAGGCCGGGGTCTGGAGGAGTCCGGGAACGACGGAGGGCTCCCAGTCGCAGATCTTCGTCGCCAGCCGCTCCAGCTCCGCCACCTCGGCGAAGTAATCGGCGTACCGCTTGTCATTGATGAGCCGTCGCCACATCCGCTCGAAAATACCGTCGGTTTGCAGCGCCTCGTCAATCCGCCGAGCGACGTCCAATTGTGGTTTTCGGATCGCCTGTTCGAACTGGCCGATGTATCCGCCGGAGACAAATACCCGGGACCCCAACTCCACCTGAGTGATCCCGGCATCCTCCCGCCGTCGCTTCAGTTCCGCACCGAAGAACTCCCACGCCGCTTGCCGCGAACCATTGGCCATGGCCAACCCCCTTGCACTTCCCGGCACTTGTAGGGCACAGACTCCTGCCGAGTGTAGGCGTCGCAGGTCAGGATGGAGATGGAATGAGTGAAACCCAAAGAGGAGGGGAGTCACGTGACGGCACGACACTCGGCGCGCTGCGTCGAAGAAGCGGAGGAAGCAGTGAAGGAATTGCGGGCGGTCCTGGAGAAGGCAGGAATTACGCTTCCGACACTCCGGATCGACCCGGCGAGTCTTGCGCGTGAAGCCCCTTGCCCGCTCGTGGAATTGGGCCGATGTTCCGTCGAGACCGCGCAGCGCCTCGCGGCGGTACTGCGATGAAGCCGCCGATCGGGTCGTACGTGGTCGATACACGCAACGGAAGAATCGGCATCGTCATGGGTCACGAGGGGCCGTACGTCCAACTCAGACCATACGGCGGCGGCAAGGAATGGGACGCCGAGCCGGGCATCGTACGCACGGCAAGCCCGGCCGAGCGGCTGCGCGCCGCGACCGCGTACGCGAACGCACGGAGTCGGGGTGAGGTTCCTTGACCTAGGGGCGGCCCCGTAGGGTGCGGCGGCATGGGTTTGTGGAGATGGAGGAAGAGGGGGCCGAAAGCCGCCCGTCGCTACCCCGTGCCGCTCACCACGCACCAGCTGTGGATGGTGTCGCTGAGCGCGCCGGTGAGCCGGGACCGGGGCGCCTCGCGGACCACGCTGTACCCGTTCACGCGGATCGACGACGAAGGGGCTCGGCGCTGGTTGACCGAGCAGTGGGAGATCACCACGCGTGAGCAGTTGGTCGGCCGGCTCGACGGACTGTCCCGCAGCGGGTACCGGGCGCGGGCGTACCGGGTCACCGGGGTCTCGCCGCTCGCCTGGGACGCCGCGCTGTATGTCGACATCGCCCGTCGTGGCTTCGCCTGCGGGATGATCGGCGAGTCCGACGCCTGGACCGCGCTGAAGAACATCGTGCCGGCGGTCGTGGGGACGTACGGCTCCTGGCAGGAGTACGCCGCTCACTACCTGCTCGGTCGCCAGGTGTGGCGGGACGGGCTGAAGGGCACGACGGACACCGGCCTCCCGGCCCCACAGGGGACCGCCGACGCGCATCTGCGCGCGCTGCTGGACCCGGCGAATCGTTCCAGCCCCTGGAACCTGGCCCCCTGGAACACCATCAGCCACCCCGACCGCACCCGGTGACTGCGGGCGTACGCGAGAATGAACCCATGACCCTGTTCCGCTTCCGGTTCCGCGACGACGGCATCGTGCTGTACACCCAGCGGCCGGGCGAGCGCGGGGGTGTGCGATGAGTCTGTTCCGGGATGACGGTGTGGTCCTGCGCACCCAGAAACTCGGTGAGGCCGACCGGATCATGCTGTGTCTTCCCGGGGGGCAACCCCCGGACCCCCGGCCGAAGGCCTGCGGGGGTGTGCGATGAGTCTGTTCCGGGATGACGGTGTGGTCCTGCGCACCCAGAAACTCGGCGAAGCCGACCGGATCATCACGCTGCTCACGCGGGGGCACGGGCGGGTGCGGGCCGTGGCTCGGGGGGTGCGGCGGACCAAGTCGAAGTTCGGGGCGCGGCTCGAGCCGTTCTCCCACGTCGACGTGCAGTTCTTCGCGCGGGGGAGCGAGCTGATCGGGCGCGGGCTGCCGCTGTGCACGCAGAGCGAGACCATCGCTCCGTACGGCGGCGGGATCGTCAGCGACTACACGCGGTACACCGCCGGGACGGCCATGCTGGAGACCGCCGAGCGGTTCACCGATCATGAGGGCGAGCCGGCCGTGCAGCAGTATCTGCTGCTCGTCGGGGCCCTGCGGACGCTCTCCCGTGGCGAGCACGCCCCGCACCTCGTTCTCGACGCCTTCCTGCTGCGGTCGCTCGCAGTCAACGGCTACGCCCCCAGCTTCAGCGACTGCGCGAAGTGCGGAATGCCCGGTCCGAACCGCTTCTTCTCGGTGTCCTCCGGGGGCTCGGTCTGTGTCGACTGCCGCGTGCCCGGTAGCGTCGTACCGTCGCCGCAGACGCTCGAACTGCTGGGCGCGCTGCTTACGGGAGACTGGGAGACGGCCGACGCCTGCGAGGCGCGGCACGTCCGGGAGGGCAGCGGGCTGGTGTCCGCCTATCTGCACTGGCACATGGAGCGCGGGCTGCGCTCGCTTCGGTACGTGGAAAAGTAAGGGAGACGACAAGCACATGGCCGTGACTGGGTTCCTGGGGCGCCGGCGACGCGAGTACAGGACGCCGGAGCCGCACCCGTCCGGCGCCCGCGCCCCGAAGCTTCCGGGCGAGCTGATCCCGAAGCACGTGGCGATCGTCATGGACGGCAACGGCCGCTGGGCGAAGGAGCGGGGACTGCCGCGCACCGAGGGGCACAAGGTCGGTGCCGAGCGCGTGCTCGACGTCCTTCAGGGCGCGGTCGAGATGGGCGTGGGGGCGATCTCCCTGTACGCCTTCTCCACCGAGAACTGGAAGCGGTCACCGGACGAGGTGCGCTTCCTCATGAACTTCAACCGCGACTTCATCCGCAAGACCCGTGACCAGCTCGACGAGCTGGGGATCCGGGTGCGGTGGGTCGGCCGGATGCCCAAGCTGTGGAAGTCCGTAGCCAAGGAGCTCCAGATCGCCCAGGAGCAGACCAAGGACAACGACAAGCTGACGCTGTACTTCTGCATGAACTACGGCGGGCGGGCCGAGATCGCGGACGCGGCGCAGGCCCTCGCGGAGGACGTGAAGGCCGGGCGGCTGGACCCGTCGAAGGTGAATGAGAAGACCTTCGCGAAGTACATGTACTACCCGGACATGCCGGACGTGGACCTGTTCCTGCGCCCGAGCGGTGAGCAGCGCACCTCCAACTACCTTCTCTGGCAGAGCGCCTACGCCGAGATGGTCTTCCAGGACGTGCTGTGGCCGGACTTCGACCGGCGTGACCTGTGGCGGGCGTGTGTGGAGTTCGCGTCCCGTGACCGGCGGTTCGGCGGGGCCATCCCGAACGAGGAGCTGCTGGCCATGGAGGGCAGGCAGGACTGAGGGTCGGTGGGGTGGGCGGGGCGCTAGGGTTCCGCCCATGGATCACCAGGGGCGGGACATCATGTCGGGCGAGGACGCCGTCGAGCTGGCCTACCAGCCTGCGCGGGAAGATTTTCTCAAGGCTGTCCTCGTGCGGGAGCGCATACGTCGACTGAACCTTGTGCGCTGGGCTCTGGTCGCACTGTTCGTGTTGCTCACCGTGTCGCAGGCGGTGTCGGGCTGGCCGTTCTCGGCGGTAGTCACCCTGCTGTGCGCCGCCATGATCTGGGGGATCCCGCATCTGCAGGCGCATCACGGGCTGCGCACGGTCTCCTGGCAGGGCGGGTACCGCACGACCGTCAGTGACACGGGGGTCACGACCGTCACCGATCATGTGACGCTGGTCCAGCGTTGGTCGGTGTTCCGGGGGTACCGGGAGACCCGCGATCACCTGGTCCTTCTCAGCCGGGACCCGAACGTCCTGCTCGTGGAGGTCCTGCCCAAGCGGGGCGCCGCGGGTCCGGCCGACGTGGACCGCTTGCGCGCGCTGCTGGGCCACCACCTGCCCCGCGTGTAACAACCCAGCTGAATTCGCCCCCGCCGCCCCTACCCGTCCCGCCCCTGGGGGCTGCGCCCCCAACGGGCTGAAGTACTCAGCCTCTCCGGCGTTTGAGGAGCGGGGTCCGGGGCGGAGCCCCAGAAGGATGGGACGGGTAGGGGCGGCGGGGGCGGGAAACGCTCAGGCCGCGGAGCACTCCGCGCAGGTGCCGAAGATCTCCACCGTGTGCGCCACGTTCACAAACCCGTGCTCGGCCGCGATCGCGTCCGCCCACTTCTCCACGGCCGGCCCCTCCACCTCGACCGCCTTGCCGCAGACACGGCAGACAAGGTGATGGTGGTGTTCGCCGGTCGAGCAGCGGCGGTAGACCGACTCGCCGTCGGCGGTGCGCAGGACATCGACCTCACCGGCGTCGGCGAGGGACTGCAGGGTGCGGTAGACCGTGGTGAGCCCGACCGAGTCGCCCTTGTGCTTGAGCATGTCGTGGAGATCCTGCGCGCTGCGGAACTCGTCGACCTCGTCAAGGGCCGCCGCCACGGCGGCCCGCTGTCGAGTCGCGCGGCCCTTTACGGGCGGTCCAGCGACTGTCACCGGTTGCCTCCTCACGTCTGCACTTGCCGGGCCATTGTGCCAGCCCGGGCCGTCCGCAGTCAGACGCCGACCTTGCCCGCGGCCTCCCGGCTGGCCGGAATCGCGCACTCCGCCGGGTCCCCGGAGGGCTGCGCGGCGGCCAGGGCCCGGGCCCTGCGCCGGGCCAGCGGGGTCGCCAGCGCCGTCAGCGCGATGAACGCGCCGATGGTCAGCAGCACGATGGTCGCGCCGGGCGGGACGTCCTGGTAGTACGAGGTCACCGTGCCGCCGATCGTCACCGTGATGCCGATCGCCACGGCGATCGCGAACGTCGCGGCGAAGCTCCGGGTGAGCTGCTGGGCCGCCGCCACCGGCACCACCATCAGCGCGCTGACCAGCAACAGCCCGACCACCCGCATCGCGACCGTCACCGTCACCGCCGCCGTGATCGCCGTCAGCAGGTTCAGCGCGCGCACCGGCAGCCCGGTGACCCTCGCGAACTCCTCGTCCTGGCTCACCGCGAACAGCTGGCGGCGCAGGCCCAGGGTGACCAACACCACGAACGCGGCGAGCAGGATGATCGCCGTCACGTCCGATTCGCTCACCGTCGAGAGCGAGCCGAAGAGGTACGAGGTCAGGTTGGCGTTGGAGCCGTTCGGCGCGAGGTTGATGAACATCACGCCGCCGGCCATACCGCCGTAGAAGAGCATCGCGAGGGCGATGTCGCCGCGGGTGCGGCCGTACCAGCGGATCAGCTCCATCAGGACCGCGCCGAGGACGGAGACCAGCGTCGCCATCCACACCGGGGACCAGGAGAGCAGGAAGCCGAGGCCCACGCCCGTCATCGCGACATGGCCGATGCCGTCGCCCATCAGGGCCTGGCGGCGCTGGACCAGGTAGATGCCCACGGCGGGTGCCGTGATGCCGACCAGGACCGCGGCGAGCAGCGCCCGCTGCATGAAGTCGTAGTTCAGGAAGTCCATCAGCTGAGCAGCCCCGTCCGGATCGGTTCGGCGTCGTGAGCCGCGTGCGGGTGTACGTGGTCGTGGCCGGGCAGCGCGTGCTGGCCGACGGCCTTCGGGGGCGGGCCATCGTGTGTCACGCAGCCGTCGCGCAGGACGACCGCCCGGTCGATCAGGGGCTCCAGCTGGCCGAGTTCGTGCAGCACGAGCAGGACCGTCGAACCGGCGCCGACCTGCTCCCTGAGCGTCTGCGCCAGCACCTCCTGGCTGGCCAGGTCCACGCCCGCCATCGGCTCGTCCATGATCAGCAGCTCGGGCTCGGAGGCGAGCGCGCGGGCGATGAGCACGCGCTGGTGCTGGCCGCCGGAGAGGGCGCTGACGGAGTCCTTGACGCGGTCCGCCATGCCGACGAGGTCGAGAGCGCGCCGTACGGCCGCGTGGTCGGCCTTGCGGAAGACGCCGAAGCGGGTGCGGGAGAGGCGGCCGGAGGAGACGACCTCGCCGACCGTGGCGGGGACGCCGCCGGCGGCCGTCGTGCGCTGGGGGACGTAGCCCAGCCGCGCCCAGTCGCGGAACCGGGCGCGCGGGGTGCCGAACAGCTCGATCTCACCGGCGCTGACCGGCACCTGGCCGATGACGCTGCGCACGGCGGTCGACTTGCCCGAGCCGTTGGCGCCGAGCAGCGCGACGACCTCACCGCGGTGCACGGTGAGGTCGATGCCGCGCAGGACGGGGCGCGATCCCAGCTCGGCGCGGACGCCGCGCAGGGAGATGACGGGCTCGGCGGGTGCGACGGGCTTGACGGGCTCGGTCATGCCGTCCTCCGTGGGGTGTGGCTCACTTGGCTCCCAGGGCCGTCTTCAGGGCCGCGAGGTTGGATTCCATGACCGCGAAGTAGTCGTCGCCCTTGGACTTGTCGGTGATGCCCTCAAGGGGATCGAGGACGTCTGTCCTGAGGCCCGCGTCGTCGGCGAGGGTCTTGGCGGTCTTGTCGGAGACCAGTGTCTCGTAGAAGACGGTGGTGACGCCGTCGGCCTTGGCCTCCTGCTGGAGCTCCTTGATCCGGGCCGGGCTCGGCTCGCTGTCCGGGTCGACGCCGGAGATGGCCTCCTGGGTCAGGCCGTAGCGCTCGGCGAGGTAGCCGAAGGCGGCGTGGTTGGTGAAGAAGACCTTGGTCTTGGTGTTCTTCAGGCCGTCCGTGAACTGCGTGTTCAGGGCGTCCAACTTCTTGACCAGCGCTTCGGTGTTCTTCTTGTAGTCGGCCGCGTGGTCCGGGTCCGCCTTCTCGAAGGCCGCGCCGACGCCCTTGGCGATCTCGGCGTACTTCACCGGGTCGAGCCAGACATGCGGGTCGAGGGCGTGCCCCTCCTCCTCGGAGTGCGCTTCCTCGCCCTCGTGCTCGTGCTCGACGTCGCCGTGGTCCTCCAGCTTGGTGAGGGTGGCGGCGTCGATCTTCGTCTTGAGGCCCGACTGCCCGACGGTCTCGTCGACGGACGGCTGGAGGCCCTTGAGATAGAGGGCGGCGTCGGAGTCCTCCAGCTGCGCCCGCTGCTGGGCGCTGATCTCCAGGTCGTGCGGCTCCTGGCCGGGTTCGGTCAGGCTGGAGACGTTCACATGGCCGCCGCCGATCTGCCCGGCGAGGAAGGCCATGGGGTAGAACGACGCGACGACGTCGAACTTGTCCGTGTTGCCCGCGGCCGCGCTGTCCGAGGAGCAGGCGGAGAGGGAGCCGGCACCGAGAGCGGTGACGGCCGCCAGGGCGAGCCCGGATATGTGATGTCGTCGTACGTTCATGACAGTCATTTTCAGCAAGTTTGGAAACGATTGTCAACAAGCGTGATGGGCTGTCCACAGAGGGCAACCGATTTGGTTGAGGGGGATCCCCCGCCGGTACCCTGGAGCATTCGCTGTGAAGCGCCTCGCTTCGTCGCCCGTCGTCGTAATGAAGAGAGCACCGTGGCCGCCGACAAGATCGACACCATCGTCAGCCTGAGCAAGCGCCGTGGCTTCGTATTCCCCTGCAGTGAGATCTACGGCGGCCAGCGCGCCGCCTGGGATTACGGGCCACTGGGTGTCGAGCTCAAGGAGAACCTGAAGCGCCAGTGGTGGCGCTACATGGTGACGTCGCGCGAGGACGTGGTCGGTATCGACTCGTCCGTGATCCTTGCCCCCGAGGTCTGGGTCGCCTCCGGTCACGTCGCCACCTTCACGGACCCGCTTACCGAGTGCACCTCCTGCCACAAGCGGTTCCGCGCCGACCACCTTGAAGAGGCGTACGAGGCCAAGAAGGGCCACCTCCCGGAGAACGGCCTCGCCGACGTCAACTGCCCCAACTGCGGCAACAAGGGCCAGTTCACCGAGCCGAAGCAGTTCTCGGGTCTTCTCTCCACCCACCTCGGCCCGACCCAGGACTCCGGCTCGATCGCGTACCTGCGCCCGGAGACCGCCCAGGGCATCTTCACCAACTTCGCCCAGGTGCAGACCACTTCGCGCCGCAAGCCGCCGTTCGGCATCGCGCAGATGGGCAAGTCCTTCCGCAACGAGATCACGCCCGGCAACTTCATCTTCCGCACCCGCGAGTTCGAGCAGATGGAGATGGAGTTCTTCGTCAAGCCGGGCGAGGACGAGAAGTGGCAGGAGTACTGGATGGAGCAGCGCTGGAACTGGTACACCGGCCTGGGCCTGCGCGAGGAGAACATGCGGTGGTACGACCACCCGAAGGAGAAGCTCTCCCACTACTCCAAGCGCACCGCTGACATCGAGTACCGCTTCCAGTTCGGCGGCAACGAGTGGGGCGAGCTGGAGGGCGTCGCCAACCGCACCGACTACGACCTCGGTGCCCACTCCAAGGCCTCCGGCCAGGACCTCTCCTACTTCGACCAGGAGGCCGGCGAGCGCTGGACGCCGTACGTCATCGAGCCCGCGGCCGGTGTCGGCCGCGCGATGCTGGCGTTCCTGCTCGACGCCTACGTCGAGGACGAGGCGCCCAACGCCAAGGGCAAGATGGAGAAGCGGACCGTGCTGCGCCTGGACCACCGGCTGGCGCCGGTGAAGGTCGCGGTGCTTCCGCTGTCGCGTAACCCGGAGCTCTCCCCGAAGGCCAAGGGCCTCGCCCAGGCGCTTCGGCAGAACTGGAACATCGAGTTCGACGACGCGGGTGCGATCGGTCGCCGCTACCGCCGCCAGGACGAGATCGGTACGCCGTTCTGTGTGACGGTCGACTTCGACACGCTTGAGGACAACGCCGTGACGGTGCGTGAGCGTGACTCGATGAAGCAGGAGCGGGTGTCGCTGGACCAGATCGAGGGCTACCTGGCCAGCCGGCTGATCGGCGCCTAGCCAGGGCTTGTTCGTGAGCTGAAGCTGACGGGAGACGTCGTGTCTCCCGTCAGCTTTTTGCGTGGCGCGCGAGACCCCGTCCGGGAAATGATCGTGCGCATGGCATCAACGGTGACGAACATCGCGATCGACTGTGCGGACGCCTACCGACTGGCGGGGTTCTGGGCGGAGGTGACCGGGCACCCGGTCGATCCCGAGGACGGGCCCGGTGACGAGGAGACCGCGGTCACGCTGCCCGGTGGCCCGACCCTGTACTTCAACCAGGTGCCGGAGCCCAAGTCGAGCAAGAACAGGCTCCATCTGTGCCTGCGCCCCGACACCACGCGGGACGAGGAGGTCCGGCGGCTGCTGGAGCTGGGCGCCTCCCTGGTCGACGACCACCGCAAACCCGACGGCTGGGGCTGGGCCGTTCTCGCCGACCCGGAAGGCAACGAGTTCTGCGTGCTGCTGGCCGAGTCCGAGCGGGCCGCGCTGCCCGCGCCCGCCTCCGGCTGACCCGGCCGCGGCCCTCGTTCGCATTGGCCCCGGATACGGGCGCCGCTTTGGCCCTGTATCCGGGGCCGGCGCGCACCCAGGCTGGCAGGCATGAGCATCGCCTTCCTCCTGACCACCCTCGTCGTGGTCGCCACCCCCGGCACCGGCGTCGTCTACACCCTCGCCGCAGGGCTCTCCCGCGGTCGGCGGGCGAGCGTCGTCGCGGCCGTCGGCTGCACGCTCGGCATCGTGCCGCACATGCTGGCCACCGTCACCGGGGTCGCCGCCGTGCTGCACGCGAGCGCGACGGCCTTCCAGATCCTCAAGTACGCCGGTGTCGCCTACCTCCTGTACATGGCCTGGGCCACGCTCAAGGACCGCCAGGCGCTCGCGCTGGACGAGGGGGCGGCGCCCCTGTCCGCCGGGCGCGTGATCATGCGGGGCGTCCTGATCAACCTCCTCAACCCGAAGCTGACGATCTTCTTCTTCGCGTTCCTGCCCCAGTTCGTGAACCCCGGCGAGGCGAACGCCCTGCCGCGCATGCTGGCGCTCAGCGGGGTCTTCATGCTGGCGACGTTCGTGGTCTTCGCCGCGTACGGCGTCCTTGCCGCGTCCGTCCGCAGCCACGTGACCTCCCGGCCGCGGGTGATGACCTGGCTGCGACGCGGCTTCGCCGGGGCGTTCGTCGCGCTGGGGGCGAAGCTGGCGGTCACGGCCCGCTGAAACGGCTCGCCGGAGTGCCTCAGACCCACCGCGAACGGAGTTCGTCGCGCAGGCGCCGGGCGACCTGACCCATGAGGGAGTCGGCGCCCGGCTGCCGGCCCGCGGCCACCCGGGACTCGGTCAGGACGGCGATCGCGTAGCTCTGGCCGTCGGCGTGTTCGACGACGCCCACCTCGTGGCGCAGGTTGAGCAGCGTGCCGGTCTTGGACGACCAGGTGGAGGCGTCGGAGTCGAAGTCGGGGGTGAGGCGGTTGCGTATGAGGTTGTTGGCCATGAGGCCGCGTACCTGCGCGGCGACGTCGGGGTGGACCGCCGGGGGCTCGGTGGCGCCGGGGCGCCAGAGGGCCTGGAGCAGTTCGACGAAGGACCGTGCCGTGCCGGTGTTGGCGCGTGAGATGTCGAGCTGGGGGACCCGGTGGCCGCGGCCCGGGGTGCCGGCGTCGATCGCGAGGGCGTGCGCGAGGTGCACGTCCGACGGGTCGAAACGCTCCACCGGGGTTTCCATCAGCTCGTGCATGGTGTGCCGTACGGAGATCCCGCGCAGCCCCAACTCGTGCAGTACTGACCCCACTTGGCCGGGCGGGGTGAGGCGGAAGAGCGCGTCGGCGGCGTCGCTGTCGCTGATGCAGGTGCTGAGGTAGAGCAGGTCCTCGACGGCGATGTGGGCGGCGTGCCGGAAGCGGCTCAGGCCGGTCGGGCCGGGCGTGGTGATCCGGCCCGGCGGCACCTCGATCACCTCGGCGCCGTCGAGTTCGCCGCGCCGGACGCGTTCCAGCGTGGCCAGGGCGAGCGGGATCTTCACGAGGGACGCGACGGGTAACTCGATGTCGGGGTCGATGCCGATCTCGTCGCCGCTCTCCAGGTCCCGGACGAGGAACGAGCCGTACAGCCCGCCCTCGCGCAGGTCCCGGCGCAGCTCGTCGAGGAGTCGCTCGGTGTGGGTGGTCATGGGGCTGTCTCCGGGGGCTCTGGCGCGTCGAGAGGGGCCGGGGAGGAGCTTCGCGTGAGGACGGGCTGAGATGCCGGGCGTTCGTCGCCCCCGCCGCCCCTACCCGTCCCATCCCTGGGGGCTGCGCCCCCAGACCCCCGCTGGGCGGGGGTTCGGGATGGCGGTGGCCTCGTCCTCGAACGCCGGGCGCGGTAGATCCAGCCCCTCGTGCTCATGCCGCTGCCTCCGAGGGCTCCGCGGCGTCGAGGCACCGGGCCATGCCGTGTGCGCATGTCCGGCGTACGCGGACCGCGTCGGCGTCCGCCTCGTCGGCCACGGCCAGGGTGAACCCGCGGGCGAAGGCGGGGCCCAGTTCGCCGACGGGCCGCCAGTGGAGGCCGAGTTCGCGGGCCTGCCCGGCCGAGCACAGCAGCGCGTCGCCCTGGCTGAGCACGTCCGCCGCGGCGGCGGCCACGGTCGCGGCGACGGCCAGCTGGGCCGGGCGCAGACCGACGGCGTCGCGCAGACGGGCGAGCCGGTCCCGGATGTGCGGTACGTCGTCCTCCGGCTGGAGCCACACGCGCCGGGGCCGCCGGTCGCGGTCGGCCCGGCCGGGGCGCAGGGTGTCCAGGTAGATCGGTCCGCCGCCGCCCGGGTCGTGCGCGACCGCCAGGCCCAGCGGAACCGTCCAGGTCGCCTCGGCGGGAGCCACCGCGAGCAGCGCCGCACGCACCTGCCGGGACGTCACGAGGTCGGCGCGCTCGGCCGGCCCGGCCGGGAACGGGTCGAGGAGCACTCCCTGCCCGCCCGCCTCGGCGATGAGGCGGGCGAGGGCGGCGGTCGGGCAGCCGGCGGGGACGGCGAGCCGCAGCGGCCGGTGTCGCGCGGCCTGCGCCTCGTGCTCCAGCCGGTCGGCGAGCCGCACGAGTTGCCGCGCCGTCGGCAGCAGGTCCCGGCCGAAGGGCGTCAGCGTCACCGTCCGCGAGGACCGGTCCAGCAGCCGCTCGCCGAGGTGTCGCTCCAGCGCGGCGACGCGGCGGCTCACCACCGACTGGGCGGTCCGGGCCGCCGCCGCGCCCACCGTGAAGCTCCCGTGCTCACTCACACTGACGAACGCCCGGCAGGCCGCGACAAGATCCACGCGCCCCACTATGCCAAAACAGCATGGAAGCGAGCGTTCGAGTCTTGGACCTCGGCGCCCCGAGGGCCGCAGAGTGGTCGCCGCCGCCCAGGGCTCCGCCCCGCGGGCCGGCCTGTTCCGCATGTCCCTCGACATGTCCCTCGACGGCTTGGAGGCTCATCCCATGACGTATCCCCCGCGCACCCGCCGGGGCGCCGCCTGGACGCTGGCCGGTCTGCTCGCGCTCGCCGCGCTTCCGGCCTGCGGTCAGGAGACGGCGTCCGGGGCCGGCTCCGGCTCACCTGCCGGTGCGGCGCGCTCCGCGTCGGCGACGGCGGCCACGAAGCCCAGCGCCGGTGAGTTCAGGGCGCTGGAGCGCGAGTTCGACGCGCGGCTCGGTGTCTACGCCCTGGACACCGGCACGGGCCGGTCGGTCGGATACCGGGCGGACGACCGGTTCGCGTACGCCTCCACCTTCAAGGCGCTGGCGGCGGGTGCCGTCCTCCGCAAGTTCGGGACGGACGGCATCGACAAGGTGGTGAAGTACTCGCGCGACGACCTGGTCGAGAACTCGCCCGTCGCCGAGAACTTCGTGGAGACCGGCATGAGCCTGCGGGGGCTGTGCGCCGCGACCCTCTGGTACAGCGACAACACGGCCGTCAACCTGCTCCTCCACGAACTCGGCGGGCCCGACGGCCTGGAGAAGGTGCTGGAGGACCTCGGCGATGACGTCACCGAGATGGACCGGTACGAGACGGAGATGAGCGAGGGCGTTCCGGGTGACATCCGGGACACCAGCACACCGCGCGCGATGGCGGGGAGCCTGCGGGCCTTCCTGCTCGGCGACGCCCTGAAGCGGGACGAACGCGAGCTTCTCCGACGATGGATGACGACGAACGTGACCGGCGGCACGCTCATCAAGGCGGGCGTCCCCGACGGCTGGGAGGTGGCCGACAAGAGCGGCACCGCCGGTTACGGGGGACGCAACAACATCGCCGTGCTGTGGCCGGACGACGGGGGCAACCCCATCGTCATGGCCGTCCTGTCCACCCGGGGCAAGCAGGGCGCCGAACGTGACGACGCCCTGATCGCCAAGGCCGCCACGGTGGCGGTCGAGGGCCTCGGCCGGTCCTAGGTCCGGCCTGTCGGTGTCCGGCTCGCTCAACGCCCTTGCAGGGACTTCACGTTGTCGCCGAACGTCCAGTTCTTCGAGCCGTCCCAGTTGACCGACCAGGTCATCAGGCCCTTGAGCGAGGTGCCGTAGTGCCGCCAGGACTGGGCGACGAGGGACGGGGACATGTGGCCGCCGCCCGCGCCCGGCTGCGCGGGCAGCCCCGGCACCTGCTTGTCGTACGGCACCCTGATGGTCGTACCCTGCACGACCAGGCCCTTGTCGAGGCAGTCGGTCTGGGCGACGAAGCCCTCGACGGTGCCGGCGGAGTAGGAGTCGCCGGAGCAGCCGTACATGCTGCCGTTGTAGTACTGCATGTTCAGCCACCACAGACGGCCGTTGTCGGCGTACTTCTTGATGACGGGGAGATACGCGCCCCAGATCGAGCCGTAGACGACGCTGCCCCCGGTGACGTACGCCGTCTCCGGGGCCATCGTCAGGCCGAAGTTCGACGGCATCCGGTCCAGCACGCCGTCGATGATGCGGATCAGGTTGGCCTGGGACGTGGACGGTTGGCCGATGGAGCCGCTGCCGACCAGGCCCGTCTCGATGTCGATGTCGATGCCGTCGAAGTTGTACTTCTTCAGGATCGGGACGATCGTCGCGACGAACCGGTCCGCGACGGCGGTCGAGTTGAGGTCGATGCCGGCCGTCGCGCCGCCGATCGAGAGCAGGACCGTCTGGCCGGCGGCCTTCGCCGCGCACATCTCGGCGGGGGTGGCCACCTTCACCCCGCTGTCCATGCCGTCCTCCCACAGGGCCGTCCCGTCGGAGCGGATCACCGGGAAGGCGGCGTTGATCACGTTGTAGCCGTGGGCCGCGATACGGGAGTCGGTGATCGGGGTCCAGCCGAAGGGCGGGTGGACGCCGTTCGCGGCGCCGTCCCAGTTCTCCCAGTAGCCCTGGAGGACCTTGCCGGCGGGCTTCGACTTCACGGCGCAGGTGTCGGCGGCGGAGGCGGAGGTGGCCACGGGCAGTTGGGCGAGGCAAGCGGTGGTGAGCGCGGTGGCGAGCAGACGCAGGGCGCGGCGGAGCATACGGGCCTCCCGGTGGGGGTGCGGTGAGGTGTCGCAGGCATGACATTGCTCTGGTCCAGACCTCTCGTCAATAGGTCTGGACCAGTAGGCGGGCCGAGTGGTGACGGAGAGGTGGTGAAGGAGGGGCTTGGGAATTGGAATGACAGATATTGAAATCTGTCATCTGTCATGTCAAGGTGGAGTCATGACGCTACGAACCCGCGCCCTCGGAACCACCGGCCCCCAGGTCTCCGCCCTCGGTCTCGGCTGCATGGGCATGTCCGGCATGTACGGCGAGGCGGACCGCGCCGAGGCCATCGCCACCATCCACGCCGCCCTGGAGGCCGGCGTGACCCTGCTCGACACCGGCGACTTCTACGGCATGGGCCACAACGAACTGCTGATCAACGAGGCACTGCGCACCGCCCCCGCCGCCCTGCGCGAGAACGCGCGGCTCAGCGTGAAGTTCGGCGCCCTGCGCGGCCCGGACGGCGACTGGTACGGCTTCGACGGGAGCCCGGCCGCCGTGAAGACCTTCGCCGCGTACTCACTCCAGCGCCTCGGCGTCGACCACATCGACGTCTACCGCCCCGCCCGGCTCGACCCTGACGTGCCGATCGAGGAGACCGTCGGCGCGATCGCCGAACTGGTCGAGAAGGGGTACGTCCGCCACATCGGGCTCAGCGAGGTCGGCGCCGACACCATCCGCCGGGCCGCCGCCACCGCCCCGATCGCCGACCTCCAGATCGAGTACGCGCTCATCTCCCGCGGCCCCGAGCGGGAGATCCTGCCCACCCTGCGCGAGCTGGGCATCGCCGTCACCGCGTACGGCGTGCTCTCCCGCGGGCTGATCTCGGGCCACGTCACGGCCGGCCAGAAGTACGCGGCCACCGACTTCCGCGCCCACTCGCCCCGCTTCCAGGGCGACAACCTCCAGCACAACCTCGACCTGGTCGAATCCCTGCGCAAGATCGCCGAGCAGAAGGGCGTCTCCGTCGCCCAGATCGCCATCGCCTGGGTGCTCGCCCGGGGCGAGGACATCGTGCCGCTGGTCGGCGCCCGTACCCGGGGGCGGCTCGACGAGGCCCTCGGCGCGCTGGACGTGAACCTGGACGCGGCCGACCTCGCCGCCATCGAAGCCGCCGTGCCGGCGGACGCGGCGGCCGGCGGGCGGTACGCCCCCGCGCAGATGGCCATGCTCGACAGCGAACGCTGATCGCGGTGCCGGGTACCGTCTAGGCATGCCTCCGACCAGCGAGATCCTGACCGCCGAGCGCATCCTCGAAGCCACCGAGGAGGTGCTGCGCCGCCACGGACCGGCCAAGGCCACCGTGGTCGACGTGGCCCGCGCGCTCGGCGTCAGCCATGGCAGTGTCTACCGGCACTTCCGGACGAAGGCGGCGCTGCGGGACGCGGTCACGAAGAGGTGGCTCGACCGTACCTTCGAGTCCCTCTCCGGGATCGCCACCGCCGAGGACCTCGACCCGGAGGCCCGCCTGCGCGCCTGGTTCACGGGCCTGTTCGCCGCCAAGCGCCGCAAGGCGGGCGACGAACCCGAGCTGTTCGCCACGTTCTCGGTGCTCGCCATCGAGAACGGCGAGGCGGTCGGCGCGCACATCGCCGACCTGACCGGCCAGCTGACCCGGATCGTCCGGGCGGGCGTCGACGCGGGCACCTTCACGGCCGCCGACCCCGCCACCACCGCCCGTGCCCTCTTCCACGCCACGGGCCGCTTCCACGACCCCCGTTACGCCCGGGACTGGGAACAGCCCGGCGTGGAGGGGGAGTTGGAGGCGGTCGTGGACCTGCTGGTGCGCGGGCTACGGGCCCGCGACTGAGCCCTCGAAGGCGTCAAGGAGCCGTGAACAGGCTGTCGAGGTCCTTCGTCGCGCGCCCGAGGTAGGTGACCGGGCCGGGGTCGGGGACCTCGATCTCGTGGAAGCCCAGACGGTCGTAGAAGGCTCTGGCAGGGGTGTTGGCCGTGACCATGGAGAGGTGCACGGCCGGGACCGCCTTGTCCCGCAGGGCCTGCAACAGGGTGCGCAGCAGAGCGCGGCCGTGGCCCCGGCCCTGCCAGCCGGGGAGCACGTCTATGTGCAGATGGGCCGGGTAGGCGGCGACCTCCTGGACCAGCATGCGCTCCGGGTGGTGCAGGAGCGCGGCCATCGCCTCGTCCGGGGTGCTCGGCGGCCCGTCCGGCTCCGGGTAGCGCTCCGCCGCCGACGGCAGCCACCCGGTGCGGAAGTCCTCGACGAAGCGCGGTGTGTCCGCCGTCCCGACCACATAGCCGACCGCCCGGCCCGCCCCGTCGTCCAGGACGAAGGCGAGGTCCGGTTCCAGGACGACGTACGGGAGCGCGAAGGTCGTCGGGAAGATGCCGGGGTCCCGGTAGTACGGCCGACTGTCGCCGCCCTCGTGCGCCGTGCGGACGCAGATGTCCTCGACGGCCTCCCGGTCCCCGGGCCGGTACCGGCGGACGCGCGTCATCGGTCGGTACCGGTCTCCGCCGGATCCACCGTCGCCTGATGCGCCTCCGCCAGATGCTCCTGCGCCTTCAGCCAGGGCAGGAACTGCGCGCCCTTGCGCCAGCCGCAGGTGTCACATCTGATCGTGCGTTGCGCGCCCTTGCGTTGTACCCGTACGACGTGTTCGCGTCCGTGGTGGTCCCAGCGGCTCACCTTGCTCGTGTTGATCTCCAGCATGACGCCTCCAGCGTCCGAGGACATCGAGTCATTGCTGCGGGGGGGGTTGGCTGGTCCCCCGCAACAAAAAGGGTGTCGCAAAAAAAACACCCACAAAGAATCCCCCCCCCCGAAGTGACCACCCCCTGGCCCCCCCCTCCCCCGACGATCAACCGACGGTGCGCGGCAGCCGCAGGGCGAGCAGCCCGGTCAGCGCCACCCCGGCCAGCTGGACGAGAAGGGTGGTGACCAGGGCGTCCCGCATGCCGAGGCCGGGGACGAGGGAGAGGAAGAGCGTGCCCAGCGTCGCCACCCCCAGGGCCAGCGACGACTGCTGGGTCGTGATCATCACCCCGCTGCCCACACCCGCCCGCGCCGTCGGCACCTCGGAGAGGACGACCCGGAAGACGACGGGGAGTTGGAGCGCCTGGCCCGCACCGGCGATCGCCGCGCCGGGGAGGAGCTCGACGAACCCGAAGTCCGGCCAGGACCGCCAGGCGGCCAGCGCCATCAGGGCCACGCCCACGCCCTGGATCGCCGCACCGGCGGGCACGACCCGGGTGCCGTGGCGGGCCACCAGCCGGGGGCCGGCCAGCGAGACGAAGAAGAACACCACCGCCATCGGGACGAGGGCCAGCCCCGCCGCGACCGGACCGAGGCCCGCGCCCTGCTGAAGGGCCACCGCGATCACGAACATGAAGCCGCTGAAGCCGATCGAGAACGGCACGATCATCACCAGACCACGCCGCAGGGACACCAGCTCGAACAGGCTCGGCGGCACGAGCGGCGTACGGCCGGCCCGGTCCGCCCCGCGCTCCACCGCGTAGAACGCCGCCGCCACGAACGGGAACGCCGCCAGCGACAGCCACGTCCACAGCGGCCAGCCCGCCGCCCGGCCCTCGGTGAGCGGGGCCAGGAGCGTGAGGAGGGAGAGGGCGAGCAGGACCGTGCCGGGTCCGTCCACCGGCTCGGGACGCCGGGAGCGGGTCTCCGGGACCGCGCGGGCGGCCAGGAAGAGGCCGACGAGGACGACAGGCACGTTCACCAGGAACACCGAGCGCCAGCCGGTGCCCGCGATGTCGGCCGCGACGAGCACGCCGCCGAGGATCTGCCCGGCGACCATGGAGAGCCCGGCCGTGGCGCCGTAGAGGCCCATGGCCCGCGCCCGTCGCTGACCGGCGGTGGCCGCCTGGATGGTCGCGAGCACCTGGGGCAGCATCGCCGCCGACGCCGCGCCCTGCGCGACCCGCGCCGCGACCAGCGTCCACGCGCTGGGCGCGAGCCCGCACGCCAGCGAGGTCAGTCCGAAGGCCGCCATGCCGCCCAGGAAGAGCCGGCGCCGGCCGAACAGGTCACCGAGCCGCCCGCCGAGGACGAGCAGCACGGCGTACGCCAACCCGTAGCCCGCCACGACGAGTTCGAGCACGGCCTCGCTCGCCGCGAGGTCGTGGCCGATGGTGGGCAGGGCCACGTTGACGATGAAGAAGTCGATGAGCGGGAGTGCCGCGCCCAGCAGCACCGTGAAGAGCCCGAGGCCGCCGAGCGAGGGTGGTGCGGCGGTGGCCGGGGCCTTGCGTGAAGTGATGGTTTCGGTCACGGTCATGAGCCTGCGCCCGTTCCGAGACGGGTACCAGAGTGTTCTTGTCCTGGTAGAAGAACCACCTGGAAACAGGGTCCGGGGGGCGGCAAGCTGGAGGCATGACGAGCATGGCCGAGGAGACGGTGACGCGAGGCTTCGGCGGTACGGCGGTTCCAGGCGGTACGGCGGTTTCGGAGATCCGGCGTCATGAACTCGCCGCCTTCCTGCGGCACCGTCGTGAGCACATCACCCCCGAGCAGGTGGGCCTGCCCCGCGGAAGCCGACGCCGTACACCGGGCCTGCGCCGCGAGGAGGTCGCCCAGCTCTCGGCGGTCGGCGTCACCTGGTACACGTGGCTGGAGCAGGCCCGGGACATCCAGGTCTCCGTCCAGGTCCTCGACGCCCTCGCCCGCACGCTGCTGCTCGACCCCAGCGAGCGTTCCCACCTCTTCCAGCTGGCCGGGGCGGTCGATCCGACGCCGGCGACCACCTGCCCGTCGGTGACCCCCGCGATGCGGGCCGTCCTGGAGCAACTGGAGCCGTACCCGGCCTGTCTGCAGAACAGCCGCTACGACATCCTCGCCCACAACCGTACGTACGGGCTGCTGCTGTGCGACCTGGCAGCGGTGCCGCCCGAGGACCGCAACTGCATGGTCCTGTCGTACACCCACGACGAGTGGCGCTCGTCGATCGTGCACCTGGAGGAGACCCAGCGCCTCATGGCGGCCCGCTTCCGCGCCGCGATGGCCGGTCACCTGGCCGAGCCCGCCTGGAAGATGCTGCTGAAGAGGCTGCGCGCGGAGTCCCCCGCGTTCCGCGAGGCGTGGGACCGGCATGAGGTGGTGGCACACCGCAGCAAGCGCAAGGAGTTCCTCAACCGGTACGTGGGGCGGGTGGTCGTCGACCACACGGACCTGTGGATGAGTCCGGAAGCGGGGCCGCGGATGGTGACGTACGTGCCGGCGGACGAGGAGTCGCGTGAACGCCTGGAGAAGCTGCACGAGATCGCCCTCTCAGGGGCGCGGGGAACTGCGCGACCAACCCCCACCCGCCGTTAGCCGCCGAACTACGCACTGACCGGAGACGCGCCGCGCACCTCCGCCGACTCCAGCCGCTCAGCAGTACGTTCAGCGGTGCGCCGCGCCCACGGCCCGCTGGTCACCGCCCCCGCCACGAGGACCAGAAGCCCGCATCCGGTGAGGATCCACCACCCGGGCCCGGCGGCCGACACGAACGTCACCTTGTACGACGACGCTCCCACGCCCGACGCCAGCACCGCCCCGACCACCGCCACCCCCAGCGTCTGGCCCAGTTGACGGCTCGTGGAGGCGACAGCGGCCGCGACCCCTGCCTGTGCCCGCGGCATCCCGGAGACCGCCGTGTTGGTGATCGGCGCGTTGACGAACCCGAACCCGATGCCGAACACCGCGTACCCGATGATCAGCGTGACGTTGGACGTCTCGGCCTCGAAGAGGGCGAACATGGCCGCGCTCAGCGTCATCGCCGTACCGGCGATCAGCAACGGCAGCCGCGGCCCCCGAGTGCCGACCAGCCGCCCGGAGAGCGGTGCGCACAGGAACATGGGGGTCGCCATCGGCAGCATCCACAGCCCCGCGTGCAGGGCGTCGAGCCCGCGCACGTTCTGCAGGTACAGCGTCGACAGGAACAGGAACCCGCCCAGCGCCGCGAACGCGCCGATCGCGATCACCGTGGCGCCGCTGAACGGAGCCGACCCGAAGAAGCGCAGGTCGATGAGGGGCTCGGTGCGGTGCGGCTCGTACCACAGGAGGCCGAGCAGGGCCGCGAGGGCGACGATCGCGAACGGGAGCACCGCGGTGAGCCCGGCGTTCGGCGCCTCGATGATCGCGTACGTCAGGGAGCCGAACAGGGCGATCACCAGGAGCTGGCCCACCGCGTCGAGGCGGCGGGCCCTGGGGGCGCGGGACTCGGGGACGTGGCGGAGGGTGAGGAGGAGGGCGGCGAGGCCCACCGGCAGGTTGACCCAGAAGATCGCGCGCCAGCCCACCGAGTCCACGAGCAGGCCGCCGACCAGCGGGCCCGCGCCCATCGAGATGCCGACGACGGCACCCCACACGCCTATCGCCCGTGCTCGCTCGCGCGGGTCCACGAAGGTGTTGGTGATGATCGACATCGCCACCGGGTTGAGCATCGAGCCGCCGATCGCCTGCACCATCCGGAAGACGATCAGCGAGTCCAGGTTCGGTGCCAGGGAGCACAGTGCCGAGCCGATGGTGAAGAGGACGAGGCCCGTCATGAAGACGCGCTTGCGGCCGACGCGGTCCGCGGTGGAGCCGGCCAGCATCAGGAGCGAGGCGAGGACGAGTGTGTACGCGTCGATCGTCCACTGGAGGCCCGAGGTGCTCGCGTCGAGGTCGCGTTGCATCGCGGGGAGGGCGACGTTGAGGGCCGTGGTGTCGAGGCTCACGATCAGCAGGCTCATGCAGCAGATCGCGAGGACCAGCAGTCGGCGGCGAGGGCTGAGCTCCGGCATTCTTGAATAGTACGCCTAACTAATGAATTTCGCCGCACCCTGTTCGGTACGTGAGAATGGGGGGATGTCCATGACCGTCCCGCCCACCGTCTCGTCCCCCGTCTCGCCCCTGCAGATCGGGCCGCACACTGTTCAGCCGCCCGTCGTCCTGGCCCCCATGGCCGGGATCACGAACGCGCCCTTCCGCACGCTGTGCAGGGAGTTCAGCGGGGGCAAGGGGCTGTTCGTCAGCGAGATGATCACGACTCGGGCGCTGGTCGAGCGCAACGAGAAGACCATGCAGCTGATCCACTTCGACGAGAGCGAGACGCCTCGGTCGATCCAGCTGTACGGGGTCGATCCCGCCACTGTCGGCAAGGCCGTCCGCATGATCGCGGAGGAGGGGCTGGCCGATCACATCGACCTGAACTTCGGGTGTCCCGTGCCGAAGGTGACGCGGAAGGGTGGGGGGTCCGCGCTGCCGTACAAGCGGAATCTGCTGCGGGCGATTCTGCGGGAGGCGGTGAGCGGGGCCGGGGACCTGCCGGTCACGATGAAGATGCGCAAGGGCATCGACGACGACCACATCACCTTCCTCGATGCGGGGCGGATCGCCGTGGACGAGGGCGTGACGGCGATCGCGCTGCACGGGCGTACGGCCGCTCAGCACTACGGGGGTACGGCGGACTGGGACGCCATCGCGCGGCTGAAGGAGCATGTGCCGGAGATTCCCGTGCTCGGCAACGGGGACATCTGGTCGGCCGGGGACGCGGTGCGGATGGTGCGCGAGACCGGGTGCGACGGGGTGGTCGTCGGGCGGGGGTGTCTGGGGCGGCCGTGGTTGTTCTCGGATCTGGTGGCCGCGTTCGAGGGGCGTACGGCGGACAGCGCGCGTCCGGCGCTGCGTGAGGTGGCCGACGTCATGGTCCGGCATGCCACGCTGCTCGGGGAGTGGATCGGGGACGAGGCGCGTGGCGTCATCGACTTCCGTAAGCATGTGGCCTGGTATCTGAAGGGCTTCGCGGTCGGCTCGGAGATGCGTAAGCGGCTGGCGATCACTTCGTCGCTGGAGGAACTCCGGTCCGGGCTGGAGGAGTTGGACCTGGACCAGCCTTGGCCGGCCGGGGCCGATGGGCCGCGCGGGCGTACGTCTGGCAACAACCGGGTGGTGCTGCCGGACGGGTGGCTGAAGGATCCGTATGACTGCGCGGGTGTGAGTGAGGACGCGGAGCTGGATACCTCCGGCGGTTGAGGCGGGTGCGGGTTCGGGGGTGGATGCCTGCGGCGCCTGTGCGGGTTCGGTGGGGGCTCGTGGAGCGCGGGGGCGTGGGGTTGTGGGTCGGGGCCGCGTCGGGGGGTGTCCGTCCTCGGTCCGGCGGGCTGGCCTTGCGCGAGAGGTGCCGTGTCTTGACACCG
>NZ_JBHVGZ010000018.1:98583-155004 GCF_042800355.1 Streptomyces sp. NPDC057623
GGGTGCGGGGTGTACGGCCACTCTTCGACGTCGGGCCAGGCATCCTCAGCCCGTCCGGCGTTTGAGGACGAGGCCGTTCAGGCCGATGGGGGTCCAGGGGGCGGCCGCCCCCTGGGGATGGGACGGGTAGGGGCGGCGGGGGCGAGGGAGTCGGGGTCAGTTCGAGGGGTGGGGGGTTGAGCCGTAGGCCGTCAGGAAGCGGTCTCGGAAGGAGCTCATCTTCCAGACGGGGGCCTTGGGGGCGGGCCGCAGGCCGTCGGTCCAGTTCCAGTCGGCGATCCGGTCCAGCACCTTCGGGTCCTTGGCGACGATCGAGATCGGGACGTCCCGGCTCGCCTTGGCGCCGCTGACGCGGGAGATCGGCTGGTGGTCGCCGAGGAAGACGAGGACCGTGTCGTCGGTGCCGTAGCGCTCCAGCCATTGGGTGAGACTGGTGACGGAGTACGAGATCGACTTGCCGTACTCCTGCTTGGAACGGGTGGAGTCGGAGATGATGTCCGACGGCTTCGTGCCGGACTTCTGGATGGGCCCGAAGACCGAGCCGTCGCCGAGGTCGTTCCAGTCGACCATCTTGGGGATGGGGGCCCAGGGTTGGTGACTGGAGGTCAGGATGATCTCCGCCATCAGGGGCTTGTCGCGCTTCCTGCCGTGGACCTGGCGCTGGAAGGCTTCGAGGGCGTACTGGTCGGGCATGGTCGACCAGCTGAACTTCGGTCCCCTGTAGCCGAGTCGGAAGGCGTTGTAGACCTTGTCCAGGCCGAAGTACTCCTGTTCCGGCCAGCCCTTTTGCACACCGGGCATCACACCGACCGTGTCCCAGTCGCCCGTCTTCTGGAAGGCCTTGGTGAGGCTGAGGTGGTCGCCGGCCATGACGGTGCGGTAGCGCTGCTGGTTGTCGATCCACAGGCCGGAGAGGGTGGTGGAATGGCCCAGCCAGCTGCTGCCGCCGAACGTCGCCGAGGTGAGCCAGCCGCTCCTGGCGTGGAAGCCGGCGTCCGCGAGGGCCTTGGTGCCGGTGTCGAGGGTGCTTGTGACGCCGGGGGCGATCTCCGGATCCTGTAGTGCGCTGCGGCCGTAGCTCTCGATGAAGGTGAACAGGACGTCCTTGCCGCGTAGGTGCGGGACCAGTTGGGCGGGGGGCGTGTCGCCGAACGTGTCCGCCTTCGTTTCCTTCGCGAACTCCGCCTCGTCGCGGAGGGTGTTCA
Source organism: Streptomyces sp. NPDC057623 (assembly GCF_042800355.1). Taxonomy (NCBI): domain Bacteria; kingdom Bacillati; phylum Actinomycetota; class Actinomycetes; order Kitasatosporales; family Streptomycetaceae; genus Streptomyces; species Streptomyces sp. NPDC057623. The sequence continues at coordinate 99,789 of NZ_JBHVGZ010000018.1, forward strand.
CCGCGCGGTGTGCCCGGAGCTTGAGGACGGCGGCGGTGTGTTCGGCGGCGATCGGTGTGCCTGCGACCTGGAGCCCGAAGGCCGTGCAGGTGATCCAGACGGTGCCTGCGACGAGGGCGCCCTTGGACGCGGTTGCCTTGTGGTGGGCCAGGACGTCGGCGATGCGGACGGTGGCGAGGGCGACGAGGACTATCAGGAGGACGACCAGGAGGATGACGCCGATGGTGAGGAGGGTGGTGGTCGTGCCGCCCAGGGAGTCCTTCATGTACGACCGGGCGTCGTCGAGGAGTTCCCAGTCCAGGATGATGTTGAAGCCGCGGCCCAGGTATTCGTTGTAGCCGATGTCGAGGATGTTGAGGGTGGTCAGCGCGCCCAGGAAGGCGCCGGAGATCGCCGCGACGATCAGGCGGGGGCGGCGGGGGAGGCTGAGGAGGAGGGCGGCTCCGATGATGGCCTCTGCGGGGAGGCGTATGAACTCGGCGGGTGTGAGGGTGTCCGGGGTGTTCGGCATCTGCAGGCAGATGTGGATGAGGACGGCGGCCAGGGCTGTGAGGGTCCAGCGGAGGTAGGGGGTGGTGGGTCGTCGTCGCCCGGCCTCGGCCCCGGCTTCGCCTTCGGCGGCCGCGGGTTGTCCGGCCGCCGGGACGGCCCCCTCGGTCGTCGGCTCGGCTGTCGGTGCTGTTTCCGGCGTTGCCTTCTCGGCAGGTGCCCCGTTGGGCAAGTCTGGGTCTTTGCCCGGTAGTTGGCGTAGGCGCGTGAAGACGGGCACCCGAAGGTCCTTCCGTGCGAGGCCCCTGGTGGAGTGGTGCGGCGGGCCTCGCTGGGGAGGCTGGGGGCCCGCCACACCCTCGTACGGGCCGCCGTCGGCAGCTGTTCAGCCACTGCGCCCCAGCGCTCGGCAAACACCCGGCAAACGCCGGGCCAACTGGCCCGCGGCGGCCCGTCTACGCCCCGCCCACCGCCGTCAGCAGGGCCAACGGCGCTGCCGCCGAGCGGGATTCGCGGACGCACGCGTGTGGGTACGGCACCGGCTCCGCGTGGGTGTCGCGGCCGTAGCCCGCCAGGACCTCGGGCAGGCGGTGGCCGGTTGTCGTCGCCGCGCTCACCAGGGCGTGGGCGACCGTGCGGGCCTCGTCGTGCAGGCCGTAGCGGGCCAGGCCCAGGGTGATCAGCGCGTTGTCGTGCGGCCAGACCGAGCCTCGGTGGTAGGAGAGGGGGTGGTAGGCCGGTTGGCCGGCGGCCAGGGTTCGTACGCCCCAGCCGGAGAAGAAGTCCGGTTCGAGGAGGCGGCGCCCCACCGCCTCTCCGTACTCCTTGTCCAGGAGGCCGGACCAGAGCAGGTGGCCGGCGTCCGAGGCGAGTGCGTCCACCTGGTGGCCGTCGCCGGCGAGGGCCAGGGCCGGGAAGGAGTGCTCCGGCATCCAGAAGTCCTGCTGGAAGCGGTCCCGGAGATCGCTCGCCGCCTGCTCCAGGAGGGCCGCGTAGGTCTCGTCCTGCCATACCGTGCGGGCCAGCCACGCCGTGCGGCGCAGGGCGTCGTACGCGTAGCCCTGGGCGCCCGCCGCCGTCACCGCGCCGCCGGGGCGGGTGCCGTCGGCCGAGCAGATCGCGCCGGGGGAGTCCTTCCAGTTCTGGTTGGCCAGGCCGCCCTGGTCGGCCCGGTAGACCAGGTAGCCACGGGAGGTCAGGCCGCCGTGGTCCAGCATCCAGCCGATCGCCGCGCGGGCGTGGGGTTCGAGGCGGCGGGCCAGGGCCCTGTCGTCCGTCTGCTCCACGTACGCGCCCAGGAGGATCAGGAAGAGCGGGGTCGCGTCCACCGAGCCGTAGTAGCGGGCGTACGGCACCTGGCCGAAGTGCGCCAGCTCGCCGTGCCGTACCTCGTGCACGATCTTGCCGGGCTGGGAGACGGAGTCGACGCCGGTCTCCGTCGCCTGGGTCGCGGCCAGGGCGGGGAGGGTGGTGGCGGCCAGCTGGGGGCGGTAGGGGAGGGCGAAGAGGGAGGTGAGGAGGGCGTCTCGGCCGAGGAGGGTCAGGAACCACGGGGCGCCGGCCGCGGGGACGCGCAGTTCCTCGCCGTCGGGGCCGGTCGCCGGGACCTGGAGCGCGGCCAGGTCGGCGAGGCCGCGGGCGCAGGCGGCGGCCAGTTCGGGCCAGCCGGTCGGGAAGGCCACCCCCTCCACGAACTCGCCTTCCAGGGACAGGAGTTGGTGGGTGATGGCCGAGGGGGAGCGCGGCACGCGCAGTGCTCGTTTGTCGCCGTGCGGGCGGGCCATCACGCGGAGGGTCAGCTCCGTCGTGCCGTGCGGGGGCAGGGTCAGCGTCCAGATCAGGCGACGGGCGCCGGTGCCGGTTTCCTCCACGCCGTCCGGGGCGGGGTCGCACGTCACGGTCGTGAGGGAGCGCCATTCGCCGCGCTGGTAGGTGAACTCCACTCCGTGGTCGAGGACCTGGCGGGAGCGGGTGGCGCCGGTCTTGGCGTAGGTGCGGTGGTCGGAGCGCAGTTCGAACTGGTCCGTGAAGTCGGCGTCGGCCGTGACCGCGAGGTGGATCGTCGTGGGGACGGGGCGGTTGCTGGTGACGCGGAGGGTCTCGATGAACGAGCTGTCGCCCACCGCCTGTTCGCGGAAGAGGGTGTAGGCCGGTGGTTCGTTGCGGCCGCCGCGGGGGACCAGCACGCAGCGGGCCGTGTCTCCGTCGGCGACCGGGGTCAGGGTCTCGGGTACCGCTCCGTCCACGGTGAGCTGCCAGCGGCTCAGGTGACGGGCGTCGCGTACGAACAGTCCCTCCGGGGAGCCGGCGGCCCGTACGCCGCTGATGTCCCCGCCGTCACCCACGGCCGCGAACGTGCCTCCGTACACGAGCAGATGATGCCGGTCCGTCATCCCCGGTTTCCTCCCTTGAGTTCGTTGACCACAGTGGCTCCGGTCGGGCTGTGCAGCAGGTCGAGCGAGAGCGCGGCGGTCCAGCTGAAGCCGGTCGCGCCGCAGGCCGCGCCGGTGTACGGGTCCACGTACTCGGCGAAGTCCGAGCTCTGCGCGATGTCCAGCACCGCCTCGCGCAGGGCGTCGGCGCGTCGGTGCTCCCCTTGTGTCCGCAGGCCCCGCTCCAGCAGCCAGTTGGTGTTGAACCAGGCCGGGCCGCGCCAGTAGCGGTGCGGGTCGAAGGACTCGCCGAGCAGGTCGTAACTCGGCGCGAGCCGGGTCGAGGTGCCGAGGCCGAAGTGCTCGGACGTCGTCGTGCGGACCAGGGCTGCGGCGATGTCCCGCGGCAGGCCGGGCAGGAGCAGGGGGATCAGGCCCGAGACGCCGCGCTCGTGGATGAGCCCGCCGCTCCGTACGTCGCGGCAGAAGAACATGCCCTCCGCCGGGTCCCAGAGCCGCTCGATCAGCGCCGCCGTCAGCCGTTCCGCGCGTGCGTGGCGGGCCGTGCCGGTCGCGCCCAGTTCGCCGGCGATCCGGGCGAGCGCGTGCTCGGAGGCGATGAGCAGGGCGTTGAAGGACGGGTCCTCGACGGCGAAGGCGTCCGTCCGCCTCCCGCCGTCGCCGGTGCGGTCGGCCGAGGTCCTGCGGGGTGCTCCCTCGATGCCGCCGTCGGCGTAACCGCCGTCCCGGTAGTCCGTCGCCAGGCGTACGTAGCGTCCGTAGTCCAGGTCGGTCGGGCGGTCCTCGGGCGCCCCGTGGTCGAGGTCGGCGCGGCGGAAGGAACGGGTCGGGGCCGGGGTGACGCGGGCCAGCGGGGCGTCCCAGCAGGGGCTGTTGTCCATGCCCTGTTCCCAGGGGTGCACGACCGACGCGAGGCCGCCGCCGCCCAGGTCCCGGCGGCGCAGCAGATAGCGGTGCCAGGCGGCCAGGCGGGGATACATCCGGGTGAGGAAGCCGCGCGCCCGGGACAGTCCCGGGTCGGCGCGGTGCACCAGCCAGGCGGCCAGCGCGTGCACCGGTGGCTGCACGATGCCGGAGGTCTGTACGGTGCGCGGGGCGCCCGCGGCGCGGCCCGCGGTCGAGGAGCGCCAGAAGTCGGGGCTCGGGAAGTAGGCGTCCAGGGGGACCGAGGGGTTGAAGACGATGTGCGGGACCCGGCCGTCGCCCCACTGGGCGTCGAGCAGGGTCTCCAGCTCCGTCTGCGCCCGTAACGGCGAGAGGTGCCTGAGGCCGATCGCGATGAACGCCGAGTCCCAGGACCACTGGTGCGGATACAGGCTGCGGGAGGGGACGGTGGAGGCGCCGGTCCAGTTGGCCTCCAGCACTCGGGCGGCCCTGACGTGCAGCGAACCTGCCTCAGGAGGCGGATCGTATGCGATGTCACGCTCCGCGGTACGGGCGGTGAGTTGGGCAGTGCGATCCACTCGGGGCTCCCCGAAAGACGTTCGGCCGACCGGTTCGGTCATGGCTACCGTAGGGTTACGTCTATTTAACACGCAAAACTCAATATGTAATGCAGGGTTGAGGAACACAAGGGGGTGCGCATGACCGGGTGGCAGAGGCAGCGGCGGACGGGCAGGACGACCAGGGGGGTCGGCCCGGCCGGCGCCGGCGATCTGCTCGAACTCGTGCGCAGCGGACGGGCCGTCACACGCGGCGCCCTCCAGCAGGCCACCGGCCTCTCCCGCGCGACCGTCGGCCAGCGCCTCGACCGGCTCTTCCGGGCGGGATGGCTGCGCGAGGGTGCCGGGGGGCCCGTGGACTCCCCGCTGGGCGGGCGGCCCTCCATCACCCTGGAGTTCGACGGCGAGCACGCCGTCGTCCTCGCCGCCGACCTGGACACCCGGCACGCGCGTGCCGCCGTACTGTCCCTGACCGGCGACATCCTCGCCGAGCACAGCGGCACGCTGGTCGTCGAGGACGGGCCGGACGCCGTGCTGGGCGAGCTGGGGCGCTGGTTCGCCGAGCTGCTGGAGAAGGCCGGGCGCCGGGCCGGCGAGGTGGGCGGCATCGGGCTCGCGGTGCCGGGGCCGGTGGACATCGAGACCGGCCGGGTGGTCCAGCCGCCGATCATGCCCGGCTGGGACGGCTATGACATAAGAGGGCGGCTGGCCAGGGCCTTCGGTGAGCAGACGGGGGTCGCGCCGGTGCCGGTCCTCGTCGACAACGACGCCAACCTGATGGCGTACGGCGAACAGCGCACCGGATATCCGCAGTGCTCGGCGTTCGTGCTGGTGAAGGTGTCGACCGGTATCGGTGCGGGGGTCGTCGTGGACGGCTCCCTGTACCGGGGCATCGACGGGGGTGCGGGGGACATCGGGCACATCCGGGTGGGCGCCGACGCGCTGTGCCGGTGCGGTTCGTACGGCTGTCTGGCCGCCGTCGCCAGTGGCGGTGCCGTGGCCCGGCGGCTGGCCGAGGCGGGGGCGCCCGCGGCCTCCGGGGCGGATGTGCGGGATCTGCTGGCGGCCGGGGATCCGGGGGCGGCCGCGTTGGCGCGGGAGGCCGGGCGGCAGGTCGGGGACGTGCTGGTGACCGTGGTGACGCTGCTCAACCCCGGGGTGCTGATGATCGCCGGGGATCTGGCCGGGACGCCCTTCGTCACCGGTGTGCGGGAGCTGCTGTACCAACGGGCGCTGCCGCGCTCCACCGCTCATCTGGAGGTCGTCACCTCGCGGCTGGGGGAGCGGGCCGGGTTGGTGGGGGCCGGGGCGCTGGTCGTGGAGCATCTGTACGCGCCGGAGCGGGTGGAAGAACGCCTGGTCGCGCTGGGTGTGTGACGGCCGTCGGGGGCGGTGTGCGACAGCCGTCCGGATCGGTGTGTGACGGGCGCGTTTCCGTCCCGGAGGCACGTCCGCATGGTGAAATCCGATCCTCTGTGGCAGCGTGATTCTCGCCACCTCTGATAAGGGTTGCGCTCAGATGAGCGGATCTTGAGCGGCTGCACTTCTCCAAGGGGTGGCACCGAGTGCCACCCCTTGATCGTTCATCGATCGAAATCAGACGTGCGCGATGGGCGCTCACATGAGCGGGAAACCGCACTTATGGACCCTCTCGCGTTCAAGAAGTGAAAACATCCGCCCGTCACCGCTTGCCAAGCTTTGACTTTCGATCCACTGGCGGACGGGTGGTTACAGGCGTATGACGCGTGAGTAGACGTACCCAGACGCCTTCGATCTGGGTATGTTCCTCGCCGTCAGGGCAGCCACCGCGTCCTCGAGGGAGTCGAGACCGTGTCGGAAAACAAAGATCCCCACGTAGCGAAGTTCGTTTACGACTTCACCGAGGGAAACAAGGACCTCAAGGACCTCCTGGGTGGCAAGGGCGCCAACCTCGCCGAGATGACCAACCTGGGCCTTCCCGTTCCCCCCGGGTTCACGATCACGACGGAAGCCTGCAAGGTCTACCTCGACAGCGGCGAGGAGCCGGCGGCACTGCGTGACGAGGTGAGTGCGCACCTCGACGCCCTTGAGACGAAGATGGGCAAGAAGCTCGGCCAGGCCGACAACCCCCTTCTGGTCTCCGTCCGTTCCGGCGCCAAGTTCTCCATGCCCGGCATGATGGACACGGTCCTCAACATCGGGCTCTCCGACAAGTCCGTGAAGGGCCTCGCCGACCAGGCAGGCGACGAGCGGTTCGCGTGGGACTCCTACCGCCGCCTCATCCAGATGTTCGGCAAGACCGTCCTCGGCGTCGACGGCGAGCTCTTCGAGGAAGCCCTCGACAAGGCCAAGGAGGCCAAGAAGGTCACGGTCGACACCGACCTGGAGGCCGCCGACCTCAAGAAGCTGGTCACCGCCTTCAAGAAGATCGTCAAGAAGGAGGCCGGCCGGGACTTCCCGCAGGACCCGCGCGAGCAGATGGACCTCGCCATCGAGGCGGTCTTCAACTCCTGGAACACCGACCGCGCCAAGCTCTACCGCCGCCAGGAGCGCATCCCCGGCGACCTGGGCACCGCGGTCAACGTCTGTTCGATGGTCTTCGGCAACCTGGGCCCCGACTCCGGCACGGGCGTCGCCTTCACCCGCGACCCCGCCTCCGGCCACCAGGGCGTCTACGGCGACTACCTCCAGAACGCCCAGGGCGAGGACGTCGTCGCTGGCATCCGCAACACCGTCCCGCTCGCGGAGCTGGAGTCGATCGACAAGAAGTCGTACGACCAGCTGATGCAGATCATGGAGACGCTGGAGAACCACTACAAGGACCTCTGCGACATCGAGTTCACCATCGAGCGCGGTCAGCTGTGGATGCTCCAGACCCGCGTCGGCAAGCGCACGGCGGGCGCCGCCTTCCGGATCGCGACCCAGCTCGTGGACCAGGGCCTCATCGACGAGGCCGAGGCGCTCCAGCGCGTCAACGGCGCACAGCTCGCGCAGCTGATGTTCCCGAAGTTCGACGAGGAGGCCAAGGTCGAGCAGGTCGGCCGGGGCATCGCGGCGTCGCCGGGTGCGGCGGTCGGCAAGGCGGTCTTCGACTCGTACACCGCGGTGAAGTGGTCGCGCTCGGGTGAGAAGGTCATCCTGGTCCGCCGGGAGACCAACCCGGACGACCTCGACGGCATGATCGCGGCGGAGGGCATCCTGACGTCGCGCGGCGGCAAGACGTCCCACGCGGCCGTCGTGGCGCGCGGCATGGGCAAGACGTGCGTGTGCGGCGCGGAGGAGCTCGAGGTCGACACCAAGCGGCGCCGTATGACCGTCCCCGGCGGGCACGTGGTGGAGGAGGGCGACGTCATCTCGATCGACGGCTCGTCCGGCAAGGTCTACCTGGGCGAGGTCCCGGTGGTCCCCTCTCCCGTCGTGGAGTACTTCGAGGGCCGGATGCACGCCGGTGCCCAGGACGCCGACGAGCTGGTCGAGGCCGTCCACCGCATCATGGCGTTCGCCGACCGCAAGCGGCGCCTGCGGGTGCGCGCCAACGCGGACAACGCCGAGGACGCGCTGCGCGCCCGTCGCTTCGGCGCCCAGGGCATCGGCCTGTGCCGCACCGAGCACATGTTCCTCGGCGACCGCCGCGAGCTGGTCGAGCGCCTCATCCTGGCCGACACGGAGGCCGAGCGCGAGGAGTCCCTGAAGGAGCTGCTCCCGCTCCAGAAGAAGGACTTCGTCGAGCTGTTCTCGGCGATGGACGGCCTGCCGGTGACGATCCGTCTCCTCGACCCGCCGCTGCACGAGTTCCTGCCGGACATCACCGAGCTGTCGGTGCGCGTGGCCCTCGCCGAGTCCCGCCAGGAGCCGCACGAGAACGAGCTCCGCCTGCTCCAGGCCGTACACCGGCTGCACGAGCAGAACCCGATGCTGGGCCTGCGAGGCGTACGCCTGGGCCTGGTCATCCCCGGCCTGTTCACCATGCAGGTCCGCGCGATCGCGGAAGCGGCCGCCGAGCGCAAGAACGCCAAGGGCGACCCGCGCGCCGAGATCATGATCCCGCTCGTCGGCACGGTCCAGGAGCTGGAGATCGTCCGCGAGGAGGCCGACCAGGTCGTCGCGGAGGTCGAGGCGGCCACCGGTGTGAAGCTCAAGCTGTCGATCGGCACCATGATCGAGCTGCCGCGTGCCGCCCTCACCGCCGGCCAGATCGCCGAGGCGGCGGAGTTCTTCTCCTTCGGCACGAACGACCTCACCCAGACGGTGTGGGGCTTCAGCCGGGACGACGTGGAGGCCTCGTTCTTCACCGCGTACCTGGAGAAGGGCATCTTCGGTGTCTCCCCGTTCGAGACGATCGACAAGGACGGCGTGGGCTCCCTGGTCGCCGCCGCCGCGAAGGCGGGCCGCGAGACCCGGCCGGACCTGAAGCTCGGCGTCTGCGGCGAACACGGCGGCGACCCCGAGTCGGTCCACTTCTTCCACGAGGTCGGCCTCGACTACGTCTCCTGCTCGCCGTTCCGGATCCCGGTGGCACGCCTCGAAGCGGGCCGCGCGGCTTCGGAGTCGGTGGGCAGCGACCACCGGTAGGTCTCACGGCCACCGACAAGGCCTACGGCCACTGAATCTCCGGAGTCGTCGCCTGTCCCCGACCCTCAAGACCGATGGGTGGCGACTCCGGTGCACCAAAGAGGGCGGCATCCTGTGCGGGGATGCCGCCCTCACCTGTTCCGTGGCGGGTGCGCTGCGTCAGCTGTCGCAACCCACCCCGTCGCCATCCCGGTCCAGGTGGGAGGCGTAGCCGGGCTCGCCTCGGTGGACCGGGGCCGCGCCGGCCGCGCGGGCCTCGGTGCAGTTGGCGTAGTAGACGTCGCCGCTGGACGAGCCGTCGTCGTCGGAGACGGAGCCGGTGTCCGGGGCGGGAGTGGCGGTGACCGTCTTGGTGACCTTGACCGTCTTGGTGGCCGTCACGGTCGGCGCCGGCTCCGGGTCCTTCGCCGGGGCCGTCATGGTCGTGGTGACGGTGACCGTGGGCTGCGGCGATGCCGCCTTGGCTGTCGCCTCGGTGTCCTTCGAGCCCTCGCCGGACGCGCCGCCGGCGCCGATGCCCAGGAAGAAGGCCAGGGCGAGCGCGGGCAGTACGTAGCGTTTGCGGGCCCACTTCGGGGCCGGGCGGAACGGCGGCTGCGGCATGGGTGCCGTGGTGTACGGACTGGTCATGTCATCCCCCCACTGGTGCGTGAGGGGATGACCGTAATGCCCTGTGACTGAATGTGGGGGAGGTGTGGCTTTTTTGTGACCGTCAGGCGCGGAAGGGGCCCGTCACCTCGTACGTGATGCCGCCCGACGAGCTACCCGTCGTCCCCCGCTGGCTGGAGAAGTACAGACGGGAGCCGTCCGGGGAGAAGGCCGGGCCCGTGATCTCCGACCCCGACTGGCCGTCGACGCGCAGGAACGAGGCGACGACGTCGTCCGGGGTGATGACGCAGATCTCCATGTTGCCGCCGTCCTCGGCGACGAACAGGTCGCCGGAGGACGTGCCGGTGATGTTGTCGACGCCGGTGAGCGGGGCCGTGCCGTTGACGAGGGAGTCGTCGTACGCCAACTCGTAGGTGTTCGACGTCAGGTTGAGCTGCCAGACGCGGTTGTCGCCCTTGGTCGTGAACCACACCGTGTCGTCGGCGTAGTGGCAGCCCTCGCCGCCGTTGAAGGACTTGGAGCCCGAGACCTGGGAGCGGGTGGCGGTCGGGGAGCCGTCCGGGTCGGGGACGTTCGCCCAGGTGAAGGAGCCCGAGGTGGCACTGCCCGCGACCATGACCTGGAGGGTTCCGGAGGAGAGGTTGCCCCAGGTGTTCGGTACGAAGCGGTAGAAGCGGCCGTTGGTCTCGTCCTCGGTCAGGTAGATCACCTGGCGCACCGGGTCGGCGGCCGCCGCCTCGTGCTTGAAGCGGCCCATCGCGTCGCGGCGGGTCGCCGTGTTCACGCCCCACGGGTCGGTCTCGTAGACGTAGCCGAGGGACACCTCCTCGCAGGACAGCCAGGTGTTCCACGGGGTCTTGCCGCCCGCGCAGTTCTGCCGGGTGGCGGAGAGGATGCGGTACGCGCCCGTGATCGCGCCGGCCGACGAGAACTTCACCGCGCTCGCGCCGCCGGAGGGGTTGATCTCGGAGTTGGAGACGTAGATCCAGCCGCTGCCGTCGGCGTAACAGGCGCCGCCGTCAGGGGCGTTGTGCCAGGTGTACGACGTTCCGGAGACCGTCTGGCCGGAGCGGGCGATGACGCGGCTGGTGAAGCCGCTCGGGAGTCTGATGCCGTTGGCGTCGGGGGAGCCCAGTGCCCCGTAGGGGCCGGTGCCGGGCTGGGCCGGGGCCGCGTACGCGGCGCCGCGCCACAGGGTTCCGCCGAACACGGTGGTCGAGCCGCCGAGGACGGCCGCACGCAGAAGGCTACGACGTTCCACTCTCACTCCAAGAGGTGCCGTACCGCCCCGTCGCCGGTCGACGACGGGGTCGTGCGTGGGGGGCGGCATGGAACCTAGGGGAGCCGGGTGGACGGACCGTGGCCAGTCGGTGACCGCCGGACGGCGTACCTGAGAGCTGCCTGTGGGTGCCTCATGCGCCCACCCGAAGCTCCCACTCGCCGCTCACACCCGCAACACCGGCACCCCCCGCTTCCGCTGCCCCGGCCGGTCGACGCCCGGTCCGTGCGCCTCGCGCGGCGGCTCCGCCGACGGCAGCCGGATCACCGCGTCCAGCCCGCCCGCCGCCGAGGCGTGCAGGCTCGCCTCGCCGCCGCTCGCGTGCGCGAGGCGCTGGACCAGCGACAGGCCCAGCCCCGTACCGCCCTTGGGGGCGCCGGGCGCGCGCCAGAAGCGGTCGAAGGCCCGGGCGCGCTGGTCCGCGGTCATGCCGGGGCCCTCGTCGGCGATGTGCAGGTCGACCCAGGCGGGGCGGGCGTCGCGCAGGGCACGGCGCGCCGGTACGTGGAGCCGCAGTTCGATGGTCACGGTGCTGTCGGGCGGGGAGGCGCGCAGCGCGTTGGAGAGCAGGTTGTCCACGACCTGCTCGACTCCGCCCGGCACCGAGAGAACCGGCCCCACGCTCCCCGCGAACAGCACCAGGGAGACCCTGCGCCGCTCGAAGAGCGGCAGCCAGGTGCGGTGCCGTTCCGCGCAGATCGCGCCCACGTCGACCGGCGCGGGCGTCGCGGAGTCCTCCTCCAGACGGGCCATCGCCAACAGCCCCTCGACCATCCGCGCGAGCCGGTCCGTCTCGGTCACGGCTGCGGTGAGGCTGCCCAGGCCGCGGTCGCAGACGTTCGGCTCCAGGTTCTCCAGCCTCAGCCGTAGCGCTGCGAGCGGCGTCTTCAGCTGGTGGGACGCCTCGCCCGCGAACGCGCGCTGGGAGTCGAGGAGATGGGCGAGCCGGGCCGCCGTGCGGTTGAACGCGGCGGCCAGCCGGCGAACCTCCGGGGGCCCCTTCGTCATCGACACGGGCGTCGCCCGGCCGCCGTCCGCCAACTCATGGGTGGCCCGCTCCAGTTCACGGATCGGCCGGCCGGCCCAGTAGGCGATGGCGAACCCGATCAGAGCGACCGCCGTGAGGACCCCGAGCCCGCCGACGGCCAGCAACAGCCAGACGTGATGGACGCGTTCGTGCACCGTCCGCGTCGGCAGCGTCAGCCATACGGCACCCTGGAGCCGCCCGTCACGCTGGACCGGCCCGGCGACCGACAGGTACTCGACGCCACCGATGGTCGACGTACGGACATCCACCGTGGAGGTGCCCCGGAGGGCGGCCGCGATGCCGGGGCGGGAGGCGAGGTCGGCCGACATGATGGCGGCCATCGGATGCGAGGCGGCGAGCAGGGTGCCCGAGGCGTCCACGACGACCACCTTCCCGCCGATCCGCTCGGCGCAGTGCGCCACCCGGCGCGGCAGGTCCCGCTCGGCACGGCCCGTACTGAGGGACAGCGAGGCGTACGCCGACACCGATTCGGCCTCGTCCTTCGCCGCGCCCACCACCCGCTCCCGCTCGCTGCGCGAGTAGACGAAGCCCAGCGGGACCTCCAGGCAGAGCAGCACCAGGGCGGCGAGCGAGAGGTAGCTCAGCAGCAGCCGGCGGGTCACGGCGAGGACACCTGCTGCCCGCCCGGTTCGGTCTGCACCGCCAGCCGGAAGCCGACCCCGCGCAACGTCTGGATCCACCCCGCGTGGCCCAACTTCCGCCGCAGCGAGGCGACATGGACGTCCAGCGTCTTGGTCGGGCCCTCGTAGTGCGGGTCCCACACCCGGTCCAGGATCTGCTGACGGGAGTAGACCGCACCGGGGTCCTCGGTGAGCAGCGCCAGCAGCTCGAACTCCTTCGGGGTGAGGGTGACGGGGATCTCGCCGACCCAGACCTGACGGGTGCGGCGGTCGACGACGAGGGGGCCGGGGGCGGCGTACGTGGGCTGGGGGGCGGTGTCCTCGTACGGCGAGGGTGGCTCGGCCTCGTACGAAGGGGGCGGCGCGGCCTCGTACGAGGGTGGCGGCGTGGCCTCGTACGACGTGATCGGTGCCGTGCCCGCCGGATCCGGTACCGCCTCCGTGCGCTGGGTTCGCCGGGTCACGGCCCGCACCCGCGCCACCAGCTCCCGCACGCTGAACGGCTTCGCCAGATAGTCGTCCGCGCCCAGTTCGAGCCCCAGCACCCGGTCGGCCTCCTCACCCCGCGCACTCAGGATGATGACCGGCACGTCCGAGACCTGCCGGATGCCCCGGCACACGTCGATGCCGTCCATGTCCGGCAACCCGAGGTCGAGCAGGACGACATCGCCGTACGGCCGTCTCAGCCCCTCGGCTCCGGTGGTCACGTGATCCACCGTCAGCCCGAAGTGCCCCAGGCCCTCGGCGAGCGGTTCGGCGATCGTCTCGTCGTCCTCGATGAGCAGCACTCGTATGCCCATGCGTCCTGTCTCTCGGTAAATTTGCATTCTCTGCCCTGACGTCAGCACGCTACAAGAAACAAGCGCTTGCGGGGCATTGCGACAAAGAATGTCCAATTACTGGACGCGCTCTGGCCTTTACTTAACCTTCCGCTGGCGTGGACTCCCCTACGGTGCTGTGAACTGGCCGAACTCCCCACCGAGGAGCCACCGTTGAAGGCGTTGCTGGACCGTGCCCGTTCGTTCAAGCGGCGGGTCGATTTCGAGAGCGGTGAATACCGCAAACTGGCCGAGGGGCAATATCCCGAGGCGCTCTTCATTACTTGCTCGGACTCGCGGGTCATACCCGCACTGATTACCGGAGCGCGGCCCGGAGAGATATTCGAGCTGCGCAACGCGGGAAATATCGTGCCGCCGTACGGCAGTCCCGGCGTGTCCGGGGAGGCCGCCACCATCGAGTACGCACTGGAGGTGCTCGGGGTTCAGGACATCATCGTGTGCGGTCACTCACACTGCGGGGCGATGAGCGCGCTGAAGTCGGGCGACGACCTGTCCTCGCTGCCGGGCGTGGACGCGTGGCTGCGACTGGCCCGCCCCGAACTGGTGCCGGTCCTCACGACCGCCTCCGACGACCCGTCCCTGCCCGACGTGGCCCAGGGCAACGTCGTCAACCAGCTGGCCGTACTGCGGACCTACCCGGTGGTGCGGCAGCGGCTGGACGGGGGGCGGTTGCGGCTGCACGGCTGGTACTACGAGGTCGACACCGGGCAGGTGCACGAGCTGGAGGGCGACGGGCTGTTCCGGGTGCACACCGGATGAGCGGGGCGCATGCGCGCGGGCGCGGGCCGGGGCGTACGAAGGTGGGCACGCCGAGGAGCGGGGATGCCGCCCAGCCGCCGCAGGCGGGGGGTGGGAAGGCGGCGCGGGCCGGGGGTGGGAGGCCCGACCTCGCCAACGAGATCACCGCGTCCCTCGTGGTCTTCCTCGTCGCCCTGCCCCTGTGCATCGGCGTGGCCGTGGCCTCCGGGGTCCCCGCCGAGCTGGGGATCATCTCCGGGGTGATCGGCGGTCTGGTCGTCGGCGCGGTCCGGGGCAGCACGCTCCAGGTCAGCGGGCCGGCCGCCGGGCTCGCCGCGCTGGTCGCGGAGACGGTGCTGGAGCACGGTGTGGCGATGCTCGGCGTGATCGTCCTGTTCTCGGGCATCCTCCAGATCGTCCTCGGCGTCGTACGCCTCGGCCGGCTGTTCCAGGCGATCTCCCTCGCGGTGGTGCAGGGGATGCTGGCCGGCATCGGGCTGCCGCTGATGTTCAGCCAGGCATACCCGATGGCCGACGCCAAGGCCCCGGGCGTCCCGATCGAGAACATGGCAGGCATCCCGGGCCTGGTCGCCGACGTCCTCACCGACCCGCAGGCGATGATCGCCACACTGCTCGGCATCGTCACGATCGTGCTGAGCTTCGTGTGGAAGAAGGCGCCGGGCCCGGCGAAGAAGATCCCGGCCGCGCTGGTCGCGGTCGGCATCGGCATCGCGGTCGCCGCGCTGCCCGGCGTGGACGTGAAGACACTCCAGGTCGGCAATCTGCCGGCGTCGGTGCGGGTGCCGGGGGCCGAGCAGTTCGCGGGTCTCGCGGAGCCCGCGATCCTCACCTCCATCCTCACCTTCACGGTGATCGCCTCGGCGGAGAGCCTGTTCACCGCGGCCGCCGTGGACCGTATGCACAGCGGCCCCCGCACCCGCTACAACACCGAACTCATCGCCCAGGGCGCCGGAAACACGGTCGCGGGCGTCCTCGGCGCCCTCCCGATCACGGCGGTCGTGGCCCGCAGTTCGGCGAACGTCCAGGCCGGCGCGAAGACCCGTCTCTCCCGCACCCTGCACGGCCTGTGGCTGCTGGCCTTCGCACTGCTGCTGCCGCAGGTCCTGGCACTGATCCCGATCTCGGTGCTCGCGGGCGTCCTCGTGCACAGCGGCTGGAAGCTGTTCGCGCCGGCGGAGTTCCCGAAGATGTGGCGTCAGGACCGCGGCGAATTCGTGGTGATGACGGTGACGACGCTGGTCATCGTCGCGACCGCCCTGCTGGAAGGCGTGCTCATCGGCCTCGCGGCCGGCATCGTGCTCGCCGCCCTGCGCATGTCGCAGACGGTGATCCGGCAGCACGTCGAGGACGACACCGCGAAGGTCGTCATGGCCGGCAACGCGACGTTCCTGCGCCTGCCGCAGGTCATCGAGGCCCTGGAGGCCGCCGCGGCCTCGGGCAGGCCCCGTATCCGCCTCGACCTGACCGGCGTCACCCATCTGGACCATGCCTGCCGCAACCAGGTGGAGGAGTTCACGGCGCAGCAGCGGGGGCTGGGGCTGCGCGTGGAACTGCTGATGCCGGGCCCGGCGAAGCCGGCTCCCACGGCGACCGGGCCGACGCCTGCGCCGCTGCCGCCCTCGGCCCCGGCACCGGCTCCCGGCCCGGACGCCGAGTGGTTCTACCTGGACACGCGGCCGCTGCCCGACGGCGCCGACGACTACGCGGAGCACCCACGGCTCGTGGGCTGAGCGGTGCCGTAATCCGCTGCACGCCGCGCGGGCGGCGCCCTACTGTGACGCGATGACGACTCGGATGATCATCCTCAACGGCGGTTCCAGCTCGGGGAAGTCGGGAATCGTGCGGTGTCTGCAGGCCGTGCTGCCCGACCTGTGGCTGACGTTCGGGTGTGACTCGTTCGTCGAGGCGCTGCCCGCGAAGACACAGGGGTCGGACGGGGGGATCACGTTCGCCGCGGACGGCGGGGTGAGCGTCGGGGCGGACTTCATGCGGCTCCAGGCGGCCTGGACGGAGGGCGTCGTGGCGATGGCCCGCGCCGGCGCCAGGATCGTCATCGACGACGTCTTCCTCGGCGGAGCGGCGTCCCAGCGGCGGTGGCGCGGGCATCTCGGCGATCTGGACGTGCTGTGGGTCGGCGTCAGGTGTGAGAGCGCGGTCGCCGCGGGACGTGAGATCGCGCGGGGGGACCGGGCCCGGGGCATGGCCGCCGCGCAGGCGGACCTGGTGCACGAGGGCGTGCGCTACGACCTGGAGGTGGACACCACACACTCCGAGTCCCTGCTGTGCGCGCGGACCATCGCCGCCCACGTCGGCTGATCGCGGACCGTGACCTCGCCGTCGAGGATCTGGCGCCGCAGGTCGGCCTGATTGACCGACCTCTTGGCGCCCGAGGTCCTCATCGCCGCCGACGAGGCCCCCCGACGATGCCCTCTGCCGTGCTGCGCGGTGGGCGTGAAGCGGCCCCTGGCCGGGAGGCTCGTCACCCGCCCGGCGGCCTGTGCGCTCAGGCCGTGGCCCCGCTGTCCACCACCAGGTCCGTGCCCACCACCGACATGGCGTCGTCCGAGGCCAGGTAGAGGACCGCCGCGGCCACCTCCTGCGTGGTCGAGACGCGGCCGAGGGGGAGCGTGGCCCGGGCGCGCTCGGCGCGGTCCGCCTCCTGCTCGCCGGGGCGCAGCGACATGGGGGTGGCCACGGCGCCGGGGCTGACCGCGTTGATGCGGACGCCGTCGCGGATGTGGTCGAGGGCGGCGCCCCTGGTGAGGACGGATACCGCGGCCTTGGTGGCGGCGTACGCGGCGGCGCCCGGGTGGCGGGTGTGGACGCCGAAGGTGGAGGCGATGTTCACGATCGCGCCGCCGGTCGGCTGGGTACGCATCCGGCGGACCTCGGCCTGGAGGGCGAGGAACACCCCGGTGACGTTGATGCCGAGCTGGGTGTGCCAGTCCTCCTCGGAGAGGTCGGCCAAGGGGGCGCCGCCGCGGAAGACGCCCGCGTTGTTCACGGCCACGTCGAGCGAGCCGAAGTGGTCCACGGTCGCGGCCACGGCCGCCTGGATGTCGGCGGCGCGTGAGACATCGGCGGTGACCGCCAGCGCCTTGCCGCCCGCCTCCTCGATCAGGGCCACCGTCTCGTCGAGCGGCCCGCGCCCGCGGCCGGCCACGACGACGTTCGCGCCCTCGGCGGCCAGCGCGAGCGCCGTCGTCCGTCCGATGCCGGATCCGGCGCCGGTGACCAGGGCGGTCCGGCCGGTGAAGCGGGTGCGGTTCAGTGCGGTGGTCATGATCTCCCCTGATTCTTGACCGGTCTGTTTCTTGACCGATCGATCCAGTATTGAGGCAAAGAAAAAGGCACCTCGCCCGAGGTGCCCAGGTGTGAGTCAGTCCAGCAGTGCCAGCGCCTGCTCCGCCGCGTCCCGTACCCGCGCGGGGTCCGAGGACGCCTTGCCGACCACGCGCAGGCCCTGCAGCAGCACCAGCAGCATGCGCGCGAGGGTGAGCGGATCGCGGTCCGCGGGCAGTTCGCCCTGCGCCCGCGCGCGCACCAGCGCCGCGTGCAGCACGGTCTCCAGCTGGTCCCAGTTGCGCTCCACCCACCGCGCCGCCGCCGGGTCGTGCGGGGCGAGCTCCGTCGCCGTGTTGGTGACCAGGCAGCCGCTCAGGCGCAGTTGCCCGTCGGCGGCCTCGCTCGCGTACCGCCGCACGACGGACCGTACGGCCGGCAGCGCGGGCCCCGGCCGGGACAGCTCCCGCACGATCGGCGGGAGCCCTGCCCGGGCGTAGCGCTCCAGTGCCTTGAGGTACAGCTCGTGCTTGTTGCCGAACGTGGCGTAGAGGCTGGCCCGGCCGATGCCGAGGTGTTCGACGAGGTCGGACATCGACGTCGCCTCGTAGCCGCGCCGCCAGAACAGCTCCAGAGCTGCCTGCAGCGCGGCCTCGGGATCGAACTCCTTGGTCCTGGCCACGCTCAGCAGCCTAGATCCAATAAGAACGCTCGGTCAAGAAACCCTCTTACGCGGCACGCACCTCGTACGTGGCCACCCGCACCGACTCATCGTCCAGGCACACCCCGGACTCCAGGTCGAACCGCTGCTTCAGCAGTGGCGAGGCGACGAACGGACGTCCCTGGTGGGTGCCGGTCAGACCGCGGGAGAGGACCGCCGCGCCGCCGAAGGGGTCGCGGTTGTCGATGGCGTACAACTTGCCGGAGCGGTCGCGGAACAGGGCGGCCTGACGGCCGTCGGGCAGCAGGGCCGCCACGCCGCGGCCGGGGAGCAGCCGGGCCAGCTCGCAGACCGTGAACCAGCCGTTCTCCAGCTGGACTTCGATCTTCAGGTCGGTCGTCTCGGGTGCCAGGGTCATCGCTGGGCGCTTCCTTCCAGGGGGCGCTGGCCGATGGTCAGCAGCGGCAGGTCGGGCTTGATCTGGTCGCGCTCGGGGACGAAGCCGACGACCGGGTCGGGGGTGTCCGGGGCGTTCACGAAGGACACGAACCGGGCGAGCTTCTCGGGGTCGTTGATGGTGGTCGCCCACTCGTCGGCGTAGTGCGCCACGTGGGCCGTCATCAGGGACTCCAGTTCCTCGCAGATGCCGAGGGAGTCCTCCACGACCACGTCACGGACGTGGTCCAGGCCGCCGGGGATGCGCTCCAGCCAGGTCGAGGTGCGCTCCAGGCGGTCGGCGGTGCGGATGTAGAACATCAGGAAACGGTCGATCAGCTTGATCAGTTCGGCGTCCGACAGGTCCTGGGCCAGGAGGTCCGCGTGGCGCGGGGTCGCGCCGCCGTTGCCGCCGACGTACAGGTTCCAGCCGCCCGAGGTGGCGATGACGCCGAAGTCCTTCGACTGGGCCTCGGCGCACTCGCGGGCGCAGCCCGACACCGCCGACTTGAGCTTGTGCGGGGAGCGCAGGCCCCGGTAGCGCAGCTCCAGGTCGATCGCCATCCGGACGGAGTCCTGGACGCCGTAGCGGCACCAGGTCTGGCCGACGCAGGACTTCACCGTGCGCAGGGACTTGCCGTAGGCGTGGCCGGACTCGAAGCCGGCGTCCACCAACCGGGTCCAGATCAGCGGGAGCTGCTCGACGCGGGCGCCGAACATGTCGATCCGCTGACCACCCGTGATCTTCGTGTAGAGGCCGAAGTCGCGGGCGATCTCGCCGATCACGATCAGCCCCTCGGGGGTGATCTCACCGCCGGGGATGCGCGGGACGACCGAGTACGAGCCGTTCTTCTGGAGGTTGGCCAGGAAGTGGTCGTTGCTGTCCTGGAGGGAGGCCTGCTCGCCTTCCAGGACGTAGCCGCTCGCGCCGATCGTCGGGGCGAGCGAGGCGATGATCGAGCCGACCGCCGGCTTGCAGATCTCGCAGCCGTCGCCGCCCTTGGCGCCGTCCCGGCCGTAGCGGTCCAGCAGGTCCTGGTAGGTGTTGATGCGCAGGGCGAGGACGATCTCGTACAGCTCCTCGCGGGTCTGCGAGAAGCAGCCGCACAGGCCCTTGTCGACCTCGACGCCGGACGCCTCCAGCTCGGCGTCGACCAGCTGGCCCAGCACCTTGACGCAACTGCCGCAGGTCGTACCGGCCTTGGTGCACTTCTTCACCTCGGGCACGGTCGTGCACTTGTGGTCGGTGACCGCGCCGCGGATCGTGCCCTTGGTGACGTTGTTGCAGGAGCAGATGATCGCCTCGTCCGGCAGCGCGGACGGGCCGAGCTGGGCGGGCGCCCCGGCGCCGGCGGGCAGGACGAGGGACTCGGGGGAGACCGGCGGGACCGAACCGGTGAACGCCTTCAGCGTGCCGTACGCCTCCGCGTCGCCGACCAGGATGCCGCCGAGCAGCGTGCCGTCCCGGCCGATGATCAGCTTCTTGTACAGGCCCGCGCGGGAGTCGGAGTAGACGACGTCCAGGCAGTCCTCGGCGGTGCCGTGCGCGTCACCGAAGGACGCCACGTCCACGCCGAGCAGCTTCAGCTTGGTGGACAGGTCGGCGCCGGTGAACGTCAACTGCTCGCTCTCGTCGGCGGCGATGGTCGCGGCGGCCGTCTCGGCCTGCTCGTAACCCGGGGCGACCAGGCCGTACACCCGGCCGTCGGAGGCCAGCGCGCACTCGCCGATCGCGAACACGTGCGGGTCGGCGACCGTACGGCACTGCTCGTCGACGGTGATGCCGCCGCGCTCGCCGACCGTCAGACCGCAGTCGCGGGCCAGCTGGTCGCGGGGGCGGACACCGGCGGAGAACACCACCATGTCGGTGGCGAGTTCGGAGCCGTCGGAGAGCTTCATGCCGGTGACGGCACCGGCCTCGTCGACGACGATCTCCTGCGTGCCCACGCCCGTGTGGACGCTGAGGCCCATGTCCTCGATGGTGCGCAGCAGGGCCGCGCCGCCGCCGTCGTCGACCTGCACCGGCATCAGCCGCGGCGCGAACTCCACGATGTGGGAGGTGAGTCCGAGCCCCTTCAGAGCGCCGGCCGCCTCCAGACCGAGCAGACCGCCGCCGACCACGGCACCGGTCGTGCGGGTCTTCGCGTACTCCTCGATGGCGAGGAGGTCCTCGATCGTGCGGTAGACGAAGCAGCCCTCGGCGTCCTTGTTGGGGACCGGCGGCACGAACGGGTACGAGCCGGTGGCGAGGACGAGGGTCTCGTACTGGAAGACCTCGCCGGACCGGGCGGTGACCTTCTTCGCCTCGCGGTCGACGGAGACGGCCGGGTCACCGACGTACAGCTCGATGCCGTGCGTCTCGATGAACTCCATGTCCGTCATCGACAGGTCCTCGGGCGTCTTGCCCGAGAAGTACGAGGTGAGGGCGACGCGGTCGTACGCCGGACGCGGCTCCTCACACAGCACGACCACGCGGTGCGTGGCGGTCAGGCCGCGCTGGGCGAGCGCTTCGAGGAAGCGCTGGCCGACCATGCCGTGGCCGACGAGCACGATCGTGGGGGTGGCCTCCGTGGCCTCCGGGGTGGCGGTCATCAGGAGCCTCCATCGTTGGTGAGCAGGTGGAGCAGCGGGCCGTCGTCGGGGAGCGGCTCTGCTCCCTCCCAGGCGCGGGCGAGCGCGCCGACGGTGCCGAGTTCGCCGACGAGAACCCCGCCGACCAGGCGGTCGTCGCGGACGACGACCTTGCGGTAGGTGCCGCGGGTGGCGTCCGTGAGCTGGACGACGTCGTCGCCGGGCAGGGCCTCCGTCTCGCCGAACACGGCGAGGTCGAAGAAGCCCTCACCGGCCAGCGTCAGCCGGGTCAGCGCCCGGGTGCCGGTGTAGCGGGCGCCGGCGTCACCGGCGTCCGCCGCGAGCAGCTCGGCCAGGACGTCGGCCTGTTCGAGCGCGGGCGCGGCCAGCCCGTACACCGTGCCGTCGTGCTGCGCGCAGTCGCCGACGGCCCGGATGTGCGGGTCGGAGGTACGGAGCTCGTCGTCGACGACGATCCCCTTGCGTACCTCCAGTCCCGCGGCCTGGGCGAGACCGGCGCGCGGGCGGACGCCGCACGCCAGGACCACGATGTCGGCGTCGAGCGCGTATCCGTCGGCCATCTCCACCGAGCGGACCGCACCGCCGACGCAGCGCACGTCCCGCACCCGCAGGTCGGTGTGCACCTCGACACCGAGGTCGCCGAGATGGCGCCGGACCAGCTTCGAGGCGGCCGGGTCGAGCTGGCGCTCCATCAGCCGCTCGGACTGCTGGGCGAGCACGACCTGCGCGCCGCGCATCGCGAGCGCCCGGGCCGCGGAGACCCCGAGGAGCCCGCCGCCGATCACCACGGCCCGCACACCCGGCCGGACCGCCTTGGACAGGCCCAGGCAGTCGTCCATCGTCCGGAAGGCGTGGACGCCCTCCGGCAGCACGTGGTCGGGGGTGCTGTGCCTTCCCGGGGGGCGACCCCCGGACCCCCGGCCGGAAAGACCGGTCGGATCGGTCGGCCGGTGTGCCGATGCGAGGTACATGTCCGTGAACAGCCCGCGCAGCGGCGGCAGTACCGGGTTCGAGCCGGTGGCCAGGACGAGCGTGTCGTATGCGATCTCCGACCCGTCCGCGAGGTGTACGGCCCGCGCCTCGCGGTCGATGCCGGTGACCCGGCCGCGGGTCAGCTCCGCGGGCGCCGGGAGGGCGATCACCTCGGGGCTGTAGCGGCCGGCCAGCACCTCGGCGAGCAGCACCCGGTTGTACGGGCGGTGCTCCTCGTCGCCGACGAGCGTCACGGGCGTGCCGAGCTCGCCGAGCCGCCGGGCGAGTCGTACGCCCGCGAGGCCGGCGCCGATCACCACCACACGCGTATTCGAGGTCATGGCATCGAGCGTGCGGTGCCGGTGTTTCCCGACCGCATCGCATCTGTTTCCCGCGAGGAACGCTGCCCTCAGCGAGCGCGAGGGGCGGGTGTGAGGGTTCGGCGGGCACGGTGCGGGCGGGCTGTGAGGCCGGGCGCGGCCGAACCTCAGATGCTCCTCATGTACATGGACGGCGCACGTATGCACTGCCTAGGGTCGCGATCATGCCCGACATATCGCTGACCATGGTCGTCGTCCTGTGCCTCGCGGCCCTGGTGGCCGGCTGGATCGACGCCGTGGTGGGCGGCGGCGGCCTGCTGCTGCTCCCGGCCCTGCTGCTCGGCCTCCCGGTGAACACCCCGGCCGCGTACGCGCTCGGCACCAACAAGGCGGTCGCGATCGTAGGCACGACGGGCGCCGCCGTGACGTACGCCCGCAAGGCACCCGTGGACGTGCGCCTCGCCGTGCGCATCGGCCTGGCGGCACTCGCGGGCTCCTCCGGCGGCGCCTTCTTCGCGGCCGGCATGAGCACCGAGGTGCTGAAGCCCGTGATCATGGTGGTGCTGCTCGCCGTGGCCGCCTTCGTGATCCTGCGCCCCGCCTTCGGCACCGCCCCCGCGACCGGCCCGGCCTCCCCGCGCCGGATCCTCGCCGCGATCGGCCTGGCCGGCCTGGGCATCGGCTTCTACGACGGCCTGATCGGCCCCGGCACCGGAACCTTCCTGGTCCTCACCCTCACCGCCGTCCTCCACCTCGACCTCGTCACCGCCTCCGCCACCGCCAAGATCGTCAACTGCTGCACCAACGCCGGGGCGCTCGCCACCTTCGCCTGGCAGGGCACGGTCCTGTGGCAGCTGGCCGCCGTGATGGCCGTGTTCAACCTGGCGGGCGGCATGCTGGGGGCGCGCACGGCGCTGAAGAAGGGCAGCGAATTCGTCCGGGTGGTGCTGCTGACGGTGGTGTTCGCACTGGTGGCGAAGCTGGCGTACGAGCAGTGGGTGGGCTAGGGCCGGCCGCGACGCGTCACCCGTCAGGCCGGGCCGAGCAGCTCGACCGCCCCGGCGGTGTCCTCCTCGCCGTGCCCCGCGGCGAGCCACCGGTCCAGGAGGGCCATGTACGGCGTCAGCAGCTCAGGGCTCACGCCCTGCTCCTCGGCCGTGGCCAGCAGCGTGCCGTTGCCCGCGACCTGCATCGCGAGGTTGGAGACGACGTCCCTGCCGTAGTCGCCGCTCTGCAACTGGTCGGCGGTCTTGTGCACGAGGGGCGCCATCGCGCCGAGCCACTCCGCCAGCAGGGGCGCGAAGTCCTTCGGGGCGATGTCCTCCCGGCGGATCAGCGCGAAGGCGTGCAGCACGCCCGCGAACATGCCGGTCATCCCGCTCAGCAGCGCCACGTCGTGCAGCGCCGCGAAGCCCGGGTCCGCGCCGACATAGCGGGTGGCGGCCGGCACGGCGAGGGTCTCGCCGTGCTCCTCGAAGAGAGCGGGCGAGCCGCTGTAGAGGACGTACGCCCCCGACGCCGGGTCCCCGACCATCGGCGGTACGGCCATGATCCCGGCGTCCAGGAAACGGGCGCCGCGCGCCTCGGCCCAGGCGGCGCGGGCGCGGCCCTGGGCGGGGGTGCCGGTGGTCAGGTTCACCAGGTCACGGCCGGACAGGCCGACGCCGTCGAGGGCTTCGCCGACCGAGGCGTCGTCGAGCAGACAGACGACGACCAGCCGGCTCGCGGCCACCGCCTCGGCGGCGCTCGCGGCGACGGTCGCGCCTTCGGCGGCCAGCGGTTCGGCGCGGCCGGGCGTGCGGTTCCACACGGTGAGCGGGTGCCCGGCGGCGAGCCAGGCACGGGCCAGGGCGGTGCCCATGGCGCCGGTGCCGAGGAGGGTCAACGGGGTCGGGGCGGAGGGCTGGGTCGAGGCGGGCGTCGTAGCGGCAAGTGCGTTGTCAGTCATGGCGTTTAGGCTCGTCGCAGGGGAACGCTCCGCTCAAGTACGTACTTGAGAGTGGGCGGTTACCACCGGGAAAGAGTCCAGGTAGGGGGAGGGACACGATGGCGATCGGTCGGCGTCCGGGGTCGTACGTCTGCGGGACCGACGCGGCGATGGATGTGATCGGCGGCAAGTGGAAGGTGCTCATCCTCTGGGAGCTGAGCGAGCGCCCGCACCGTTTCGGGGAGCTGCGCCGCGAGCTCCCGGGCGTGACCGAGAAGGTCCTCGCCGCACAGCTGCGCGAGATGGAGGCCGACGGCATCGTGCACC
Organism: Streptomyces sp. NPDC057623; assembly: GCF_042800355.1. Classification (NCBI taxonomy): domain Bacteria; kingdom Bacillati; phylum Actinomycetota; class Actinomycetes; order Kitasatosporales; family Streptomycetaceae; genus Streptomyces; species Streptomyces sp. NPDC057623. The sequence continues at coordinate 124,334 of NZ_JBHVGZ010000018.1, forward strand.
GGGAGGCGTACGACGAGGTGCCGCCGCGCGTCGAGTACTCGCTGACACCGGTCGGCACCGCGCTCAACGACGCCCTGGGCCCGCTCGGGGACTGGGGCCGGGAGAACGTCCTGGGTGTCCGCGCGCAGGGGTCAGCGGCTGCCGCTGAGATGCGCGAACACGACGACGTTGCCCTGATACCCGGTCGTCCGTGAGTAACCGCCGCCGCAGGTGATCACCCGCAGCTCGGGGCGCGGTGCCGCGCCGTACACCTTCTCGTCCGGGAAGTCCTTCGCGTCGTACACCTCGACGGCGTCGACCGAGAAGAGGGCCGTGCCGCCGTCCCGTCGCTCCACCTCGATCGTGCTGCCCTTCTTCAGGGCGCCGAGACGGTAGAACACGGCGGGTCCGTCGGCGTTGTCGACATGGCCGGCGACGATCGCGGTGCCGGTCTCGCCCGGGGTGGTGCCTGCCTCGTACCAGCCGGCGAGGTTCTCGCGCTCGGCGGGCGGGACGTCGAGGCTGCCCGTCTTCGTCAGACCCAGCCCCATGACGGGAGCGTCGACGCGCAGCGAGGGGATGCGGACGCGGTCGGGAGGGGAGGGGGGAAGCGCGGGGGCGGCGGGGTGCCGGGGGTGCGGGTCGGCCAGGGTGCGGCCAACCTCCCCGGCCTGTGCGGTGGACGGCTGCGGCGGGGCGTGCGTCTCGCCGCCGTTGCGCAGCAGCCAGGCGCCGGAACACAGGGCCAGGACGGTGACCGCGGCTATGACGGTGTCGCCGACGCTCCTCTGAGTGCGCACGCGAGCCTCCTGAAACAGTCCTCGGGCCGCCCGGTCCCCCTCCGGGCCGCGAGGGGCGTCGGACCCGGAGGGGGAGGGGACGTGCGGTACCGGCGGACGGACAGCGGAGGGTGTCCGTCAGATCCCGTCGCCTCTCGCCCGGCGATGCAGGAGCCAGGTACCGCCCGCGGCGGCGACGGCGAGAGCCGTCACGCCGGCCGCGGTCTGCACGGGATCGCGGCCGAAAGCGCCGCCGACCCCCGTCTTCACACTTCCTCTCGGAGGCACCTCGTCGCGTGTGGCCGTCAGCGTGACCACCAGGTCGCCCGCCACCCGCCGACCGCCCTCGGCACAGGTCGCGACGATCTCGTACGTCCCCGGCTGCGCGCTCGGCGGCACCTGGAACCTTCCGGCCGCGTCGTCCTCGTCCGAGCCCGGCGCCAGCGTGAAGGAGCCGGCGCCCACCGCGCTGGCGTCGCCCGCCGCACCGCCGTCCCGGCACGCGGCCGTGTGCACCGTGACCTGCCCGCCCGGTACCACCGAGGACGGCGACACCTTCAGCTCGCCACCGCCGGCGCCGTACGCGGGCGCGACGGCGGGGCCGATGACACCGACGGCCAGTACGGTCCCGGTCAGCAGACGGGCGGTACGTCGCATCGAGACTCCTCCGAGCGCACGGACTCACGACCCGCGACACCCCCAAGTGCCGCCGCCTCGGCCGAGCCCCTGCTCTTCCGAGGTAAGGGGCAGTGGGGCGGGAGCGCTTCCCGAGAAAGCGCCGGGAATGGGGTGAACGGGTGTCCGGGGGAGGCGGACGGTCCCCCGGGGAGGGGGCGTTTCAGCAGGTCACCGCAGGTCGTCGCCGCGTCCGGGGCGGGCCGGGCAAGAGAACCCGTTGGTGGGGGCCGGGAGTGTGAACGGGTGACCGTCGCCTGCCCCGGAGGCTCGGTCGCGCCTGCCCGACCGCGGCCCGTACTCCGCCGGCACCGGGTTCGTCCCGTTACCGCGGCCGTGTCGGCGCCCAGCCGGGCGAGGACAGCTACCGCTTCTCCCACCCGCGCCCGGCCCCGCAGCTCACCCCCGAAGGCGCTCGACCGCCCCCCGGCCCCCGCCCGTCAGCCCACGTTCACGGCACTCCACGCCGCCCCGACCGCGAGGTACTCCGCGCTGCCGGCCCCGTACAGGTCCTTCGCCGCGTTGAGCGTCGAGGTGCGCGCCCCCGCGTAGTTCGTCGACGACGTCATGTAGACCGTCAGCGCCCGGTACCAGATCTTGCCCATCTTGTCCCGTCCGATGCCCTTCACCGAAGAGCCGTCGCAGGTGGGCGAGTTGTAGCTGACGCCGTTGACCGTCTTCGCGCCGCTGCCCTCGGCCAGCAGGTACGCGAAGTGGTTGCCGACGCCCGACGAGTAGTGGACGTCGAGGTCCTTCGTCCCCGTGCTCCAGCAGTCGACCGACGCGCCGTCCTTCGACGGCTTGTCCATGTAGCGCAGGGCGTTCCGGCCGAGACCCGAGCGGACGACCTTCTCGCCGATCAGATAGTCGCCCGGGTCCGCGGTGTTGCCGGCGTGGAACTCCACGAGTGTGCCGAAGACGTCGGACGTGGCCTCGTTCAGCCCGCCGGACTCGCCCGAGTACGTCAGCGCCGCGGTCTTCGAGGTCACCCCGTGCGTCATCTCGTGCCCGGCCACGTCCAGCGACACCAGCGGACCGAGCTGGGTGCCGTCACCGTCGCCGTACGTCATGCAGAAGCAACTGTCGTCCCAGAAGGCGTTGTTGTAGTCGTTGCCGTAGTGCACACGGTTGAACGACCCCTTGCCGTCGCCCGCGATGCCCTTACGGCCGTGGACGTCCGCGTAGTAGTCCCACGTCACGTCGGTGCCGTACTGCGCGTCCACCGCGGCCGTCGAGCGGTCGGTCCCCGCACCGGTGCCCCAGTGGTTGTCGGCGTCCGTGAAGACCGTCGCCGGGGCGCGGCTGAGGCAGATGGTGAGGACGCACAAGTCCGTCTTGTTCGCCGCGTCGCCGGTGTACGTGCCGCCGCGTGTCGCGTCCTTCAACCGGTACGCCGATCCGGACGCCGTGGTCTCCAGCGGCACCGTGCCCGCGTACAGCGACTTCCCGTCGCCGGACGCCTTCTCGATGCTGTCCCACGCGTCGATCCGCGTGCCGGTGCGGGCGTCGGTCAGCGTGGTGCGGGCGACCGGGTTGCCGGCCGAGTCCTGGGCGACCGCGTCGGTCCGCCAGGCCAGCTTCGGGGCGCCGTGCAGGGCGTCGACGACCAGCTCGGGCCTGGACGTCAGCCTCTTCAGCGTCTCGCCGACGTTCGCGGCGCGCAGCACGGTCGCCGCGAGGCCGGCCGCCTTGGGCGCCGAGATCAGGGGCGTCACGCTCGGCAGGGAGATCGCGCTCCGGGTGGCGCGGGAGGCGCTGCGGTAGGTGCCGTCCTTCGCAAGATGGACGACGAAGTCGCCGCCAAGTACCGGCAGTTGGCGATAGGTGCGGTCGTAGCGGACATGCTGGGTGCCGTCCGCGTCCACGATCACGTCCCGCACGGTGGTGTCCTGAGCGGCCGTCAGTCCCAGGCTGCTCGCCCGGTTTTTCAGGGCCGACGCCGCGCTCTTGAGCGCGGTGGCCCTCGTCGGACCGTCGTCCGCGCCGGCGGTGGGGGACAGGGCGGTGGCCAGCAGGGCGGCGACGGCGGCGGTGATGCCCGCCGTGGCGAGTCGGGAACCCCGGATGTGCGGCCGTATTCGGCTCATCGGTCTCCTTGAACTGGGCGGCGCAGAGGATGCCCAAGATTCAAGGGGGCGCGCACATGCCGTGACCAGGGTGAATACGTGGAGGTGTGTGAGGGGAGAGAATCGTTTCCGTGACCCTCTCTCCCCGACTCCCGTTCTTCGTCTACGGCACCCTGCGTCCCGGAGAGCCCAACCACGACCGGTTCCTGCGCGGCCGCACCCTCACCGAGGAACCGGCGCGACTGGCCGGGGCGGTGCTGTACGACGGCCCGGGTTACCCGTACGCCGTGGAGGAACGCGGCGCCGGCGGCACCGTCCACGGAGAGCTCGTCACCGCCCGACCCGAGGAGTACCCCTCACTCCTGGCCGCCCTCGACCGCCTGGAGGAGTTCGCCGTGGGCGACCCGCGCAACCTCTACGACCGTGTCGCCCGCGAGGTGGTCCGCGAGTGCGACGGAACGGCCGTACGGGCCTGGGTGTATGTCGCCGCCCCGCCCGTCGCCGCGCGTCTGCGCGCCCGCGGCAGGCTCATCGCAAGCGGCGACTGGGCGGCGCCCCGGCCGCCCGCCTGAACCACCCGCCCCCGGTCCCAACCGGCCCTGCACGCTTACGACTTCACGGCCTCCAGCCGCACCGCGCACGCCTTGAACTCCGGCATCCGTGACGTCGGGTCCAGCGCCGGATTGGTCAGGGTGTTGACGCGGCCCTCGCCCGGCCAGTGGAAGGGCATGAAGACCGTGTCCGGGCGGATGCCGGTCGTGATGCGGGCGGGGGCCACCGCCCGGCCCCGGCGCGAGACCACGGCCACCGGGTCGCCCTCGGCCGCCCCGAGCCGCGCCGCCAGCCGGGGGTGCAGCTCCACGAACGGGCCCGGCGCGGCGGCGTTCAGCTCGTCGACGCGGCGGGTCTGGGCGCCGGACTGGTACTGCGCCACGACCCGGCCGGTCGTCAGGAGGACCGGGTACTCGTCGTCGGGCTCCTCGGCGATGGCCCGGTACGAGACGGGGACGAACCTCGCCCGTCCGTCCGGCGTCGCGAACCGGTCGAGGAAGAGGCGGGGCGTGCCGGGGTGCGCCGGGCCGCCGGTCGCGGAAGCCGACGAGGCGCCCTCGGCGTCCCCGGCTCCCTCGGCGTCTCCGGATCCCTCACCGTCCCCGGCGCCGTCGGCCTTGGAGCCCTCCGCGTCCCCCGTGCCCGGCACCGCCGGACACGGCCAGAACACCCCGTTCTCCTCCGCCAGTCGGCGATATGTGATCCCCGAGTAGTCCGCGGCCCCGCCCGCGCTCGCCCGGCGCAGCTCCTCGAAGACCTCCTCCGGGTCGGTCGGGAAGCCCTTCTCCAGGCCCTTCCCGCCGCCCAGCCGCGCCGCGAGCTCGTGCATGACCTCCAGGTCGCTGCGGACACCCTCCGGAGCGGTGATCGCGCGCCGCCGCAGCAGCACCCGGCCCTCCAGGTTGGTCGTCGTGCCCGTCTCCTCCGCCCACTGCGTGACCGGCAGGACGACGTCCGCGAGCTCGGCCGTCTCCGACAGCACCACGTCGCACACCGCCAGGAAGTCGAGGGACCTGATGCGCTCCTCGATGTGCGCGGCACGCGGTGCGGACACCACCGGGTTGGAGCCCATCAGCAGCAGTGACTTGATGTCCCCGCCCAGCGCGTCCAGCAGCTCGTACGCACTGCGCCCCGGCCCGGGCAGGCTGTCCGGGTCCACGCCCCACACCTCGGCGACGTGCCGGCGCGCCGCCGGGTCGTCCAGCTTGCGGTAGCCGGGCAGCTGGTCGGCCTTCTGGCCGTGCTCGCGCCCGCCCTGTCCGTTGCCCTGCCCGGTGAGGCAGCCGTAGCCGGACAGCGGCCGGCCGGCCCGCCCCGTGGCCAGGCACAGGTTGATCCACGCGCCGACCGTGTCCGTGCCCTTGGCCTGCTGCTCGGGCCCGCGCGCGGTGAGCACCATCGCGTGCTCCGGCTCGCAGAACAGCCGTACGGCTTCCCGGAGTTCGGGAACGGACACCCCCGTGATCCGTTCCACGTACTCCGGCCAGTGCGCCATCGCGGCGGCCCGCGCGTCCTCCCAGCCGGCCGTGCGCTCCTGGACGTACTCCTCGTCCACCCGTCCCTCGGCGACGACCAGGTGCAGCAGCCCGAGGGCCAGCGCGAGGTCGGTGCCGGGGCGTGGTGCCAGATGCAGATCGGCCTGCTCGGCGGTCTTCGTGCGGCGCGGGTCGATGACGACGAGCGTGCCGCCGTTCTCGCGCAGCTCGGTGAAGTAGCGCAGCGACGGCGGCATCGTCTCCGCGAGGTTGGAGCCGACGAGGATCACACAGCCCGTCTTCGGGATGTCCTCCAGCGGGAACGGCAGCCCCCGGTCGAGCCCGAACGCCTTCATCCCGGCCGCGGCCGCCGACGACATGCAGAAGCGGCCGTTGTAGTCGATCTGCGAGGTGCCGAGCACGATCCTCGCGAACTTGCCGAGGCTGTACGCCTTCTCGTTGGTCAGGCCGCCCCCGCCGAAGACCCCGCACGCGTCCGGGCCATGTTCCGTACGCGTGCGGGCGAGGCCCTCGGCGACGCGGTCCAGCGCCTCGTCCCAGGTGGCGGGCACGAGCGTGCCGCCCGAACGCACCAGCGGCGAGCTCAGCCGGACGCCCGACGCCAGCACCGCGGGCGCCGTACGGCCCTTGCCGCACAGCGCCCCCTTGTTCACCGGGAAGTCCGGGCGCTCGACCACCGCGACACCCCCGTCCCGCAAGGGCGTGAGGTTCATTCCGCACTGCAGGGCGCAGTACGGGCAGTGCGTGGGCGTCGCGGAGTTCGGCATACCGTTCAGCGTGCTTCCGGCGTGTTACGTGCACGGCGGCTCCCTTGTTACACGGCCGGGACGGCGACCTCCCCGTCGCCGCCCGGCCGCGGTGAGGCCCCACGACATGACGGAGGGCGGGAGGGGGGGGGGGGGTGTCGGGGTAGGACACCCGCCCCTCAGTCATGCGTCATGCGTCATCCGGTGACGGCTACGGCGTGACCTTCTCGATCGTCACGCCGCCCACGCCCGCGGTCGTCCCGCGCGCGTTCACCAGCCGCACCTCGCCGAAGAGCTGCCGCCCCTCGGGTACCGCCCGCGCGACCGTGACGTCGGCCGCCGCCTTCGTCGAGTCGCCCGTGCCGAGCTTCACCGGAGCCGACTCGTCGACCTTGACCGAGCCGAGCGCGGTGGAGAAGAACGCGTCCCGGTAGTCGTACGCGGTCGAGCCGGACGGCACCTCGAAGCCGACCACCTCGACGGTGTAGGTTCCGGCGGCCGGGTCGGCGAGGGAGACGGACTCGTCCGAGTCGCCGTCCGCGGACTGGCCGACGAGGTTGCCCGCGGCGTCGTACACGTTCAGGTCCAGGTCGGAGCCCAGGTCGGAGACACCGCCGATGGCGACGTCCAGCGAGGTGGTGCCCTCGGGGACCTCGATCGTGCTGGTCTGCGTCTGGCCCTCGGCCACGGTCGGCCGCGCGGTCTTCGACGAGCCGAGCGCGCCGCCCTTGAGGTTGCCCTCCACGGCCTCCAGCTTGTTGGTCACCGTCCAGGAGGCGGCGACCGGCGTGCCGACCTCGGCCTCCGGCACGGTCACGGACTCCGGGTCGAAGGCCGCGCCGTACACGGTGGCGTTCAGCTTGAACGGGTTGTCCAGCAGCGCCGACGTACGGCGGGAGTCGACCTCGATCTCCCAGACGCCGGGGACCGGGTCCGCGTAGGAGGCGATGTCCGTCGTGTTCACGTCGTTGTCGGCAACCGTGACGCCGTACGGGCTGATGGCGCTGAACAGCGTCCGGCTGCCCTCCTTCAGGCCGCCGAGCGTGACCTGGAGCGACTTCGCGCCCTCGGGGACGGTGACGAAGTACGACCTGACGTTGTTGCGCTCCACCGAACCCGAGGCGGTGAAGGTGTGCTGGACCGGCGTGGAGACCACGACGGTGCCCAGGATCTGCTTGTCGACACCCACCGTCCTCGGGTCGTCGGCCTCCAGGATCACGCTCTTGATGCCCGCGTGCTTCGGCGCGGCCTGAACCTTGACGGTCACCGCCTTGTTCAGCGGCAGGTCGACGACCTTGGGGCCGACGATCGAGAAGGTGCGGGCCTTGTTGTTCGCCAGACGCAGGGTGTGCGGGAGCGAACCGGCGGGGCCGGACGTACGGGTGATGATGACGTCGTACGTCTTCTTCGCCCCGGCCTTGAGGCCGCCCTCGCGGTCGTAGAGGCCCGTGCCGAAGCCCGGCGTCTTCAGCGCCTGGTCGAGCGCGGTGTCGACCGGGGCCTTGACGGCGTAGTCGTGGGCGGTCGCGCCCGCCTTGACCGCCTTCCAGGCGTCGACGACGTCGATGAGGCCGGCACCCTCCTCGTACGCCTGAAGTCCCTCGATGTGCTTGGCCGTCGAGGTCAGGGCGGTACGCAGCTTCTCGGGCGTCAGGTCGATGCCCTTCTGCTTCGCGGCCGACAGCAGCAGCGCGGACGCGCCCGCCGTCTGCGGGGACGCCATCGAGGTGCCGTTGTACATGGCGTAGCCGGCCGGCAGCTTCCAGCCCGCCTCGGCGATCGGCGAGCCGGGCATCCAGGCCGGGATCGTGCTGACCGCGGAGCCGGGGGCCACGACGGTCGGGGTGAAGCCGCCGTCCTCACGCGGGCCGCGCGAGGAGAAGTTGAACAGCTGGTACTCGTTGCGCACGCCGGTGCCGTAGTTCGCGGCGAAGGTCTCCTTGGAGACGCCGGCGCCGACCGAGATGACCTTGTCGGCGAGGCCGGGGTCCCCGATGGTGTTGGCGCCGGGGCCGGAGTTGCCGCCGGAGAGGACGAGCTGGACGCCGTAGGTGTCGATGAGCCGCGTGTAGAGCTCGGCGCGGGCGTTGTTGCCGTCGTTCAGCGGGGGCAGGCCGCCGATGGACATGTTGACGACGTCGACGCCGCGGTTGACGACGAGGTCGATCATGCCCTCGGTGAGCGCGACGTTGGAGCAGCCGGGCCCGAAGACGCAGGCCCTGGACGAGACGATCTTCGCGCCCGGGGCGGCACCGTTCATGTTCTTGCCGCCGAACATGCCGTTGGCGGCGGTGATACCGGCGACGTGGGTGCCGTGCGCACCGGCGGTGAGGCCGATGTTGACGAAGTCGGCCTTCTTGCCGACCCAGTCGCCGCCCAGCGGGTCCATCGGGACGTCCTTGCGGACCTCCACGACGAAGTCCTGGCTCTCGGGGATGTCCGTGGCCGGGTTGTCCGTACCGAAGTGGCCGACCTGGTGGCCGTCCTTGTACGGCTTCATCGGGGTGTCGTCGGTGAAGTCGCCGTTGTCGTTGACGTCGACGGTCACCGTGCCCGCGGCCGGGTCGTACAGCACGCCCCAGTCGTCGGTGGTGTCGCCGTCGCGGTTGACGTCGCCGTCGGCGTCGCCGTCCGTGACCTTGCCCTGGTTGGTGACGGCCTCGCGGAAGGTGCTGATCCCGTACGAACCGGCCGGGGCCTTCCAGCTCTTGCCGCCGTAGGTGAAGGCGGGCCCGGAGACGGAGGTGGTCATCGCCCGCCAGGTGCCGTCGCCGTCGACGATCGGGTCGGTGGCGGTCACCCAGTCGACGACCTTGCGCTCACCGGTCGTGGTCTTCTGCAGCGCGGGGCTGGCGAGGTCGACACCGGTGTCGAGGACACCGATGGTCACCCCGCGCCCGTCGGCCTTCGGGTTCTTCTTCACGAAGTCGACGGCGCCCGTCTCGAAGGACGGGTTGTACGGGTTCTTCGCGGGGGTGCTCTTGTCCGGACCGGGGTAAGTGGCCGCGGACGCGCCCGACTTGCCGCCGCCGGCGCGGCTCGGCTCCTCCAGGGGTATCTCGTCCCGCAGGTCGATGGCCTGCACGGTGGAGAGCTTCGCGGCGGCCGCGATGGCCGACTCCGCCCTGCCGGTCGGCACGGTGGCCCGTACGTAGCCGAGCTTGTCGTACGTGCGGCCCACGGAGCCGCCCTTGATCGCATCCAGCTCCTCGGCGACCTTCTCGGTCTGCCCGGGCGCCGTCGCGATCATCATCGTGACGGTCTTGTCGCGCTGCGCCTTGGCCCGCGCGAGGAGGTCGGCGTCGTCCGAACCGAGCTTGTCGTGGGCGGACTTGACGCCGGGGTCGGCCGCGGCGGCGGGGGCGCCGTCCGCGGCGAGGGCGAGGGGTACGGGCCCGGCCGCGGAGAGCGCGGCGACGAGGCCCGCGGCCACGGCGATACGGGCGACGCGTTTCGCGCCCGGTATCGGGGCCGGGTGGGGGGTGGGGGGCATGGTGGTCCCTGGTGCTGAAGGAATGAAGGCGTCGGCGGCCGGCACGAGCACCTTCGACCGCCGCGGTCCGGAATGTGATCCCGGATGATCGCCCAGCTTTCCTCAAGGGACCGATTTCTGTTGATAGTTAAGGCAGGGGAGATCACGGACTGGCGCAAACTCGCCATACGCCAGCGCGCACTTATCGGGCCAGGCTGTGACATTCCTGTGGCTGTGGGACTTCGCCGAACTCGGACATGCGCCCTCGCGTCCGGAGCGAGAATGACCGCCTGGGCCCCGAAGGGGACCGACGACGACGCACAGGGACGGAGTTGTGCATGACGGACCGGGCGGAACCGACCGGACTGCGGATCGCCGGGGCGCTGTCGTACGTATGCCGGCGACGGGACGAACTCGCCGCGCTGCTCGCCGGGAACGACACCGCCCTGCACGCTCTCGAAACCGCGGCCGGCCGTCCCACCGTGGACGACGCCCTGCTCACCGGCCTTCTGGACACCCTGCACAGGGCGGTCCGCCAGGCCGGCGACCCGTTCGGGGTGTACGGCGGAACGGGCCGCGGCGTCATGCCGGCGGGCGTCGGTGATCTGGACGTCGTGTACCGGTGTCCCCTGCGGCTGTGCACCGGCCGGTCCGGCGGCGAAGTGGACGGCGACGTGCCGCACTGCCGGTTCGCCCCGTCCGGGACGGCACTCGTACGGGAGAGGCTCCCGTAGTGGGAGGGCTGCTCGGCGAACTCGGCAAGCAGCTGGCCGAGCGGTGGCTGACCCTCCTCGCCCTGCCCGGCGTGCTCTTCCTGGCGGTCGCCGCGGCCGGACACACCCTCGGGCACGGTGCCGCGCTGGACGTGGGGCGGCTCGTCTCCGCGGTCTCGGACGCCGCCCAACATCCCCAGGTGAGCACGGTGGGCGGCCAGGTCGTCCTGCTGACCGCCGTTCTGGCCGGTGCGGCGGCCACCGGCCTCGCCGCCCAGTTTCTCGGCTCCGCTGTCGAACGCATCGCCCTGGCCGCGGGCTGGAGCGCATGGCCCCGGCCGTTCGGCGAGCTGGCGGAGCGCCGCGTCGCCCGCAGGCAGCGACGCTGGGACACGGTACGGGCGCGGTACGAAACCCTGCGCCTCCAGGAACGCGCTCCGCGTCCGGCCGACCGGCCCAGTCCCCGGGAGCGTCATCGCGCGGCCCACCGATGCCGACGCATCTCCGTGGAGCGGCCCGAGCGGCCGACCTGGAGCGGCGACCGCGTCCATGCCGCCGCCGTCCGGCTGGACCGGGACGCCCACGTCAACCTGCTCGTCGTCTGGCCGCATCTGTGGATCGTGCTGCCGGAGGAGATACGCGGTGAGATCGGCAGGGCCCGCACCGCCCTGGCCCGCGCCGCCGTGCTCGGCGGATGGGCCCTGCTCTACCTGCCCCTGGCCTGGTGGTGGTGGCCCGCGGCGCCCCTCGCCGCCACCCTCGTGATCATCTCGGCGTATCGCCTCCGTACCGCCTCGGACACCTACGCCACCCTGCTGGAGGCGTCCGTACGCCTGCACCTGACGGACCTCGCCGACCAGCTGCGCATCGAGGAACAGCCGATGGGCCCCCTGCTCGGCGCGGCCGTCATGCGACGGCTGAGCAGCCCGGCGCCGGTGCCGGAAGCGGGCCCCTAGGCCCACGCGCACCGCGACTCGACGGCGTTGTCTTTCCGTCAACCGTGGGCCACACTACGGCGCATGACACAGGCGGGGCACTTAGGAACAGACGACTCCTCGGGTGAGGAACAGCGCGTCCTCCTCCTGGGTTTCGACGCCGACGGACGCGTCGTCATGGCGAGGAACAACCCGGACCACGCGCGCTACGTCGTCATCCTCGTTCCCGGCGTCGGCGCGGGGCCGTCCAACCTCGACCCACTCCTGCTGCGCGCCGAGTCCCTCTGCCGTGAGCTCTCGTCGGGCCCGGACGACGACGCCGTCTCGGTCATCACCTGGGTCGACTACAAGACACCCGGGTCGCCCGCGGACGCCCGCGATCCGGAGTTCGCCGCACAGGGTGCGCTCCGGCTGGCCCGCTTCATCGTCGATCGCCGGGTGACGGCACAGGCCTGGGGCCGGCGGACCGGCCCCCAGCGGATCACGGTCATCGGCCATGGGTACGGCGGCCTCGTGGCCGGATTCGCGGCGCGTGACCACGGCATGGACATCGACGCGCTGGTCCTGCTCGGCGCCCCGTCCGCGGGGACCGACACCGTGGGCGAACTGCGCCTGGCGGGGCCGGTGTACGCGACGTCGGCCGAGGTCAACGGCGACGGCACGCCCTACGACGTACACGGCCCCCGACCCGACTCCCCCGGGTTCGGCGCCACCGTGCTGCATCCCGGCCCGCTGTCGTACGGCGGCGATCCGACGGTCCGGTATCTGCCGTCGCTCAAGAAGATCGTCCTCGGCACCGCCTGAACCTGCGTCGGACCCACGTGTATCCGTCAGGCCCCTGTGTACAGGTGCGCGGCCCACAGGGACGGCGTGCGGGGATACAGGTCCCGCTGCCTGCGGGCGGCCCGGTGCAGGGCATGCGCGGCCCGTCCGAGGTCGAGCGTGCCGCCCCGCGGGTCGAGCAGCGCGGAGTAGAAGTCCTCGGCGATGTCGACGGCCACCTCGTCGTCCACCGTCCACAGGGTGCCGACCACTCCGGGGAAGCCGGCGAGCTGGAAGGCACCGGTCAGGTGCAGCGACTCGTCGAGGAGATGACCGGCGGCGTTCAGAGCGGTGTGGCACGCCGAGAGATACGCGAGCTGGGCGCCTTCGAGGTCGGTGCCGGCGAGAGCGGCGACGGTCAGCGGACTGTGCTCGTGGTCGTGCAGCAGGAGCCTGCTCGCCGACGGGTCCCTGTGGTCGTGGTCGCCGTGGCAGGCGAAGTGCACGACGGCCCGTCCCGGCAGCTCCGCCAGCACGAGGTCGCGCGTGGGAGGCGGGCCGCCGTCGGCGCCGGAGACCCGGCCCGGGTCCGGTTCGATCAGCACCAGGGGATCGGGGAGCAGCCGGGCGAGTGCCTGCGTCTCGGCCTCGACGTACCGGAGCGGCCCGCCCCCCGGCAGTCCCGGCGTGGTCGGCATCGCCACGACGAGTGAACGGTCCGACGCCCCGATCGCGGTCCGGCGTCGACGGGCGTGCCGCAGGGCTCTGACGGTGGGGGTGTACGAGGACACGACCCGGTCCATGACCGTACGCCGAGCCGGGGAGGCGGGGTCGTCATGGTGACCGGCCGCGTGCAGGGGCAGCAGGCCCAGCCGCCCGCTGGGCGCCCACCACAGACGCGGCAACGCGGCGTCCTCGGCCGGAGTGGCGTCGTGGCCGAGGGCGGCGAGGACCGGCCCGGCGGCACTGTCCCAGAGCCATTTCAGTACGTCGCCGAGGGCGCCCTGGGCGGCCACGCGGTCGGCGTGCGCGTCGGTGGCCTCGCGCAGCGCCACATGGAACGCGTTGACGTTGTCGATCACTGCTCGCGGCGTCAGGGCGGGCAGGGGCAGCGCGGTGACGCCGTCCGCCGTGAGCAGCAGGGCGTGGCTGTGCCAGTCGTGCAGGACGAAGGTGACGATCGGCCCCTGCCCGGCGTCGGACCGCAGTTCGTCGGCGGTGGGCGGCAGGGCGAAGTCGGCGAAGCCGTCCAGGGCCCGGACGCGGTCGAGCAGCGCCGTCATCTGTGCGGCCGTGTCGACGCGGTCGTCGGGCGTGTCCGGCCCGGCGTTCCCGGCCTGGAGGGGCTCGGTGTCACGGTCGAGGCTCTCCCTGAGCTCGGTGAAACGTGCCGCGAGTTCAGGGTGGACGCGGCGCAGCTCGGCCAGGGCGCTGCGGGCGTCGAGGGTCTGGCCCAGCAGGACCGCGCGTCCCGCCTCCAGCAGCGCGAGGGCCCGCTGGGCACGCTCCGGGAGCGGACGGGTCGTGTCGGCGAGCACTGCTGCGGCGGCGCTGTCGGCGAATTCGGCGACCGACGCGATGGCGTACTGCTGGTCGGCGCGGCGCATGCGGTGCGAGGCGAGTTCGGGCAGCAGGAGGATCCCGGTCTCCAGCAGTTCGGCCTCCAGGGCGGGGTCGGTGTTGTCGATCAGCACCGCGCCGAGGCGGGCGCCCTGGATGCGCAGGCTCGGCGGCGCCGCCTCACCGCGGACCAGCTCGGTGATGAGACGGAGTGCTTCCGCCTTGTCCGCGGATGCCTCCGCGGAGGGCTCGGCGGAGGGCTCGGCGGAGGCATCGGCGGAGGGCTCGGTGGGGGTCGTCTCCGCGTAAGGCCCCGTATAAGGGTTGTTCCTCGTGAACCGGGACCGCAGGGCCGCCGCCGTCACCAGCAGGGCCCCCGGCCGGTGGGCGTCGTCGGCGGAAGCCGCGTCGAGTGCCTGACGGCCCGCGTCCACCGCTTCGTCGAGATCCCTGGGATCCCGGCGCAGGCGGTAGCGGGCCTCGAGAAGGTGGCACAGGTTGGAGAGCTCCGGCACCCGGCCCTCGCCGTCCGCGGTCGCGCGTTCGAGGGCATGGCGGCCGAACTCCAGTGCCTCGTCGAGATCGGCCGCCTCCCGGTTGTGCTGGAACCGGAAGTGCAGGGCGTTGCTCAAGGACGCCAGGTACACGGCGCGCTGGGAGTTCCCGGCGAGGGAGGCGTCCACGGCCCGGCGTCCGGCTTCGACCGACGCGTCGAGGTCCGCGGGCTCACCGGAGCGTTCGTAGCGGAGCCGGATCGCGAAGCTGAGGGCCGCCAGGCGTCCCACCCGCCCGGCGGCGTCGGGCGCGGTGGCCTCGACCGCCCGGCCGCGCACCTCGACCAGTTCATCGGCGTCGGCCAGCGAGCGCGTGCGCCCGAAACGGTCCCTGAGGCAGTCGGCGAGCAGGTCCAGGCAGTCCGCGTGCCGGGGACCGCCTCCGACGGCGAATCTGACGGACGTTCCGTCGGCAGCGGACGCTTCACCCGCCTCGGCCCGCTCCCTCTCCGGTTTGCGCCGCACGGTCGTCTCGGCGGCACGGCGGGCGAAGCCGGCCGCCTCGTCGAGGTCGGACAGCGATCTCGTCAGCCGTGAGCGGCGCAGCAGCATCTGGGACAGATTCCGCAGTGCGGATCCGAGTGACTCCTCGGACGGGTCGTGCGTGGCTTCGACGGCCATACGGCCGTGGGCGACGGCCTCTTCCAGATCCTCCCGGTCGCCGAGGCGATCGAAGCGGACGTACAGCGCGCTGCCGAGGTTGGTCGAACACACCGCGCGCTCGGAAGCGTTCCGCGCGGCCTCAAGAGCCTCGCGCTCGACGGCTATCGCCCCGTGCAGATCGTCGAGCGCCTTCTCGCGTTCGAACCGCCGGATCAGCGCGGTGGCAAGACCGCTCAGCCGCACGCACCGACCGGCATGGCCGACGGCGGTCGCCTCGACCAGCAGCTGCCGGGCTGTGACCGTCTCGTCGAGATCCCCCGGCGTCCCGAGCAGTTCGAAACGCCTCCACACCGCGGTGTCGAGGACGGTCAGAGACATCTCCCGGTAGAGGTCGTCGTCCGCCGCGGCCTCGACGGCCCGACGGCACGCGTCGACGGCCTCGTCCAGGTCGGCCGCCGCCTTCGTCCTCTCGTGGCGCGACAGCAGCAGGGTGGCGAGGTTCGTGAGCACCAGCGCCCGGCCGGAGCGGTCGGTGTCGTCAACGGACTCGACGGCCTGCCGGGCCACGTCGACCGCTTCGTCGCCCTCGGCCGCCGTGCCGGTCGCCTTGAAGCTCTCGCCCAGTGCCCTGCTGAGGTCCAGGAGGAGGGTCGTGCGCCGCCGGACGTGCGGCGGTGTGCCGGTGGCCGCCTGGCGCAGTACGGCCACCATCTGTCGCAGATCCGCGGGGCTGCCGGTCAGGTCGAACCGGGAGCGCAGGGCGTCGCCGAGCTGCTCGAGGCGCCGAGCCCGCTGGCCGTGCCCCGCCGGCGTCGCCTCGACGGCCCGCCGCAGCACGTCCACGGCCTCCTCCAGGTCCGCCGCCGACCGTGTCTGCCGGAACCGGCTGTGGCATGCCTCGCCCAGGGTCGTCAGATACATGGCCCGGTCCGGATGCGCCGCCGCCGCTGCCACGCACTCCCGGCCGACCCGCACCGCCTCGTCCAGGTCCGCCGGCCGCTTCGTATGCGAGAACCCACTCGTCAGAGCGGTGCCGAGGTTGTTGAGCATCGCGGCGCGGTCGGGGTCGTCCGCGGGGGTGGCGGCGAGGGCCCGTCGGGCCACATCCGTCGCCTCGGCCAGATCCGCGAAGTCGCCCTTGAGGCCGAAGCGGGCCTGGAGGACAGCGCCGAGGTTCGTCAGCATCGGGCCCTGTTTCTCGATGCCCTCGCCGGCCTCGACGCCCCGCCGCCGACCGTCACCGCCTCGTCCAGATCCGCCTCGGCGTGGGTCAGGTCGTAGCGTCCCTTGAGCGCGGCGGCGAGATTCGACAGGGCCATCACCAGGTGACGGCGCTCCGAGGCGATCCGCACGGCGTGCCGCCCGGTGGCCAGCGACTCCTCCAGGTCCCGTGGGTCCCCGGTCCGTGAGAAGCGGATCCAGAACGCGCCGCAGAGGACGGCGAGGCGGTGCGGCCGTTCCGGGTGGCCCTGCGCGGTGGCGTTCACCAGATGGGCCCAGTGATCGACGACGTAGGAGAGCAGGGTCGGGTCGGAACCGGCCACCGCGTACTCGAGCACGCTGATCAGGCTCGGTGCGGCCCGGTCCGCCAGTGCGGGCAGCAGCGGTGCGGGCAGTTCCCACAACCCCATGGTGATCGCGGCCGGGGTGAGCTGCTCCAGGGCCTCTTCGAGCGCCGCCTCCTTCCGCCGCCCCTCCGGCAGGGCCTGGAACTGGTACCACTTCAACCAGCCCAGCGCGTGTCTGGCCGCCGTGTCGCTGCCCTGCGCCCCGTCGAGAGTGCGCACGAGTTCGGCGGCCAGCGCGTCGACACCCGGCGTCAGCGCCAGCGACGGATCACCCGAGTCCCCGATCCAGCGCAGAGCCTCTTCCAACAGGCCGGCCAACTCGTCACGACGTCCCATCGGACCCCCCTGTCACGGAACATGCCGCCATCCAAGCAGTCACCGGCCGTGCGGAGAACGCCCCGCGTCTCTCAACCTGTCGGCACGGCCCGCCACTTGGAACCCTTCGAAACGAAGACGCAGGACCGTCAGCACGCAGGAAGGCATGGCCAAAAATCGCGGGTGATCGGATGAACCATGGCTGCTCGACGTTAGTGTGGCGCTGAGAACGAGCCGCATGCCTGCGGTACGGGGGAGGCGAAGGCACCGATGACGGCCGTCCACTGTAAGCAACTCGCAGAGGCGTCGTGACAGCCCAACCAGCCCAACCAGCCCACCCCGTATCCCACGATCCGACGAGCGGGCCGACGGGTGACCCCGGGCCCCGCGGTGTCCGCCCGTCCACGGTCTTCGGAGCGACCACCGCGTCGAACCTCGTCGGGATGGGCGGCAACCTCGCTCTGAGCGTCTGGGTCCTGCACGAGACGGACTCCTTCGCTCTGTCGTCCGCGCTCTTCGGCTGCCAGTGGCTCCTTCCGCTGATCTGGCCTGCCGGAATAGCGCACTTCACCACCGGGCGCCGTCCCGCCGCCGTGGCCGCGGGGTCGGAGTGGGCCGGTGCGGTGCTGTCCCTCGCGCTGCTGGGATCCGTCGCCTTCCGGTGTGTGCCCCTGGTGCTCGTTCTCGTGACCGTGCGTGGCTTCTGCGACGCGCTGACGCGTACGGCCGCCTCACTCGTGTTCAAACTCGGCGGTGCCCCCGCGGAAGAGGTCGAACGGAACATCTCGCGGCTGGAGTTCTGGCGCATCGTCGGCACCTCGGCGGCGGGCGTGCTGTTCAGCCTGGTGGGCGAGCGCACTGCCACGGCGGCCTTTCTCGTGGCGGCCGGCGCCGTCCTCGCGGCGACCGGTGGCGTCTACGCCAGGGCCGCTTCGCTGACGGACCGTCCGGTGGCCGGGCCTGCCGGCGGGACAGCGGGCATGGCGGCTCTGCGCGCGAGTCTGCGGGCCCAGCCGCTGGCCAGGATGTGGCTGTGGCAACTCGGGCTGGTGGCGGCCTTCCAGGGGCTGCACAACGCGATCCGCATCGCCTACCCGCAGCAACAGCTCGGCGAGGGTGTGGCCGGTGTGGGCGTGGTGAGCGCGGTCAGCACGGTCGGGGTGCTCTGCGGGGGCTGGCTCGCCAGCAGGGAGCAGGTCGTGCGCCGGCTGAAGCCCGTGCCCGGACCTGTCCTGGTCGCCGTGGTGGGGGGCGTGGCGTGCGGTGCCGTCCTCCTGCCCCTCGCCGTCCCCAGCTACGCGCTCTACTTCGTCTTCATGGTGCTGTTCGAGACCGTCTTCATGGCGTTCAACCTGCGCGTCGTCACCGCCACGGAGCAGGGACACGCCACGTCCCTGCTCGGCTTCCGCAGCACGCTCCTGGGCGGCAGCACGCTGGCCGGACTCGCCGTCACCTCACTCCTGTTGACCTGGCTGTCCGCGGCCTGGAGCACCGCGGCCGTGATCGTGGTGATCGCGGCGCTGTCGTGGCTGCTCGCCCGCCCGCGGACACCGACCGAAAACGAATGAAACAGATGCGCTATCAGGGATACAACCAGCGGGCTGTCGCCGTGGTCGACGCCTTCTCCACCGGACACCTGCTCGGACCGGCGTTCCGCGCCAGAGGTGTGCCGGTCGTCCATGTCCGCAACCGCAACACCGCCCTGGAGTCGCAGATCCGGACCTTCCACGGTCCCGACTTCCAGGCCGAACTGGACTTCACCGACGACATCGCCGACACGGCCGCCCGGCTCGCCTCCCTGGGAGTCGTCCACGTGGTCGCGGGCATCGAGAGCGGCAGCGACGTGGCCGACCTCCTGGCCACACACCTGGCCACCCCCACGGCCAACGCCTCCGGATTCGCCGATGCCCGCCGGGACAAGCGGGTGATGCACCAGTTCCTCGACCGGGCCGGGATCGCCGTGCCGTGGCAGCGTCACCTCGACGCGCGGGGCGACACGGTGTGGCAGAGCACCGGGGCCGAGCCCGAGACGGTGGTCGTGAAGCCCGCGGCCAGCGCGGGCACGGACAGTGTGGTGGTCTGCCGCAGCCACTCCGAGCAGGACGACGCGGTCAACGGCATCCTGCGATCGACCAACGTGTACGGACGTCAGAACGCCGGCGTGGTCGTGCAGGAGTACCTGCCCGGAACCGAGTACATGGTCAACACCGTGTCGGTCGACGGCGCGCACGCGGCCGTGGAGGTGTGGCGTTCGGACAAGAAGCTCCTGGACGCCAGCCCCGTCTACGACCGCCAGGTGCTGGAGGACCCCACCGAACCCGGCATCGCCGCGGTCATCGCGTACGTCTTCTCCGCCCTGACCGCTCTGGGGGTGCGCTGGGGCTCCGGCCACAGTGAGGTGATCGTGACACCTCGCGGGCCGCTCCTCCTCGAAACGGCTACCCGGCTACCCGGCGGTGCCGACCCCTCACTGGGACTCAAGGCGCTGGGCACCAGCCATGTCGACGAAGTCGTGGAGTCGTATCTGGCCCCCGACGCCGTCGCGGACCGGGGTCCGGTCCGTCCGCTGAGGAGGTTCGCCATGGGTGTCAGCCTCGTCTCCCCGTGCTCCGGCCGTATGGCGCGCGACCTCGACCTGCGTCCCCTCCTGGCGCTCGCGTCCTTCCACGGCGCCCGGATCCCCCTGAAGGCGGGAAGCCGGGTGTCGCGCACGGTCGACCTCTTCACCAAGCCGGGCGGCCTGTACCTGTGCCACGAGGACGGGGACCAGCTCACGAGGGACTACGAGACCGTCAGGGAATGGGAGAGCGTCGAGTTCGCCCGGGTGACGGAAGGGGCCTGAGCGTGGACCACTGCCTGAGTGTTCCGCGCTTTCCCCAGCGGTTCGAGCCGCTGGACTGGCCGACCGGGACCCTGTGCGAGGGGGCGGGCCCGGAAGTCTGGGGTGACCGCGCCTGCGGGCCCGCCTGCCTGCGGATGATCACCTCGTACTTCGGGCTGGCGGTTCCGTCCCAGTACGACCTCGTCCGGCAGGCCGTCGACAGCGGCGCCTACACCAGCCGGGGCATCCTCCACCAGGGGCTCGCCGATCTCGCTCGCCGCCACGGCGTCAGCGCCGCGCCCGTCGCGCTGGACACCGAGGATGATCTGCGCCATCTGCTGACCACCTGCGGGCCGGTGGTCGTGTCCGTCACCCACCAGTTCCCCGAGGACGGACGCCGGGGCGGTCACCTCGTGGTCGTCAGCGGTGTGCACCGGACTCCTGAGCCCACGGTGACCTTTCGCGACCCGTCGCGGTGGGGGCACACGCACAGCGAAGTCTCCGTACGGCGGTTCCTCGGCAGTTTCACCGGTCGCGCCATCGGCTTCGCCGCGGATGCCGGGACTCTCGAAGCGGCGTTGGCCGGCCTCCCCCGTACCCGAACCTAGGAGAGCGGCCCCAGGATCTCCTGGGACTCGATGAGCCCCTGGTCGCTGGGCGCCTCGCCGTCGTCGAAGACGCGGGCGGCCTGCCGGGCCCGGAAGGCGAGGTGGGCCTCGGCGGGCTTGGCGTAGCCGTGGCGGGCGCGGGCTTCCGCGGGCGTCAGCAC
This sequence comes from Streptomyces sp. NPDC057623, assembly GCF_042800355.1. Lineage (NCBI taxonomy): Bacteria > Bacillati > Actinomycetota > Actinomycetes > Kitasatosporales > Streptomycetaceae > Streptomyces > Streptomyces sp. NPDC057623. The sequence continues at coordinate 144,699 of NZ_JBHVGZ010000018.1, forward strand.
TTCCTCCTCGCGGGGCGGGATGCCGAGCTTCATCGGCGCGATCACCGCGACCGTGGAGGGCGAGAGCCGCCCTATCAGGCGCAGTTCGGCCCTGGGACTGAGGTGGGCGAGCGCGAAGGCCGTTTTCATGACGGGCACGATGAGCAGGTCGAGAAGGCGGGACTGCCGGATCCCGGCCATCTCGCGCATCCAGCGCGGCATGGTGGCGATCGTGGCGATCCGCTGTGCCCTGGCGACAGCCATGCTCGCCGGTTTCGCCCAGCGCGGCGTCGGCGGCAGTACGAGCTCGCTCCTGAGCAGGTGGTTCATGGCCTGGCGGGCGATCGGGCTGGCGGACAGCCGCGGGCGCATCCGTTCGAAGTACGCCCGGACCCCGTCACGGCTGCGGGGGACGTCGTCGGGGGAGCAGGTCTGCAGTTCCGCGGCGACCGCGCACGCCTCCCAGTACTGCCTCTCCTCCTGTTCGGTGAGCCTGCCGGGTCCGTACTTCTCGTAGGCGTAGAGGATCGAGTGCCAGCCGGTGAGCTGGATCCACAGCTGCGAGGCGGGGTCGTTGGCGTCGTAGGTCCCGCCGCCGTAGGGCAGCCGGCCGATCGCCTTGGAATGGACCTTGACCAGGATGTCCGCGGCCTCGCACACCTCCCGCGAACCGGCGAAGGCCACCATCGCGAAGTACCGCAGCGTCCGGTCGTAGCGCGTGCGGGAGCGCCGGTAGATGCCCTGGGTCGCGTGGACGGCGGCCACCAGCGGCGGGTCGAGTTCCTCCACCACCACGGCCCGCTGGAAACCCACCGTCGGCGCCGTCGGATAGCTCCAGACCTTCCACACCACCGAACCCGGGCCGAAGAAGCCGTAGTCCTCGTGCGGTTCGACCTCGCTCCGCTTCGTCCTCGCCATGGAGCCGCTCCTCACGCGTCAGCGGCGTGCGCCGCCCTCGTTTACGACACTGCTGTCCTAAATTAAGACACGCATGTCGTAAACTGCCAAGGTGTCAGCTCCCACCTCTTCGGAAGACAGGCCGCGCAAGCGACGCCCCTACGCCCCGCGCGTCCCGATCGCGGAGCGCCGCGAGCAGCTGCTGGACGCGGCCCTCGCCGTGATCGTGAGTGACGGCTACGACCGGGTCTCCATCGACGCCATCGCGAAGCGGACCGATGTCGCCCGGTCGGTGGTCTACGGCGCCTTCGAGAACCTCGACGCCCTGCTGACCGCGTTGCTCGACCGGCAGCAGGCACGCGCCTTCGGACGGCTGCTCGGGACGATCCCCGGCGCTGAGGACCTGCGCGACCCCGCCGCGTTCGCCTCCGAGGCGGTGCGCCGGATGTCCGCGATGCTCCGCGAGGACCCGGACACCTGGCGGCTGATCCTGCTGACTCCGGGCAACATGCCCACGGTCGTCCGCGACCGCGTCGAGGCGGACCGGGAACGGTTCCGACGGCGGGTGGAGCAGTGGCTCTCCGTCGCCCTGGCGTCCCGAAGCGGCCCGCCACTCGATCCGGAGGTCCTCACCCACGCCCTCGTCGCCTGCGCCGAGCACTTCGGGCGCGTCGCGCTCACCGATCCCGGCAGATTCGACCCGGCCCACCTGATCGGCCAGGTCCAGGCGATCCTCAGCGCCATCTGGCCGCCGACGCGTTGACGGCGGCCGCGCACGCATGGCTCCCGCGCCCCTCCCGCATCGCCCCCGCGGGCAGTTCGGGGGTCAGGGCGCCGGCCGGCGTACGGCACTGGTCGTGCCACGCGGCACCAGGCGGGTGTCGAGGCGTTGCCGTGGGTCGGCGACCGTCCCGTGTTCCACGGCTTCCACGAGCATCCGGCCGGCGATGAGGCCCTGTTCGTAGACGGACTGGGCGACGGTCGTCAGGTCGAGGAGGTCGGCGATGGGGCTGTCGTCGAAGCCGATGAGCGACATCTGCCCGGGCACGTCGACCGCGGCCCGGCGCAGGGTGCGCAGGGCGCCGGCGGCGATGTCGTCCGCCTCGGCGAACACCGCCGTCGGCGGCGTGCGCAGGGACAGGAGCTGCGCCATGGCCTGGGCGCCGCCGTCGATGCCCCAGGGGGCGGAGACGACCGAGTCCTGCTGTACGGGCAGGCCGCACTCCGCCATGGCGGCGAGATAACCGTCCAGGCGGCGCCGGGAGACACCGCGGTGGACGCCTTCCTCGTCGGTCGCCCGGATCATGCCGATCCGCCGGTGGCCGAGGTTGGCCAGGTGCCTGACGGCCATCGCCACCCCGGCCGGGTCGTCGATGCCGACGCTCGGGTGCCCGCCGAGATCCGTACTGGCTCCCACGACAGGCATGCCCAGACCACCCAGGCGCTCGATCTCCTGGTCGGACAGGGAGAGAGCGATGACCACCAGGCCGTCCGCCCGGCGTCGTACGGGCAGCGTTTCGAAGAACTCCCGGCGCTCGGCGATCCCCTCGACGTGGTAGAGCACCACCTCGAAGCCGGCGTTGCGCAGGACGTGGTGCGCGCCCGCCAGCGCGCGGGCGTGGAACCAGCGACTGATGTGCGGCACCAGGACCGCGACGGAGCCGGTGCGTCCGGTCGCCAGCCCGGAGGCGCCGGGCGACACCACATAGTCCAGGCCCTCGGCCGCCCGCAGGATGCGGCGGCGCATCGCCTCCGAGACCCCCGGCAGACCGCGCAGCGCCCGCGAGACCGTACCGGTCGAGACCCCGACCGCCCGGGCCACGTCCGCCATGCTCGCGGCTGACTGTTCATCACTCACCGAGGCAGGCTATCAAGGTGAGCGCAAGCGCTTGAGCAACCGCGCTCCACCATTGCTTTCGAGCAGAGAGCTTGATGCTGACGGCAAGGAATTTTCTGCATTTCACTCTCTTGACGGGCTACAGGGAGTCGCGCAAGCTAACGCAAGCGCTTGAGCAAACGTGTTGTGCGGGACAGGAAGAGAGCCGCAGTGATCGACAAACCAAGGCGCCGCGCCCCCCGCCTGACGAGGCTCGCCGCGGCCGTGCTCGCCGTCACGATCACCGCCGCGTGCGGGGGCGGACCCGGCGGTGCGGCGGGCGACGGGCGGGTGAAGCTCACCTGGCAGGCGGCCCCGTTCGGCAACCGCGCGGACGACGCGCGGCGGTACCTCGTCACGGCCTTCGAGCGGGAACACCCCGACATCGATGTGCAGGTCGTCAGCGCGCCCACCAACGTGGACACGAACCGCGCCGGCCTCACCACACAGATCCTCGGGCACTCGGCCTCGCCCGACGTGTTCAACGGCGACGTCGCCTGGGCCGCGCAGTTCGCCTCCGCGGGCCTGGTGTGGCCCATCGGCAAGCACGTCCCGAAGGGCTTCTGGGACCGGTTCGACCCGGCGACCGTTCAGGGCGCCACCTACCAGGGCACCGTCTACGGCGTTCCCCTCACGCTCGACCAGGCGTTCCTCTACTACCGCAAGGACCTGCTGGCCAAGCACCACCTGGCCGTGCCGACGACCTGGGAACAGGTCGCCGAACAGTCCCGGATCCTGCGCGAGGCGGGTGACGTCGACACCGGCGTGGTCTGGCAGGGGGCCTCGTACGAGGGTCTGACCGCGGTGACCAACGAGTTCCTCGCCGCCGGCGGCGCCGGACTCCTCAGCGAGGACGGCCGGCACGCGGGCACCGAGTCACCGGCGGCCGCCCGCGCCCTGGGCTACATGGACGCTCTCCTGCGCGACGGAGTGAGCCCGAAGGCGACCGTCACCTACCAGGAGCCGCAGGCGCTCCAGGCCTTCGCCAACGGCCACGCGGCCTTCCTGCGCAACTGGTCCTACGCGTACGGCACGTTGGAGGCCGAGGGCTCGCCCCTCGCGGGCAAGGTCGGCGTCACGGCCATGCCCGCCCTGAAGGGGGGAGACGGCACCCGCGCCTCGACCGTGGGCGGCTGGAACGTCTACGTCAACCCCAACTCCCGGCACCAGAAGGCCGCCCTGGAGTTCGTCACCTGGCTGACCGGCCCCGCCACCCAGAAGCTGATGGCCGAGCGGTCCTCGACCGTCCCCGCCGTCGACAGCGTGCGTACCTCGCCCGAGGTGCGGAAGCTGAGCCCGGTGCTCCAGGCTTCGCTGCAGAACGACCTGGTCGCCCGGCCGACGACGTCGCGCCACTACAGCCAGATCAGCCAGGCCACGTCCAGCACGGTCAACGGCATGCTCTCCGGGACGGTGGGGGTGTCCGCCGCCCCGCGCCGACTCGCCGAGGACATCGAGGCCGCGCTCGCGGGACGACGGCTGTGAGACGCCGACCGTGAGACCGCTCCACGGACGCCGGCCGTGAGCCCCCGCCACGGACGCCGCTCCTGAACCCGCCCCGTCGGCGCGGCGGTGTACGACGCCCCACTCACCCCACCCACCGCACCCGCCGCACCGCCCACCCCGGAAGGCCGCGCGAAAGCGCCCGCGAAAGCCCCGCGCCCGGCCCCACGAAAGGCCCCACCGCCATGACCGCACCCGCCCGGCCCGCGAGCCGCACTCGCCGAGGGGCCGCCACCCCGCCGGCACCGCCACCCCCCGCACGCGCCCGACGCGCCTCCCGCACCGCCTGGTGGTACACGGCACCCACCCTGTTCGTGGTCGGCACCGTCACGATCGCCCCGATCGCGATCTCCCTGATCATGAGCTTCTCCGAGGTCCGGCTGAGCAGCTCGGGATTCGAGCTCGGCGACTTCGGCACCCGTAACTACGAGGCCCTGCTGGCCAGTACGGCCTGGCGCGACGCCCTCGCCTTCACCGTGACATACACCGTGCTGAGCGTCCTGATCGAGCTGGTCCTCGGCGTCCTGGTCGCACTCGTCCTGGAGCGGCTGACGAAGGCCCGGGGCTGGATGATGACGCTGCTGCTGATCCCCTGGTCGATGATCACCGTGGTGTCGGCCCAGTTGTGGAGCTACCTCTACAACTCCGCGTACGGCGCGCTGTCCTGGCTCATCGGCCTGGTGACCGACGAACCGCCGATCATCCTCGGCACACCCGTCTCCGCCTTCTCCGCGATCCTCGTCGCGGACGTCTGGAAGACGACCCCCTTCGTGGCGATCATCGTGCTCGCCGGGCTGGTCACCATCGACCGCAGTGTGTACGAGGCCGCCCAGATGGACGGGGCCGGCGCCTGGACGACGTTCTGGCGGATCACCCTGCCCCTGCTGCGGGGCACGCTGGCCATCGCGGTGCTCTTCCGCGTACTCCAGGCCTTCGGCGTCTTCGACCTGCCCTTCGTGCTGACCGGCGGCGGGCCCGGTACCTCGACCCAGCCGCTGGCCATGCTCGGCTGGAAGGTGATGTTCCAGAACCTGAACATGGGCGCGGGCGCGGCGGTGGCCGCCTCGACCGCGCTGATCGTCTTCGTCGTGTGCCTGCTCTGTCTGAAGGCATTCCGTTCCCAGGTCGCAGAGGAGGACGCCAAGTGACCGCCCCTTCCGCCCGGCGCCGCCTGTTCACCCCGGTCCATGCCGGGGCGGTGGTCATCGCGCTGCTGACGGCCCTGCCGCTGTACTGGCTGGCCGTCTCCTCCTTCAAACCGGACACCGAGCTGGGCAGCACCCCGCCCACCCTGTGGCCGTCCCACCCCACGATCGACCACTACCGGGACGCCTTCGGCGACTACGACTTCGCCCGCTACCTGGCCAACAGCCTGCTGGTGGCGGGCCTCACCACCCTCGGCGTGCTCGCCCTGGGGCTGTCCTCCGGATACGCGCTGGCCAGGCTGCCGATGCGCGGCAAGCGGCCCATCCTGATCGCGCTGCTGATGATCTCGGTGTTCCCGACGGTCTCCGTCATCACGCCGCTGTATCTGATCGAGCGCCAGATCGGCTGGCTCAACAGCTATCAGGGCCTGATCGTGCCCTACATCGCCTTCCATCTGCCGTTCGCCGTCTGGATCCTGCGCAACTACATGCTGCGCATCCCCTTCGAGATGGAGGAGTCGGCGCGGATCGACGGCGCGGGACCCACCCGCACCGTGCTCCAGATCATCCTGCCGCAGGCCGGCCCCGGCCTGTTCACCGCCGGGGTGTTCACGTTCACCGCCGCGTACACCGAGTTCCTGATGGCGCTGACCTTCAACAGCGAGGACGCCTTCCGCACCGTCCCGGTCGGAGTGGCCCTCTTCGGCGCCGAGTTCGAGGTCCCCTACGGCACGATCTTCGCCGGGTCGATCGCCGCCCTGCTGCCGATCGTCGTCCTCGTCCTCGTCTTCCGCCGCGCCGTCGTCTCCGGACTGACATCGGGGGCGGTGAAGGGCTGAGTCCCGGCCACCACCGCCCCACGCGACCGCACCACCCCCGCGGCAGCACCGCCGTATCCCGCCCTCGCACCGCACGAGAGGACCCCGTGGCCCCGACCACCCCCACCCCCCGCCCCGCCCGGCCCGGCCCCGCCTGGTGGCGCGAAGCCGTCGTCTACCAGGTGTACGTCCCCAGCTTCGCCGACTCCGACGGCGACGGGATCGGCGATCTGCGCGGGATCACCGACCGGCTGGACCATCTCGCCGGCCTCGGGGTCGACGCGCTCTGGCTCACGCCGTTCTACCCCTCGCCCTGGGCCGACGGCGGCTACGACGTGTCGGACTACCGCGACGTCGACCCCCGCCACGGCACCCTCGACGACTTCCGTGAACTGGCCGCCGGGGCCCGGGCGCTGGGCCTCAAGCTGATCGTCGACATCGTCCCCAACCACTGCTCCGACCAGCACCCCTGGTTCGTCGAGGCGCTGGCTTCGCCGCCCGGTTCACCGGCCAGGGACCGTTTCGTGTTCCGCGACGGACAGGGCCCCGACGGGAGCCTGCCGCCCGCCGACTGGCAGTCCAAGTTCGGCGGCGGCGCCTGGACGCGGGTGCCCGACGGCCAGTGGTACATGCATATCTTCGCCGCCGAGCAGCCCGACCTGAACTGGGAGAACGCCGAGGTCCTCGCCGACTTCCAGGACACCCTCCGCTTCTGGCTCGACCTCGGAGTCGACGGGTTCCGCGTCGACGTGGCCCACGGCCTCCGCAAGGACCTCGAACCACCCCTGCGCGACACCCACGGATGGGACGCCGCCCCGCTCAACTCACCGCCCCAGGGCGACGACCACCCCTTCTGGGACCGCGACGAGGTGCACGAGATCTACCGCGCCTGGCGCAAGATCATCGACACCTACGACCCGCCCCGCATCGCCGTCGCGGAGGCGGGCGTCAGCGCGGCCCGACTGCCCCTCTACACCCGCCCCGACGAACTCCACCAGGCGTTCAACTTCTTCTTCCTGCGCTGCCCCTGGACCGCGAGCGACCTGCGGAGGGTCATCAACACCTCGCTCACCGACGCCCATGCGGTCGGCACCCTGCCCACCTGGGTCCTCTCCAACCACGACGTCGTGCGCCACCGCAGCCGCTACGGCCTGCCTCAGGACACCGACCTCACCGCCTGGCTCGCCACCGACGGCACCGCCCCCGCCGCCCCCGCCGCCGACGACGCGCTGGGCGCCCGCCGCGCCCGAGCCGCCGCCCTGCTGACCCTCGCCCTGCCCGGCAGCGCCTACCTCTACCAGGGCGAGGAGCTCGGCCTGCCCGAGGTCGCCGACCTGCCGCCGCAGGCGCTGCGCGACCCCATGTGGGAACGCTCCGGGCACGCCCTCAAGGGACGGGACGGATGCAGGGTCCCCCTGCCGTGGACCCGCTCCGGGACCTCCTACGGATTCGGCCCGGCCGGCAGCTGGCTGCCCCAGCCGGACAACTGGGGCGACCATGCCGTCGAGGCCCAACGAGGACGGCCCGGCTCCTTCCTGGAGCTGTACCGGGAGGCCCTGTCCCTGCGCGGACGCTTCCGCGGCGACGAGACGTTCGCCTGGCTGCACTCCCAGGAGGGCGAACTCGCCTTCCGCAAGGGCGGACTCGAATGCCGCGTCAACCTCTCCGGCCGGCCTCTCCCCCTGCCGACCGCCGCCCCGGTACTGCTGGCCAGCGGCCCCGTGGAGGATGGCATCCTCGCCCCCGACACCACGGCATGGACGCTCGCGGCGCACACCTGAACCCACCGCCGACACATCGGTCGGGCTCGTCACCCAGAAGGTCGACGCGGAGATCCTCCGGCTCGGACAGGAAGCGCAGGACGAGCGGCACACCGCGCTCGTCGCCCGCGTCGCGAAGCTGGAGCAGCAGGCCGATGAAAAGGACAAGCAGAGACAGAACGACCGCCGCCTGATCTTCTTCAGCCCCGCCGAGACCCGCTCGCCCTACTGGGCGTGCTGTTCGCCCTGCCGGTGGCGTACATCTGGTGGCAGACCTCCCAGTTGGCGCACGACCTGCGCACCGCGAACGAGGCGCGGGACGCGCTGGCCGCCCAGGTGCAGCAGCTCGGGGAGAAGCCCGTCGCCCGACCGACGCCGGTACCCGTGAACGACCGCGGCCCCGCTCTCCTCCGGGAGGGCGGGGCCGCTTTCGTCGTCTCCGGGTCAGCCGCGCTCGCCCATGGCCGCCCGCAGCCAGTCGAGCGGGGCCTGGGCCAGCAGCTGGTCGGCGAGCAGCCGGCCGGATTTGGTGACGATCCGGGCCCGGCTGTTGTCGACCCATCGCTGGGCAGCCTCGTACCCCTGCCCCCTGTACTCCAGGCCCTGCAACATGCACTCCAGCTTGTCCGCGTCGCGCGCACAGATGGCCTCGGGCGTCTCGCGCGCCTCGTACTCGGCGACGACCGCGCGGACCGCGGTCCGCAGGACCTCGGGCATGCCGGCCGTTTGGTCCGCCGTCACCGCGACAGGGTCGCCCGGGGCCGCGTACTTTTTCCCCAGGTGGTTCACGTCGCCGGTGCGCGTCTCCTGCGAGTCGTGCCACACCGCCAGGTGCGCGGCCCGCGCGGCGTCGGCGCCTTCCAGGGTGGCGATGACCGAGGCGATGACGGACGTGCGCCACGCGTGCTCGGCGACACTTTCGGGGTCACGAACGCCCGCCATCCACCAGCCCGTTCGGCGGGCCGTCTTCAACGTGCCCGCCTCCCACAGGAAGTGGGCTACGTCCGCCAGGTCCTGGTCACCCCCGGGTGCCCCTTTCACGCCTCGGCGAGGCGGATTGCGTACCAGATGCCCTCCAGCTCCCGCCGAGCCTGCGGCGAAAGCCCGGAGTCATCCAACATCATCGGCAGGCGGGCGCGTAGTGCCTGCCCGGCCGATGACCGCGCGCGCAGCAGGTTCGGGCGGGCCGCGAGCAGCGTCCACAGGGTGTGGACGCTGAGGTCGAAGAATCCGTGCCGCGGCGTGAGCCCACGCACCAGGTGGGCCATCAGCCGGGCTCCGTGCCAGCGCCCGGGCGTCGCCTCGCCGATGAAGTCGTCCGACAGCTGGACGTGCGGGGACTCCCCGATCCGGTACGCCCAGTAGTTCAGGTTCGCTGACTCGGCCTGGTCGTCGTCGCCGAGGGTGCGGTCGATGAAGTGGGCCATGCGGTCCCGGTCGCCCTGGCGGGCGGCCACCGCGGCGACGGAGCGGGAGTTGAGCCACTGCGTCAGCCAGTCGTCGGGCCGCTCGGTGCGCTGCTGGTGCGCCAGCCACTCGGAGGTGTCGGCGTCTTGGTCGAACCCGGCGAGGTAGAGGGCCTGTCGGCGTAGCAGGAAGTCCCGGCCGTCTCGGGCCTGTTCGGCTGTCTCCCGCATGCGGCCGTAGAAGCGGCGCCGGTCGGCCGCGGGTAGCTCGGGCGCCATCGGCACCGGGCCGCGGCGTGGACGAGGCGGTGCTGGAAGGTCGCGCACAGGGCTGGGCGGGACACCGTTGAGGGGCCAGGTCAGTACCTCTACGAGGTCGCGCTGCATGACCCAGGCGCCGAGTGGGTTGGGCACGGCGGGCGCCTCGTCCTCCAGCACTCTGGCCAGCAGCATGTCGGCTTCCATAGCGCGTTCGAGGGCGGCGAGCAGGGCGGGCTCCGTGCCCATCTGCATGAGCCGGTGGCGATGCACGAGCATCTGCCCCACCGGCAGGGAGGTCAGCGGCCGGCGCCCGGTCTCCCACCCGGCGACCGTGTCCGGGACTACCCCAAACAGCTCGGCAAGGCTGTCCTGGGTGTGCCCCAACTGTTCGCGTACGACCCGGAAGACGTAGCCCGAGATGATGCCCGCACGGCTCCGCCCGGGCGTTCCCTGACCACCGGTCCGGGTTCCGTTCGCCTGGTGCCCCATGGCGTCCCCCTTGCCCGCTCACGACGGGCCCTTACCCGTACTCACGGTCACTACAAGCGGTAACCACGCCTACCTAACCTCGATCTTTCGTGACGGTCCGCCGACGGAGTCGGTGGGCCGTTTCGCTTTCTGTGGCTGGTGGTGGGCAGGCTGAGGAGCCGTGTGTCGTCTC
>NZ_JBHVGZ010000019.1:0-150708 GCF_042800355.1 Streptomyces sp. NPDC057623
TATCAACATATCTGGCGTTGATTTTTGGCACGCTGTTGAGTTCTCAAGGAACGGACGCTTCCTTTGTACTCACCCTCTCGGGCTTTCCTCCGGGCTTTTCCCTTCGGTCTTGCGTTTCCGACTCTATCAGGGTTTTTCCGACTCCCTGACCACCGTCCTGCGGGCATGCAGAAAGTGACCCCGGGATAGGATCTGACAAGTTGGTTACTGCCGGGCGAGGTGCGCGGTTGCGTCGCTCAACCCCAAGCAGGAGTACGACTGTACACGCGGCCGCCGAGCGGGTGCAAATCGATTTGAGGTATGGTCTAGACCACTCTGGAGTGCTCGCGCGGAACCGGCACTTCACGTGACATACCCTGCTGAACAGTGTGCCGTCGCACAGGCTGACGGCCCATATCGATCTCCACCCCTGGGAGGTTTCCCATGACCACCGTGACGTCCCCATTGGCAGGACGCGCCGTCGGACTGGCCTCCGTGCCGGATCCGGTCTTCTCCGGGGCCATGGTCGGCCCGGGGACCGCGATCGACCCGGTGCGTGAACCGTCCGAGGCTGTGTCACCCGTGGACGGAGTCATCGTCTCTCTTCACCCGCACGCGTTCGTCGTCGTCGACGAGCAGGGCCACGGCGTACTCACCCACCTTGGGATCGACACCGTGCAGCTCAACGGCGAGGGCTTCGACCTGCTCGTGAACAAGGGCGACACCGTGACGCGCGGCCAGGGCATCGTCCGCTGGAACCCGTCGGCCGTTGAGGCTGCCGGTAAGTCCCCGGTGTGCCCGATCGTGGCCCTCGAAGCCACGGCAGAGGCCCTCTCCGAACTGCGTGATGACGGCGATGTAAAGGCCGGCGACAGTCTCTTCGTATGGAAGTGACTTCTGCGCCGTCACATGACGGCTAGTAGGACGACAACCACCGCGGCGGCGGGACCCGCCGCACTATTCGGAGACGGGTGAGATGGAGACAACCCTGCGAGGCGTCGGCGTGAGCCACGGCGTGGCGATAGGCGAGGTTCGGCACATGGGAACGGCGGTCCTAGAGCCGCCGGCCAAGCAGATTCCGGCTGAGGAAGCGGAGCGCGAACAGGGGCGTGCCCGCAAGGCCGTGGAGGCTGTGGCAGCCGACCTGATGGCGCGCGGCAACCTGGCGGGGGGCGAGGCACAAGCGGTGCTCGAGGCCCAGGCCATGATGGCCCAGGACCCCGAGCTGATGGCGGACGTGGACCGACGTATCGCCGTGGGCAGCACGGCCGAGCGCGCTGTGTACGACGCCTTCGCCGCGTACCGCGAGCTGCTGGCGGGTGCGGGTGAGTACCTTGCTGGTCGCGTGGCCGACCTCGACGACGTGCGGAATCGTATCGTCGCTCGTTTGCTCGGGGTTCCCATGCCGGGTGTCCCGGACAGCGACGAGCCCTACGTTCTTGTCGCTCGCGATCTCGCCCCGGCCGACACGGCGCTGCTGGACCCCACTCTGGTTCTCGGCTTTGTCACCGAGGAGGGTGGGCCGACCAGCCACAGCGCGATTCTGGCGCGGGCGCTGGGTGTGCCGGCCGTCGTTGCGCTGCCGGGTGCCGGTGAGCTCGCCGAGGGCACGGTCATTGCTGTGGACGGCAGCACGGGCGACATCTTCGTGAACCCCAGCGAGGAGAAGAAGGGGGAGTTGGAGGCCGCTGCTGCCGCGCGCAAGGCCGCGCTCGCCGCGTCGACCGGGCCGGGCGCCACCGCGGACGGCCACAAGGTGCCACTCCTCGCCAATGTCGGCGGACCGTCGGACGTTCCGGCCGCTGTCGAGGCGGGCGCTGAGGGTGTCGGTCTGTTCCGGACCGAGTTCCTCTTCCTCGACGACAGCAAGAAGGCGCCGTCGGAGGAGAAGCAGGTAGAGGCCTATCGGCAGGTTCTCGAAGCCTTCCCCGAGGGCCGGGTCGTCGTACGTGTCCTGGACGCCGGCGCGGACAAGCCGCTGGACTTCCTGACACCCGCGGACGAGCCGAACCCGGCGCTGGGTGTGCGGGGCCTGCGGACGCTGCTGGACCACCCCGAGGTGCTGCGCACCCAGCTGACAGCCCTCGCGAAGGCGGCGGAAGGGCTGCCCGTCTACCTCGAGGTCATGGCCCCCATGGTGGCGGACCGTAGCGACGCGAAGGCATTCGCGGATGCCTGCCGTGCAGCCGGGCTCCAGGCGAAGTTCGGTGCGATGGTGGAGATCCCGTCGGCCGCGCTGCGGGCACGTTCGATCTTGCAGGAAGTCGAGTTCCTGTCGCTGGGGACCAACGACCTGGCGCAGTACACCTTCGCCGCGGACCGTCAGGTGGGTGCGGTTTCCCGTCTTCAGGATCCGTGGCAGCCTGCGCTGCTCGACCTGGTCGCTTTGTCCGCGGAGGCAGCGAAGGCCGAGGGCAAGAGCTGTGGTGTCTGTGGTGAGGCGGCGTCCGACCCGCTGCTGGCGTGTGTGCTGACCGGTCTGGGTGTCACCTCCCTGTCCATGGGCTCGGCGTCGATTCCTTACGTCCGGGCGACGCTGGCGAAGTACACGCTGGCGCAGTGTGAGCGTGCTGCTGCGGCCGCGCGCGCGGCGGACAGTGCTGAGGAGGCGCGCAACGCCGCTCAGGCGGTGCTGTCCGGCGAGTAGGCGCAACCACCCGGCTGCATCGTGGTTGCTGTGGGGCGCTCCATCCTCTGGATGGAGCGCCCCAGGCATTCAGTGGTGGTGCGCCGGTGGAGCTTCCTCATTGCCGAGATCCGGCGGTGCGCAGTAGTCGACCCCCGATTCCGGGGAGATGAGGTCTCCGGAGTCGATGTCGGTGCAGTAGGCGTCGAAGACCTCGCCTGCGGTGAGTGGTTCCAGGCCGTCTCCGCGCAGGCGCCATCCGTAGATGCGGTCGGACGTGCCGGGGGCGATGGTCCGCATGACGAGCCTGCCGGGGCTCCGCGTGGCGAGGCCGAGGGCGAGGACGGTGGTGAACTCCAGGGCTTCGGCCTCGTCGAGGTGTGTGGCGCCCTCGGCGTCTTCGTCGGCATGCAGGACGGAGACGAGCGTCTCCGGCGTTCCCGTGACACTGCAGACGAGGTGTCGGCTTCCCGGGGAAGCCGTGTCGAGGATGCGGGCGAGGAGGTTCGAGGCGCGGGTGAAGGATGCGCGGCCGATGTCCTCGCCGCAGGTGGCGCAGGCACCCAGCCGTGCCAGGAGTGTGGACGCGTACTCCCAGGTGGCTTGGCGGACGGCTTCGTCGACCAGGGCCGGGACGAGGTCTGCCAGGGACTGGCCTTGGTAGGGGACGGTGGGTCCTGTGGTCGCGAGTTCGGCGGTGAAGTGGGCGCGGCTCGACGGGATGTCGGGGTCAAGGCCCGTTTCCGCGCAGAACTCGGCGTATTCCAGCGGATCGAAGAGGGCGATCGTCGTATGGCTGCCTTGAGAGGCACGTGTCCTGAGCAGGGCCTCCACCTGTTGGAGATAGATCTTGTGGTCGTCGAAGGTGAAGCTGCGGTAGTGCCGCATGGCACCGAAGTCGTGCTCGTCGGTCAGCAGGCCGATCGTGCCGGCGATTTCGCGGCGCAGGACGCGTCGCATCGTCTGGTCGTCGGTGTGCGCCATGTTTCCCCCTGGTGTGCACAGTCGATCAATGCTCACTCACAGTAACCGGCGGCACTGACAACGGCGTGGGGCGATGGGGACGCAAGCCGGTCTGCCTCGGATTCCCGTGTTCGGCGATGCCCGGGGCAGGCGGCGGTCAGGCGCGTTTGCGGGCCAGCTGCTCGTAGAAGTGCAGGAGGTCGAGGTTGTCGATGGAGCCCGGGTTGACCGCCTTCTCCAAGGGGGTTCCTTGGAGAAGGCGCTTGACCGGGACCTCGATGCGCTTTCCGGTGAGGGTGTGGGGGACGCCGGGGACTTCGATGACCTCGTCGGGGATGTGGCGTGGTGAGAGCTGGTCACGGATGGTCTGCTTGATGCGGGTCAGGAGCTCTTCGTCGAGCACGGCTCCCGGGGCCAGGTGCACGAACAAGGGCATCCAGTAGCCGCCGTCGGGCTGTTCGATGCCGATGACGAGGGATTCCTTGATCTCGGGGAGGCGCTCGACCGCTTCGTAGATGTCGGCCGATCCCATGCGGACGCCCTGCCGGTTGAGCGTCGAGTCGGAACGGCCGTGGATGACGACGGAGCCGCGGGAGGTGACCGTGATCCAGTCGCCGTGGCGCCATGCGCCGGGATAGGTGTCGAAGTAGCTGTCGTGGTACCTGCTGCCGTCGGGGTCGTTCCAGAAGTAGATCGGCATGGACGGCATGGGGTTGGTGACCACGAGCTCCCCCACCTCGTCGATGAGGGATTCGCCGCTGGGGTCCCAGGACTGAAGGTCGGTGCCCAGGCCCGGCGCCTGGAGCTCGCCGACGTAAACGGGCAGAGTGGGCACGGCTCCCGCGAAGCAGGAGCAGACGTCCGTGCCGCCGCTGACGGAAGCGATCCAGAGGTCGTCGCGGACCTCGCCGTGCAGCCAGCGGAACCCGTCGGGTGGCAGCGGTGATCCGGTGGTGGCGACGCAGCGAACCCGGGTGAGGTCGAAGTCGCGTGCCGGTCGCACGCCGGCCTTGCGGCAGGCCATGACGTACGCGGCGGAGGTGCCGTAGAGGGTGGCTCCCGTGCGTTCGGCGATACGCCATTGGGCGCCCGTGTCGGGATAGCCGGGGCTGCCGTCGTAGAGGACGATCGTGGTGCCGGTGAGGAGGCCGGAAACGAGGAAGTTCCACATCATCCAGCCCGTGGACGTGTACCAGAAGAAGCGGTCCTCGGGGCCCAGGTCACAGTGCAGCCCGAGTTGTTTGAGATGTTCGACGAGGATGCCGCCCTGGGACTGGACGATGGCTTTGGGGAGGCCGGTGGTGCCGGAGGAGTAGAGCACCCAGAGCGGGTGGTCGAAGGGCACCTGCTCGAAGACGGGTTCCTCGTCGGCGGCTGTGAGGGCCGACCATTCCAGTGCGCCTTCGGGAGCCGCTGTGCCGAGGAGCGGGATGTGCACCACCGCGCGCAGCGTGGGCAGTTCGCGACGCAGTTCGGCGACGACGTCGCGACGGTCGTGCTCCTTTCCGCCGTATCGGTAGCCGTCGACGGTGAAGAGGAGGACCGGCTCGATCTGCTGGAAGCGGTCGAGGACACTGCGTGCGCCGAAGTCGGGGGCACAGGAGGTCCAGACACCGCCGACGGCAGCAGTCGCCAGCAGGGCTACCACGGCCTGCGGGATGTTCGGGAGGTAGCCGCTGACGCGGTCGCCGGGGCGTACGCCGAGGGCGCGCAGCTCGGTGGCGAGGGAGCCGACCTGGCGGCGCAGCTCGGACCAGCTCACCGGGCGGGGCTCGTGGGATTCGTCGACGTAGAGGAGAGCGGGTTCGTCGGCGCGGGTCGCGGCGGCGCGCAGGGCGTGCTCGGCATAGTTCAGGGTCGCGTCGGGGAACCATCGGGCGCCGGGCATCGTGCGGTCGCCCAGCACGCGCGCGTAGGGGGTGGAGAAGCGTACGTCGAACCACTCCGTGACGGCTTTCCAGAAGGTGTCCAGTTCGTCGACCGACCAGCGGTGCAGGGCCGCGTAGCCGCCCTGGGCGGGTGCACCGTGGTTTTCGGCGGCCCATGCCTGGAACCTGGTGACCTGAGCCTGGGCGATGCCTTCCGGATCTGGCTGCCAGAGCGGCTGAGGGTTCATGATCGACATGGAGCGGCTCCCGGACTGTGCGCGTCGTGTGCGTCTTCCGCGCACGGCTGGGTTGTGCGCGTGACGCGGCTGACACGGACGATGCCATGTGATCGACTTCTACACCAGGGTGCGCCCCACATAGTCCGTGTCGTGAACCTGGGGTCGAACCACATGGTCAGAGCGATTCCCGGGTGATCACATCTCACGTTCTCTCACGGACGGCCCGTGGAGGCCCTCCCAAGTGGCGGCGGCACCGCGCAGATCCTCCACGCTCGGCTTGATGTACCACTTCTTCGTGGTCTTCACGTTGGCGTGTCCAGCCCACCGGGCCAGGATGTGATCCGGTACCCCGTTGTTCGCGAGGTAGGTCAGGCACGACGCGCGCGCGTCGTACAGGCGGACCCGGCGCAGGCCCAGCTTCTCCATCAGCCGGTACGCCTCCACCCGCAGGTGCCGGACCTTCAACACCTCGCCCACAGCGTCGACGGTCACATACCCCTGGTCCAGGTAGTCGGCTCCGAGGGCCAGCTTCTCGGCAGCCTGGCGGGCCCGGAACTTCTTCAAGGCTTCCAGCAGCGGGCCCGGGATGGGGAGGACCCTCTCGCCCGCCTCCGACTTGGTGTCCTTCTCCACGACTTCGTTGTTGTCGATCATGGTCCGGGTGTTCGCGATCTCCAACGTGCGGAGCTCCAAGTCAACGTCCTCCCAGCGGATGCCGCAGACTTCGGCCGGCCGGAGCCCCATGATGCCAAGGAGGAGTGGCGCGTAGAGCCGCTCGTCCAGAATGCCGGCGACGAAGAGGCGGACCTCCTCGGGTGTCCACGGCGGCACCTCGACCTTCGCCCTCCGCTCAGCCTTCCGCGCCTTCCGGGGGATCGTCACGTTCTCGGCCGCGTTGATGGCGACCAGACGCTTCGTCACCGCCCGGTTCAGCGCCTCCTTGAGCCTGCCCAGCGCCATCTCCACCGTGGTCGTGGACAGTCCCCTCTGCCCGTTGCGCGGGCGGACCCGGCCTTCGGTGAGCATCCAGTCGCGGAACTCCTCGACCTGTTCCTCGGTGAGCTCCTGGAGGCGGATGTAGCCGAGCTTCTTCCGCACGGGCTTCAGGGTCGTCTCATACGCGGCGATGGTGGTGACCTCCAGGTCCTCGGCCATCTTGACCAGCCACCGATCGAGCCACTCCCCCACGGTGATCTCGTTCGGGAGGATGAGAGTTCCGTTCGCCTTCTGCCCGCGGATGCGGTCGACCTCGGCCTGAACCTCCGTCTTCTTGTCCATGGTGATGGTCAGCTGGTTGCGCTTCATGACCGGCTTGCCGGTCGCCTCGTCGATGATCACCTCACCGGACACGGGATCCGTCTTGGGTGAGGCGCCGACGTCCACGACCGTGCGGTAGCGGACCTTGCCGCTACCGAGCACGATCCTCTTGATCTCTGCCACTGGCTCCTTCTCTCTAGGGGTGGGGTGCCGTCATCCGCCTCCCGCAATGCAGGCCGCGAGGTCCAGGACCGGCCAGATGACCAGCCCCAGACACAGCCCGGACCTGCCGAGCGACGGGGACGGCGTGGGATCTACTGGTGGCTCAGGTGTGGAGGGCGCGGGCGAGGGCCCTCCGGTGGGCGGGCTCGGCTCGGCGCTGCCCCCCGATGATGCGCTACCGGAGGGCGTGATCGGCACGGAAGGCGTACCGCCGTCGGCGGTCGCCCCCGAGGCGCCGCCGACAGTGGTGGACGCTGGCGCCATTGGGCTGACGGCGGCTGGCGGTCCGGTTGTTTCTGGTGGGCTGCCGGTCGCTCTGGGTGCAGGTGTGGAGGGTGGGGCGACGCTTACGGTCGCTGTCGCGGTCGGTGCGGAGGACCGCGGCCCGCGTTTGTCTGCCGGCCACTGGGTGGCGATCAGCAGGGTGATGGCGGTCGCGACTGCGGCGGCGCCCACGGCAGCTGCCGTCCACTGCCCACGGGGGGTCTGCAACGCGTTCCGTACGGTGCCACCCAGGGCCACCATCGCAGCGGCGAGCCCTCCGATGTAGAGGCCCAAGTGCCTTTTCCGTCGGACGGGTTGCTGACCTGCGGGCGATGGCTCGGAGGTTGCTCCGTTTGCTGCTCGTACTGCGGGTTGATCGGGTGCGCCCTGGAGGGCGCGGAGTATCCATTCGCTGTTGCGCTCGGCACGCATGTCACTGAGCTGCCGGGAGAGTTGCCTCCCCCGCCGGAAAAGCAGCGCAACGAATATCAAGTTTGCGAAGCCGAGCCCAGCCGCGAGAACGATTCCGCTCATTCTCGTCCCCTGTGCAGGTGGGTCTCGGTACCTCGCACAGGTCGGCGCTTCTGTGCGAGGTACACACGATGCGACAGAAGTTGACCATTGGTGACCAGGTGAACACGTTTCGTAGCCGAAACGTTACTTTTACGTACCTGTGCGTGAAGCTCGCCCCTCCGCTGGACGCTCAACCGGCAGCCCGGAAGGGGGTTCTCCCCCCTCGCCGAGCTCGCCGGCCTCGACACGCTCGGCGAGCCTGCGCAGGGCGGGCCCGCGGTCGCGCGCCGGGAGCTGCCCGAGCATGTCGACGATGATGCGCTGCCGTTCGGAGTCCAGGGCGTCCAGTGGGTCGGGCAGGCTGGCGGTCTGCCCGGCGTTCTGGATCTGGATCTCGCGCAGGATCTGCGCCGCGTCCTCTCGGCCGGCCTCGACGAGTCTGCTGGGGGTGACGCCGACCGTGTGTGCCATGTGCGCCAGCGTCTTGGGGAGTGCCTTCACGGGGTCGGATTCACCGACCTTGCCCTTGAAGCCCTTCTCGATCTGACGCCACCGGAAGCCCTTGATGCGGACGGGCGTCCGCTCGGCGGCTTCTTCGGGACTGAGGCCGCGCGCCTGTCGGGCGAGACGGATGAGGTCTGCCTCGGGCGGCGGCTCGGGGGGGCCGTGCTCGGGCGAGCCCATGCTTTGAGTCCTTCCTACTCCTGTGGACTTTCGTCAACTTCAGTCAACTGTCCCAGAGTCAAGGCCTGCCCCCAACCCGGGAACCCCTCCACACAAGTCCTTCACAAACGGGGTTCTACTTTTCGCTACTCATGACTTGACTGTCTTCTACTTTCATCTACTCTTGAGGCATGTCACCCACTCAAGACCCGAAGCGCCTCAGACGGCGGCGGATCGAGGCGGGCCTGAACAAGCGCGAGCTGGCCGCAGGGGCCGAGATCCACCCGTCGTACGTCACGTGGCTCGAACGGGGAGAGCGCAGCGCGTCGCCCAGAGTCCTCAAGCGGCTCGCCAGGACCCTCCACTGCCAGATCGCCGACCTGATGCCCCCGCCGCCGACCGACGACCAGGCAGGTGCGGCCTGATGCCCGCCGAAGTCCCCACCCTCGACGAGATCCGAGCGTGGCCAGCCACGGTCAGCGTGCCCAAGGCCGCGACCGCGCTCGGCATCTCCAAGACCTACCTGCACGGCCTGATCAAACGGGGTGAGTCCCCCGTGAGGGTCCTGCCGCTCGAAGGTCGGCACCGCGTCATCACCGCATCCCTCGTCCGGCTGCTGGAGGGCTCTTGATACGGGCTCGCCGCCGAGGGCTCCTCGGCTGGCAGTGCCCGACCTGCGAGCACCGGAACCCGAAGCACCGCATGCAGTGCCGGAAGTGCCGGCGGGACCGCCCGCTAGGCGCCTGATCCACCTCCTGAACGCGCCGAAGGGCCGCCGGATGCGACCCGACGACCCCGCGACTCGGCGCCTCCACCACAGAGAAAGCAGAGGTCACCGTGACCACTGAGACTACCGATTCGATTACCAAGGGCATGCAGGCCCTGGCCGCGATGGAGACCCACGCGGCGCACCTCAGCGAGGTCGCGGCACGACTGCTCACGGAACACTCCGGTGGGCTGCCCGAGCTGCTGGCCGTCCGCGCCGAGGCGACGCAGGACCGTCCGCACCTGGCGCTGCAGCCGCTGGACGCGGACGACGCCCAGCTTTGGGCCCGTGCCCTGAACGTGGACGTGACGGTGCGCATCGAAGACGGGGGCGAGAACACCATCGTTGAGCGGGCCACGGCGGAGTTCACGGTCGACGGCGTGACGGTGCGGATCGGCTCGTGCCAGTGGTACTCGGCCAAGCAGTGGGCCGAGCGCATCGCCGAGGCGGTCGCCGCGTGAACACGAAGCTGGTGAACCACGCAGCGGACGTGATCTGCCGCGCGATGGAGACCGGCCGCCACACCCCGGCGAGTTGGGCAATGGCGCTGGAGTCGGCGCAGCTGCTCCAGTCGCCGGAGAAGGCCGCCGAGCTGATCGCCCTGCGGAACGACGCACTGAACATGCGCGGCGCCCTGTCCCCGAACGGGTTCCCGCGCCGGGTGCCGATGCCGCTCGGGAAGGAACTGGCCCCGGTTGTCGAGTGGCTGCTGAACCGCGTCGACGAGCTTGAGCAGCAGCTGGCCGCGAAGGACCGCCCGGCCGACGAGGACCCGATCGCGTACGCGCTCACCGACAAGGCCTCCGCGCCCGTGTCCGCGCCGCAGCGTGAAGCGTCACCGCGGCACGAGAGGCTGCGTGACCTCCTCGCCGCACAGCGCGCCATGGTCCTGGAGGACCAGCACGACAGCCCCCTGCACCATGACTACCGCGTCCCCCGGGACCTCCCGGAGGCGCAGCGATGAGCCGCAACGACATCGAACTCGCGCTGCGCCGCTACTTCCGGCGCGACGCCGACCCGAACGCCTCGGCCGCCCGGCTGCTCGCGCAGTACAACGCCGACCGGGAAGCACTGGAAAAGGCTGCCGTCGAAGGCCGGGCCGCGCTCGCCGCCCTCTGCCACGACCTCGAAGACCCCGGCACCGCCGCACTCGGCGCGCTCTACCTGCTCCAGCAGGCCACCCTCGGCACGCCCATGCAGCCCGGCGAGACCGTCCCGCTGATCTACCGGGCGGAACACGACACGATCGTGATGGAGCTGTACACCAGCCGTGAGGGCGCCCGCGAGCACTGCGAGGCCGAGGAACGCCGCACCTGGTCGAAGGGCACCAACCTCACCTTCACCTGGATCCCCGACGTCTCCGACCCGCTCAGCCCCGAGGAACTCTCGGTGTTCGCGGGCCAGAACGAGGAGTCCGTCACCGGCTACGTCGTGACGCCGCTGGAGATCGCCTCCAAGTACGACCCGGAGGCCGACGAATGACGACGACCGCGCAGGCCGGGGCACCGTCCCCGGCCGCCGGCCCGGTCCCCCCGACCGGCCGCCTCATCCTCAACCACACCGCCGCGCGGGATGTGTGGCTGGACGCTCGCCGCCAGGGCATCGGCAGCAGCGACCTGCCCGCCGTGATGAACCTGTCCGGCTTCAAGACCCCGCTGCATGTCTTCCACGACAAGCGCGGACGCCTCCCGCACGACGAGGAGTTCAGCGAGGCCGCCCACTTCGGCGTGCTCTTCGAGGAGCCCCTCGCCCGCGACTGGGCGCGCCGCAACAGGACCGTCGTCGAACCGGTCGGGCTGATCGCGAACGTCGACGAGGCCTGGCAGATGTGCACCCTGGACCGGCTGTGCACCGAGTGCCCGCTGGACCGTTCACAGCGGTCGCTGTGCGCGCTTGAGGTGAAGACCCGCAACGCGTTCGTCGCGAAGCTCTGGAATCAGGGCCCGCCGGACGACGTCCTCGCCCAGGTGCTGTGGCAGATCCTCGTCACCGGCCTGGACCACATCCACGTCGTGTGCCTGATCGGCGGCCAGGACTACCGGCAGTACACCGTGCGCCGCGAAGAGCACGTGAAGCTCGTCGCCTATCTGCACGCCGAGGCGTCCCGCCTGTGGCACGAGCACATCGTGCCCGGCCGGGCCCCGGCCCTGTCCGGAGACGAGCCGGCGGACGCGCTGATCGAGCTGTACGACCGCCTCCACCCCGACCGCGACGGTGTGACGGTCCTGGACCGCGACCTCGATGCCGTCGACGCCATGTCGGAGTACATGGAGGCCGCCTCGCTGGAGAGCCGGGGCAAGCGCCGGAAGGCGGCGGCCAAGGCCAAGTTGCTCGGCTCCCTCGGCAGCGCTCAGGCCGCCGTACGCCACGACCGGCCCTTCTTCTCGATCGAGCAGTCGTTCCGTAAGACGCCCGATCTGGCGCGCCTCGCCGAGGAGTTCCCCGAGGCCTACCGCGCGTGCGTCGCCGACGTCGCGCACGACCGCATCGCCATCCCCAAGCCTGTGCGCGAGGAGTTCACCGCATGACGTCCCTGACCGAACGCGCCGAGCAGCACGCCACCAGCAGCGAGCCGATCCCGGCCCCGGCGTTCACCGCACCGCTGGCGGCCGAACCCCTGCCCGACCTCGACTTCGAGGCCAACGAGGCGTACCCCGCGCCGGACATGGTGCCGGTGCACATCGCGTGGCTGCGCGTCCGCAACGACGTGCGGGCCGTCGCCAAGAGCGACCGGCACATCGAGAACGGCAAGCTGAAGTACCACTTCCGGGGCATCGAGGCCGCCCTCAACGCCTTCGGCCCGGCCACGCTCCGCCACGGCATCACCGTGATGGCCGTCGACATGGCGACGTCGTACCGCGACACCAAGTCGAGCCGGGGCAACCCCATGCGGGAGTGCACGGTCGTGGTGACGTGGCAGGTTCTCGGGCCCAAGGGCGACAGCCTCCCGCTCCTCAAGTCCGCCGGCGAGTCCCTCGACTCCGGCGACAAGGGCACCGCGAAGGCGCAGTCCCTCGCGCTGCGGGCCCTCCTCTTCAACACCGGCATGATCCCGACCGGCGACCCCGAGCCCGAGGCCGCCCAGGTGGAGCGGGGCGACGCCCCCGTCCGGTCGGCGAACGACTACCGGGACGAGATCCTCAACCCGGACACGTCACTCGGCCGCCTGGAGCAGATCAGCTACGAGCTGGGCAACGCCCGCATGCTCCACGTCCTGGTGCAGAACGAGAACGGCGACGAGGAGACCCTCGACGCCCTCGGAATGCGGCACTACCAGGAGCGCAAGGCCAAGCCGGGCGGTGAGGCGTGATGTTCGTCCGCCGCAGCACGTACAACGCCCTCAAGGCCCGGTACGAGCACACCAGCGAGCAGCTCGGCAAGACCCGCGAAAAGCTCGTCGGCTGGAAGGGCTCCGCGATCCGCGTGGCCGGGCGGAACACGGAGCTGGCCCGGCGCCTGGAGGCCTCGCGCGACGTGGCGTTCCTCGACACCGAGTACGCGGGTCAGCTGGAGTTCCGGCTCGCCCGCGTGCTGACGGCCTGCGTTCGCTACCGCGCCGACCTGGCTGCGGAGACTCGCCGTGCCGACCGCCTTCAGCGCCGCCTGGACGACGCGCTCGGCCTCAACACGGCCGGGATCGAGTTGGGCAGCGGCTGGCAGGACCGGCGTGAGGACAAGCGCGTCAGGGGGGCGTCGTGAGCCCTCTGCACAGGCTGCTCGATCGGGTCCTGCCGCCGACCGGCCACCACCGCGGCACCCGGGCTGGAACGGTGCCGGAGCGCATCGAGGTGTCCCTCGACGACCTCCTCGGCCCTCCGTGGCCGGATCCGGCCCCGACACCCGCCTTCGGCGTCGCCGTCACGCAGGCCTGGCGGGACTGCCCGCCGTGCGACAAGGCGACCGCGGGCGTGCTGCACAAGGACGGCTGGACCTGCGGCGAATGCCTCACCACGACCACGCCCCGGGGGGACTCATGAGCGCCTCGCACCAGCACCCGAACTCTCTGCCCAACGCGCTGGAGTGGGCAGACCGAGCAGCCTGCCGCGGCTACGACTTGGAGCTGTTCTTCTCGGACGCGGCTCGCAACGTCCAGCGGGCAAAGCAGATCTGCCGCATGTGCCCGGTCCGTGAGGAGTGCCTCGCCGAGACCCTGCGCGCGGAGGACGGCTCCCGGTACGGCATCAGCGGCGGGCTCACGCCCGAGGAGCGCACCGAACTGGTCAACGGGCCCCGCACGACGGGCCGGAAGCCGGCGAAGTGCGGGACGCGATCTGCCTACCAGCGGCACGTGAAGAAGAAGGAGCCTATCGACGAAGCGTGCCGTGTCGCGAAGCGCGAGTCCGACCGGCGCCTCCGCACCACGGGCACCACGAGGCCCTGACGTGACCGGACGCCGGCGCCACCGCGACCCGCCGGACCCGGAGCCGGAGTACGTGCCGGGGACGCTCCTCGACTGGACCAACCGCGACGAGCACTGGTCCTGGGAGGAGCGGTCCTGCCGCTACTGCGGTGGTCCCACGAACCTCCGCGACTCCAAGCGCAAGCCCGCTCACAAGGTGTGCGCCGAGGAGGCGCTCACCCGCCAGGCCGCCGAAGCGGCTGAGGCCTACCAGATCGGAAACACCAAATGAGTCGTCAAGTCCGCCCCGCAGGCCCCCTGAACAAGACCGCGCTCGGCGAAGCCGTCGCCGACGTGCTCGGCCTGTCCATCGAGGACGGCCACCAGGCCGTCGCCGCAGTCCTCGACACGATCGCCCGCACGGTCGCCTCCGGCCACCAGGTCACCGTCACCAACTTCGGGACCTGGGCGCCGAAGGAGGTTCCCGCCCGTAAGGCGTGGAACCCGCAGACCGGCGACCCGGTGGTTGTGGAGGCCGGTATGAAGCTCCGCTTCCGGGTCTCCCCGCAGCTCCAGGCGGCCGTGAAGGCCAACGACCCGGACGCCGCGGTCATCACCAAGCGCCACCGCCGCACGGCCGGAGACGCCCGGTGACCCGGGGCCCCGTCCTCAAGGGCGACCAGCGCGAAGCGGTCAAGGAGCAGGCCAAGGACTGGTACCTCCAGGGCTGCACGATCCATTCCACGGCCGCGAAGATCGGCCGCTCGTACGGCGGGACCCGCGACCTGCTCCTCGAGGCCGGGGTGAAGCTCCGGCCCCGTGGCGGCATGCGTGGCCGCTTCGGATCGGCGGACCGCTGATGGAGCGCCTCTTTCATGGCGGCATCCCTGGGATGAAGCCCGGCGAGGTGATCACTCCGCACCCGCCGAACGTCGTCGACGGCTGCGCCATTTGCGCCACCAAAGCGGCTGGTGAGCAGCCGGTCGTCGAAGGCCTCGGCGTCGTCGACCCGCTCACCGAGCGGCCGGACCGCGTGTACGTGACTACCGATCGCGAGTACGCCCGGTTCTACGCCTCGAAGTACCCGCTCGGCGACCTGTACGTCATCGAGCCGGTCGGCGACCTGGAGCCGTCCACGGAGGATCACTTCCCCTCCTGGACGGTCCCGGCCGCGCGCGTCGTCAGCGTCTACGACCGCGCCGTACGGCTCACCCCGCACCGCCGCCGGACCCTCCTGCGCCGCTGGGAAGCCGCGGACATCGAGCACGCCCTCCAGCGCGAGTAGCTGCGGCTCGGGGCGGTCCACCAGGGCCGCCCCACCGCCCGGATCTGCCGTATCGGTTCAGCAACATCACGGAGAGAGACCCCAGTTGAGCACTGAGGAGCAGGCCACCGCCTCCAGCGGGAGCGTTCCCCTCGCGTACGGGAACGCCCTCGCGTGGAAGTGGTCCCGCGAGATGCCCACGCCACTCCGGCGGGGCTTCCTCACGCTGCTCTACGCCCTCCGCGCCATGGCCAACGCGTCCGGCGAACTCCGCTTCCACAGCGACCGCCAGCCCATCCGTATCCAGGACATCGCCCGCGCGGCTGGCGCCAGTGAGAAGGACGCGCGCCGCTACCTGGACGCCGCGATCCGGGCCGGGGTGGTCGTCGTGAAGGGTGAGCGGAAGCGCGGCAAGCCCACCTTGTACGTGATCCTCCCGACGCCGTGGCCGGACTGGAAGGCCGCCGAGGACTACCTGAAGTCGACCGCGCGGAAGCCGGGGAAGCGTCCCGCACCGTGGTCGAAGGAGGCCGGAAGTTCGGGTGACCGCGACCCGAACCAGAACGGGTCACCGCGACCCGAACTTACCGACGGTACGGAGAACGAAGTTCGGGTCACCGCGACCCGTACGAGTTCGGGTGACCGCGACCCGAACGGTTCGGGTCACCGCGACCCGAACAACCCAGGTAGTACCCAAGGTCTTTCCCAAGACGGGGCTGATGTCGGTTCTCAACCTCAGCCACTAGGCCCCCCCGAGTCACAAGATCACGACTTCCAGGACGAACAGACCCCGGACGACGACACGTCCGGCTGGATCACCTGCGCCCGCTGCCACGACCCGATGCTGCCGCGCTACGGCCGCACCACCCACGCCCACTGCCAGCCCCTCACCGAACCCGAGAGGACCGCGTCATGACCGCAGGACCGCAGACCCGGCACCCGGTCCCCGACCACATCCCCGAGCAGCTGCGCGAGGCCTTCGCCACCACGAAGGGCCGCGACATCCCTCAACACAGCCCGTACCAGTCCGGCGACGCGGTCCAGATGCGCGGTTGCCCGGGTGAGATGCCCGGACATCGCCAGACCGGCTTCCGAGGCTGGGTCGTCGCCACCGTCGGCGCCACGATCCTCACGGGCATCACCACCGACGGCGAGGAGTGGTGGGAGTACTGGGGCCGCCTGGAGCCCGACAACGAGTCGCCCAGCAAGCGCCGCCCTCGTCCCGAAGCCCGGCACGCCAAACAGCGCGCAGAGAGCCCTCGTCAGCCAGCCCGCGGCCAGATGGACCTGTTCGGGACCACACCGTGAACGCCTACGAGCGGCTCATGGCCGAAGCCCTCCCCACCGGCCGCTTCGGCTACCCGCCGCCGCCCAGCGACCCCCACAAACGGCCCTGGACGCCCCTCGAACAAGCCGAACACCGCCGCGTCCTCGACGAAGCCCTCGCCGACTGGACCGATCCCGGAGACCGCGCCGGACAGAAGCGCGACCGCCTCCGACTCGTCCCAACAGACCAGAGCCACACAGACGCCGCCTGACCACCCTGGAGCCCCACGTGGACCGGATCTACACCAACCACCGCCACGGCGAACGCCGCATCCACATCGAGATCGCAGACAACGAGATCGACGACCTCCTCGAAGACCTCCAGGACCTCGCCGAGGACGACAACGCCTACGACGCCACCAAGCAGCTCATCAAGGCCCTCCACGAGTCCAACGGCGCCTTCGCCCTCGACCGCCGACGCGACGCACACGAAGCCCAGACCAGCAGCACCTGACCCGCCGCTCATCCGGTTCCGCCAGCCATCGCGCACAGAGAGAAACGATCATGAGCTTGCCCGCCCCGTTCAACCCCGACCACTTCGAGTTCCGCCTCTCACCCGACCGCCGCCAGTTCGCCATCTGGCAGCCCGGCAACGAGCCCTGGTTCGTCCCCGAGGCCGCCATGCAGGGGCGCTGGCTCAAGCCGAACGACATGGACCGCCTCGGCTGGACGCGCTACGTCCCCGTCGACGACACCCCGCCGGCCGCCGTGGAGCCGTCCGACCAGCCGCGCCTGTTCCATCTCCAGCGTGACCACGACGTCTCCGGCGTCTCCGGTACCGGCCGCGTTGCGAACGGCGTCCTGTGGCCCGACGGGACCGTCTCGCTGCGCTGGATAGGCGAACGCCCGTCCACGGTCTCCTGGGACCGCCTGGCGGACGCTGAGCACGTCCACGGGCGTGGTGGCGCGACCCGCATCGTGTGGGCCGACGAACAGCCAGCCGTCACGCGGGCCTTGGTCCTCCTCGCAGCCGCTGAGCGCCTCCACGAGGTGGCCGTGACGCGGCCCCTTCGGGATGCCGAAGCAATCCGGAGCGCAGCCGCCAAGCTGCGCCGCATGGCCGACGAGGCAGCCCCCATGGTCGGCAGCTTCGCACGCGACGGATTCGGTGCCGACGAGATCGCCGAAATGCTCGACGCGGACACCGCCCGCCGCATCCCACTTCCCGGCATCCCCAAGTGCCCCGCCGACTGCCCGTGCCGCCGCGTCCCGAAGGCCGGCGAGCAGCAGTGACCACCGCCGCCCGCGACGCCGCGGACTGGCGCCTGCGGGCGGCCTGCCGCGGCCAAGACACCAACCTCTGGTTCATCGACAGCGGCCACTACCGCACCGCCCTGGCCGTCTGCGGCGGCTGCCCGGTCCGCGCCGAGTGCCTCCACGACGCGCTCGCCACCGAGCCCTCCTGGCACCGCTACGGCCTGTGGGGCGGCCTCACCCCCCGCCAGCGCGCCCAACTCCCGCCCCTCGAAGGCCCCAAGGACATGACCATCGCCGCCCTTCGCCGCCTCCTCGACGAGATCGACGCCCAGGGCGGCCCCGACGCCGCCCGCCACAACCGCCTCCACCTCCCCGACGACGAAAGGACACCCGAACCCATGACCACCACACCCGCCCCCAGCCCGACCCCGCCGGTCGTCGACGTCCAGCTGAAGGCCGGCGCCGACGTCCGCCTCCGCGAGCCCGAAGCGCTCCCCATCGGCCAACTCCTGAAGTGGGGCGACGAGCACCCCGACGCCGACGTCCGCGACCAGGCCGCCCGCACCCGCGCCGCGTTGACCGGCCTCCGCACCCGCCACGCCGCCGACCAGGAACTGACCGCCATCACCACGGAGGCCGAGCAGCTGGAGAAGCGCCTCGCCGAACTCCGGGCGCGTGAGCAGGAGCTGGTGCCGGCCAAACCGAAGCGGAAGCGCGCCGCGTACGTCCGCGACTACGACACCCGCACCGTCCGCGCCTGGGCCGACCAGAACGGCGTCGACTGCCCTCGCATGGGTCAGCTCCCGAAGCGCGTCCTGGACGCCTGGCGCGCTGCCCAGGAGCAGCAGTGATCGCCTCGCTCCTCGCCAGCTTCGCTATCGCCGCCGTGATCGTCGCGTGGACGTTCCTCGCGACGGTCCGGTGGGCCCGCTTCGGCACCGACCAGCCCACCCCACCCCGTCGCACGCCCACCTGGGCCCGGAGGAACCGATGAACCGCCTCGCCCACACCCTCTGCGGCCTCTACGCCTCCAGCCTCTTCCCCCTGGGCTACTTCGCCACCACCAGCGCCCGCAACGACGCCCGATGGCAAACCGCCACCCTCGTAGCCCTCTCCCTGCTCCTGGTCGTCGCTGCCGTCCGCGAGTACCTCGCCGCCGACGAGAAGCGGGCCGCCATGGCTCAGGCCGAACGCGCCGCCCGGCCACCAGACCCCAGACCCGCCATCGACGGCATCGTCGCCATCGCCCTCGCCGCGGCCTGCTGCGAACGCTGGTGGACATCCGCCGGCACCGACCACGACCCCACTACCTGCACCAGGAAGGACCAGACCACATGAGCTACCCGACGATCTTCACCACGCCCGGCCTACGCCTTCTCGCCGAGGAGGTCGACGCCGAACGCCAAGCGCAGCTCGCCAAGTGGGGCGTGCAGCTGCACCCCGTCGTCGAGACCCGCGACATCGACCTCGTCACCCACCACTACTACGCTGGCCGCGCCGACATCTGGCGGCAGGTCAACGAGGAGCGTGCGACCCCCAGCAGCGGCAACCGGTGCGTGAAGTGCCCCGGCAGCGCGGACGGCCCGCACACGCACACCGCGTGGGACGGCGTCCTCCTGGAGGAGGTCTACGAGGCGCTCGCCGAGGCCGACCCGGTGAAGCGCCGCATCGAGCTGGTCCAGGTGATGGCTGTCTGCGCCGCGATGATCGCCGCCGACGAGAGTCGAGAGGTGGACGACTCTGCCTCGGCCGCGCCCGAAGTCGTCCACCTCGACCCGAACCCGCAGGTCAGCGAGCCGTCCCAGGTGGACGAACTACCCGCCTGCACCTGCACGTACGGCCAGCGCTGCCCTAACTGCCGCGACTGAGCCAGGAGCTGACCATGCCCGAAGAGCCTTGCCCGTTCTGCGAGATCGTTGCCGGGCGCGCGCCTGCGACCTACGTCCATGAGTGGTCCGACGTGATCGCGATCGTCCCGCTCACCCCGGTGGTCGACGGCCACACCCTGGTCATCCCGAAGCGGCACGTCCGGGACTTCGCCAGCGACCCCGAAGTATCCGCCGACGCGATGCTGCACGCCGCGCAGCTCATGCGCTGGACGAACCGACCCATGAACCTGATCACTTCGCGCGGCCGCGAGGCCACGCAGTCCGTGTTCCACCTGCACCTGCACCTCGTCCCCCGCGCCGAGAACGACGGCCTGGCGCTGCCCTGGTACAGCGGCCGGTCCCGAGCACAGGTCCACGTCCAGCCGGACCCGCCCCACGTCGCCGAGGCCATACGCGACATCCGTCGCTTCGGCGCACCCCCGCGCCGTTCCTGAGCATGACGAAGGGGCGCGCGCCAACGTCTTGGCCGGACCAGCGCACGCCCCCAGGCGGGATCACCGTACCGCCCCACGCACAACAGGAGCACACACGATGAACACCGCCACCCACCTCCGCACCATCGCTACCCACTGGACTGACCTCACCGACGCCCTCGCCACCACCGGCACCACCACATGGCCACCCGCCGGCCGAATGAGCGACTACCTCAACGCCCTCGACCAGGCCGACGAGGAACTGGCTGAGGCCGCGCGCTGGCAGGCCGCCTACAACCGACAGTTCCTCGACCGCGACCCGGCGCAGATCGGCGCCACCCGGCCGCCCCTCCGGATCGCGATCCTCGACACCATGCGCAACGTCGAAATCGCGCTCACCGCCACCGGGGACCAGGTCGCCGCCGCCGTCCAGCGCTCGCCCATGTCGTTCGCCCCGCGCGGGTGGCCGGCCGCCGACCGGCAGCGTCGCGACCAGCTGGCGCGCGCCGACACCGCCGACCCCCGACGCTGGCGATACGGCGGACGCCACACCGCCCCGCACACCGCCCTCTGGCTCCTCGCCCGCGTGGAAGCCCGCCCGGGACCGTTCCGGCCGCTCCCCGACCGTGAGTACCGGCTGATCGCCAACGTCGCCCAGGAGGCCAGCGAGCGCATAGAGCGCGCCCTCGACATCGCCGACCGCACCGCCACGCTCGCCATGCCCTGCCCACGCATGATCAACGTGGTGTTCCCGTGCTCCGGCCGCATCGAGATACACGGAGGCGCCGGCGCCGAACCGGTCGCTCACTGCATCGAGTGCGGGCACATCTGGACCGGGCAGGACAGATCAGCGGTTGCCTGAAAGCAGCGTCCGCCCCCGTCCTCCAACGTCCAGGAGGGGGGGGCGGGCGGCTACTGCGGCGGGCGCCTCATCAGAGAGCCGGCATCAGCAGCTGCACCGGAACGTCCTGCCCCTCCCACACCACACGCAGGGCAGGAGGCTTCCGCGACTGCGATGTCCCGAGCACGACGAACTCGTGAGCCCCATGCCGCTCCAGGGTGAAAGGCTCATCGAGGTAGCGCGAGACCTCAGGCACGTTCAGACAAGTGATGTTGGTCGCCACCGCGTCCCCGTAGTTGACGACCCGATACCTCTGCTTCCGCACCCACTCAATACGTAGGTCGACGCGGGGTTGAGCGGCCTCTTCCTCGGCGGCCCGACGGGTTTCTGCCTCCTGCCGTTGGAGCGCGAGCGCCCCCTCGGCAGCGACGGCCGAGCGTACAGAGGCATCGGCCGATGTAGCGGAGGCGTTCGCGCTCTTCTTTCCGTCGCCGCGCGCCTTGATGCTGACCCACAGGGCCCCGCCCGAAAGTGCAAAGGCGAACCACGCCGGCATGTCTCCCCAGTCCATGAGCGGACGATATCCACGACAGTGACCTACGTGTGCCAGGCGTCCGGCCCGCCCCGCCACTCGATCAGCGCCGACCGGACCACATCCATCTCATCGAACTCCTGGAGCCCGGCCTCCTGCATGAACCGGGCCACGTCCTGCACGGAGTACGCCCGGCCGAGGATCTTCCCGTCGACACGCACGCGCCGGCCGCCGTCCTCGTCGGGCGGGTAGATCACCACAGGCTTGTCGGAGGCCATGCGCCCAGCGTCGCCCGCCCGTAGGTCGCGCGCACGCCGGGCTACTCCTCCGCCTGGTCCTTCTTCGGCCGCGCGGTACCCGAGCCCTTGTAGCTGCGGAACACGTCCTGCACCGTGCTGAGCTTGATCCCGAGGTGGTCGGCGATCTCCCGGTAGGACATGCCGCCGCCGTCCGCCCACAGGTCGCGGATCAGCTCGCCGCGTTCCTTGGACCACTCCGGGTTCCGGCGGACCTGCTCGGCCATGATCCGGCTCTTGGCCCTCACTCGCTCCACCCGGTCGCTGATCTCCTCGACCGCCTTCAGGGCGTCCGACACGCGGCGCACCTCCTCGTCGCTCATCCCGGCCCTTTCATTCCGGTGGGCCGCTTGCCCTGGACTGTAGGGGACCCCTACAGTCGTGGGCAAGCAGCACGCGCTGCACAACAGTGAGCCCCCGACCCGGAGTTGCAGCTCCATATGGGTCGGGGGCGCCCACCTTCAACACCACGAAGAGGCAGGCATGCCCGAGCGTATCCACCAGCCCCCTGACCAGCCCAGCCCCGAGCCCGACCTGACGCCGCAGCCGTCCCTGATCGTCGCGGAGCCCGCCACGGTCCAGGCCTGCCAACAGGACTACGCCGACGCCTCCGACGTCCGCCTCCGCCTCGGCTGGACGGACGGGCAGAGCTGATGGGCGACACCTTCGGCGGCGAGTGGCACCGCCCCGGCGCGACCAGCCACAAGTGCAAGGACCGCCAGCGCGGCCACTCCCAGCGCCAGCTCCAGGAGCGCGCCTCGTACGACAACGAGCCCCAGCTCGGCTGCGGCGCCATGTTCCTGCTCTGCGTCCTCGCCGTCGCCGCGGCCCTCGGCGTCGTACTCAGCTGATCCACACCAGACCGGCCGCCCCCGCGAAATCCCCCACGCGGGGGCGGCCTCCTTTGGAGACCACCGTGAGCATGTCCCGAGCGACGCGTCAGATCGTCGTCGTACACCTCGCCGACCGAGGCATGAGCCCGACCGAGATCGCCGACGAGCTGGGCGTTTCCCGCGAAACCGTCCGCAGGGACCTCAACAGCACGCCCCCGCCCGTCGCCTCCGACGAGGCCGCCGAGACAGCCCCGGATGTGGCAGCGGATGAGCAGCCGGTGAGCGCCGACACGATCGAGATCACCGACACCATGCGCGCCAACCTCAACGTGTTCGAGCAGGCCGGGCAGACCGCCCAGGAGGCTGCCGAGTTGTGCCTCGCTGCGGTCGCGCTGTCGTACCGCGGCGCATGGAAGTTTCAGCTGTACCCCCCGGGCATGGCGCCCCAGATCGCCGTGGTGCAGCTGCGGCCGTACACGCCCGCACGACGCACCTGATGAGCACGCAGTCGTCGCCCGACGGTGACGAGCTGCGCGCCCGCGCCTACCTCCGCGCCCTCCGCGCACGCCCCTTCGGCCACCAGGAGCCACCCATGCCGCCCGAGCCCGAGAAGCGGCCGATCACACCGACCCGGATCATCCCGGCCGCCGCCCCGCTCCCCGCCAGACCACCCCAGCCAGGCGAGCGACCGCCCTGGTACCCGCCGCCCGCGCCCCCTCCCGTCGCACCGCCGCCACCGCCCGCACCGATCGAGGTACGGCACGTCCACGAAGTCCTCCTCGTCGTCCCCGACACCGAGGACGAGCCGCCCACCCTGTGGGAGCGGCTGTGGGACAAGCTGGCCACCTGGCGCATGCTCGTCGCGCTGCTGCTCGCGCTCCTGCCGTGGGCCGGGGGCAACAGCCCCGTCGGCATCTGGTCCCGCACCGTCCACCAGGCCCGCACCGAAGCCGGCATCAGCGCCGCGTACATCGTCGCCAGCGTGGCCGTCGTTGCGACGTGGGCCCTGGACCGGAGCACCGGCCGCTTCCTGCCCCGCTTCCTGTTCGTCACCGCCAGCCTCGGCGCCTTCGGCGTTCTGCACTGGTACGACCCGATCCTGCTGCTCACCGGAGTCACCCGTTGAACGCCACCTCCACGCTCACTCTCGGCGGACTCCTCGCCGCACTCGTCATCCTCACTTGCAACCTCTACCCCTGGTGGACCGGGAACCGCGAGGCCAAGCAACTCGCCGCGTTCGGCAAAGGCTTCGGGGCCGCCGCATGCGCCGCGGCCTGCCCCGGCGGCGTCCTCGGCTGGGCCCACTCCCACTCCGGCTCGGTCGGCAACGGTGCCGGCGAGCGAGCCAGCCAGGCCCTGACCGGCACGAACAGCGCCTCCGGCCTCACCTCCGGCCAGCTCGTCGGCCTTGGCACCACCGGCGCAATCATTGTCGTCATCGCCGTCACCCTCGTAGTCCTCTCCTACAAGCAGGCCGGGAAGAAGGACAAACGGCGCATCGTCGGCGGCGCCTACGTCGGCAGCACCCTGTGCCTGACCGCTGGCGTAGCGGGCGCGCTGGCGTGGCTGCCTGACGCCCTCAACGGCATCGGCGACAGCATCGCTCAGGCGTTCGAGGGTGCGGGAGCTCTGCTGTGAGCCGCCTCGTTCGGGCCGCTGACCGCCTGACCGTTGGCTCCCGCGCATACGCCCGCCGCCTGGGCGCCCGGGCGGCCGCATGGTGCGCGCGCGGCAGGCGCGACGACCTGCCCGGATGGCGCGGCGCCCTCGGCATCTTTGTCCGCCTCGGCCTCCTTGCCCTCGGCGTGTACCTCCTCGCGCGCATCGTGCGCGCCGTGCCCCACGTGATGTGGCTGCTCACCGGCTGGTGGGCGGTCGCCTCCTGGCGCGCGGGGAAGCCCTCCGACACCGCCTCGGAGGAGGCCCCCAGCGACACGCCAGCAGCGCCCGATGTGGAGACCGTCCGGACCCTCCTGCTCACCCTCATAGGGACAGGGAGCGGGGTGCACCTCCGCGCCGTCCTCGCGCACCTCCAGGAGCATGGCCAGTGGGAGGGCCGTACGGTCACCGATCTGCGCGTGCATCTGGAGCGCTTGGAGGTACCCGTCGACCGCTCCGTGAAGGTGGCCGGCACCCCGACGTGGGGGGTCCGTCGGAGGGACCTGGAGCCCCCTTCCCCGGCCGCCACCGTAGAAGCGTCTCCCGCCCCGTCTCCCGCCGCCTGACCTGCACGTCTACCGCGCCGTCTACCGCCGTCTCCCGGCCCATCTGCCCACCATCTACACCCTGTTGTCAGACCGAGAGAGGACCCTGAACCCATGACTACCGAAGCGCCCCGCCTCAAGTGGACCCGCAACGCGCTCGGCTACTACGAGGCCACCGACGCCAAGGGAGCCACGTGGACGATCGACCAGCACCCCACCGTGCCCAGCCGCCAGGGCAAGAACCCCGACTGGTCCGAGAAGTGGTGGCTGCACCCCGCTGGCCCTGAGACGCCTGAGACTCACGAGATGTGCCCAATCGTCACCCGCCGCAAGATCACCGCCCTGCACCGGCACCCGGACATCCTGCGCTACGCCGATGTCCTGGCCGCGGGCTGGGACAACGCCTGCTGGCGGATCCAGAACGGAGAGCCGCTCGCCGAGCAGGTGATGCGCCGCGGCGACCAGCACGCGCCGCTGTCCGGCCTGCTCGGCAAGCCGGTCATGATTCACCCGCAGCGGCTCCTCAACGCTGAGCTGCGCGCCAGCGACTACCAGAGGCGCGCATACGCCGCCGAGCAGGCACTGCGGGACGCTGGCCTGCCTGTCCCGGAGAGCCCTCGCCGTTCGTAGTTGCGTTCGGCGCGATCATGCCGCATCCTGGCCCCACGTCCGGCGTGCCCGGACTCGATCACTTCACCGACGGCCCTCACACAGTGGGGGCCGTTCGCGTACCCACAGGCTCCGCGCAGGGCGCTGTCCGATCACTCACACCGTGCGGGTTGCTGCTGGCCGCTCACCCTGCGCGGCCCAACGTCACAAAATGCACACAAGGGCTTTACGCTGCCCCCACCTGCCAGATGATGTCCCTTCAGGCACAACATCCCAGGGGGGACCATGCGCACCCGTACCATCGCCGCGGCACTCGCCGCAGCAGCGCTACTCACACTCACCGCCTGCGAGGGCACCGACGACAACAGCTCCAACAAGCCGGACACCACGGCCGAGGACACCAGCAGCCAGCCCAAGCAGGACACCGACACCACCGAGGCCGCCACGCCCGCGGACGACGCCGACGAGCCCGAGTCGGAAACCGCGACGCTGCCCGACCTCGCCGGCCAGGACCTCCAGGCCGCACAGGACGCAGCACAGGCAGCCGGGTTCTTCGTCCTCGACGACCAGGACGCCAGCGGCCAGAGCCGCCTCCAGGTCTTCGACCGCAACTGGACCGTGTGCAGCCAGGAGCCCGAGGCCGGCACGCACCCCACAGACACGCCCGTGACCCTGTTCGCGGTCAAGGACGACGAGAGCTGCTGAACCCCCTTCGACTGGCCCGGCTGCCCTCCCCGGTGGCCGGGCCTTCGCATGCCCGGAGGTGACCATGGCCGTCAACCGGGACAAACGACCTGTGGACGAGGACGACTACCGGCGCGTCACCGAGCTGCACGCGCTCGGCATGGGCCGCAACGCGATCGCCCGCGAGATCGGCCGCGCACAGCGCACCGTAAGCGTCATCGCCGCCGAGCTTGGCCTGTCCTTCGACACGTCGATGACCGAGGAAGCCACCGCCCATCGAGTGGCCCAACTCGCTGCGCTCCGTGCCGACACCGCCCTGGACCTCCACCTCGACGCGCTCAAGCTCACCCAGCAGATGTGGGAGCCCGCGCAGGTCTTCAACTTCGGAGGCAAGGACAACACCTTCGCCTCCCGCGAGGTCGCCGAGCCGCCGGCCGCCGACAAGAAGTCCCTCATGACCGCGGCCGGGATCGCCCTGGAGAAGTCCCTCAAGCTCGTCCCGCCTGCGGACGACGCCGGCGCCGACGACGCCCGCTCGATGCTCGGTCAGCTCATGGTCGGCCTCAAGGCCGCGTACGACCAGGCCGTCAGCGAGGAGGGCGGTACCGGCGAGGAGGCGGAGGGTGAGTCTCCTTGATGCGCTGCCGCTGTCCCGCAAGCAGATCATCTCCGTCGTTCAGGCGGAGGCGCGGATCAACGCCTGGGAGGGCAGCGTCCGTTCGGGGAAGACGATCGCCTCGCTGCTCCGCTGGCTGATCTTCGTCGCAAATGCCCCGACCGGTGGCGAGCTGGTGATGGTGGGGCGCACCCGGGACTCGCTGTACCGGAACGTCATCGCGCCACTGACCAACCTGGAGATCTTCGGGAAGCTGGCCAAGCAGGTCGACTACAACCCTGGCGCCCCGATCGCGATCATCATGGGCCGGATCGTGCACGTCATGGGCGCCAACGACGCCAAGGCCGAACCCAAGGTCCGCGGCATGACCTGTGCAGGGGCCTACGTCGACGAGGCCACCACCCTGCCCCAGACGTTCTTCGACCAGCTGGTCGCGCGCTGCTCCGTCAAGGGCGCGAAGATCTTCACGACGACCAACCCGGACAACCCGGCCCACTGGTTCCGCCGCGACTACCTGAAGCGGCCGGCCGAGACCCGGCTCCGCTCGTGGCACTTCACGCTGGACGACAATCCGTATCTGGACCCCGAGTACGTCGCCTCGCTCAAGTCGACGTACGTGGGCCTGTTCTACCGGCGGAACATCCTCGGTCACTGGGTGCAGGCCGAAGGCGCGATCTACGAGGCGTTCGACGAGCAGCGCCACGTCGTCGACGACCTGCCGCACATCACACGCTGGCTGTGCGACGCGATCGACTACGGCACCACCAACCCGTACGCAGACCTGCTGATCGGCCTCGGAGCCGACCAGCGGCTGTACGTCGTCTCGGAGTACCGGTGGGACTCCCGCGCCCAACGGCGCAAGAAGACCGACCTTGAGTACAGCCAGGCCCGCAAGCACTGGCTCGCCTCCGTCGCGCAGCCGAAGACCAACGTGCTCGGCGTCCACCCGGAGTTCACAGTCGTCGACCCCTCGGCCGCCTCGTACATCGAGCAGCTGCACCGCGACGGCGTCTCCGGCGTCACCCCGGCTGAGAACACCGTGGTGGACGGCATCCGCACGGTGTCCTCGCTGTTCGCGGGTGACCGGCTGCGCGTGCACCCGTCGGCGCGCGGGCTGATCGAGGAACTCCCGGGCTACTCCTGGGACGACGAGGCAGCGGAGAAGGGCGAGGACAAGCCCATCAAGATCGACGACCACTCGTGCGACGCGCTGCGGTACGGCGTCCGTACGACCGAGGCCCTGTGGCGGCCGCACATCCCGATGCTCCTGGAGGTGGCCGCCTGATGCCCGGCACGTTCGACATCCCGATCTACCTCCGCATCGGCAACGGCACCGAGACAGAAGTCGGCCAAGTCGTCCTCAACATCGACGGCGACGGCACGGTGACCATGACCACCTCCGACATCGCAGCCGCACTACGAGCGACGGCGGACGCCATGGAGGCCAGCGCGAAGGAGGCGGACGATGCCGCTCCCAACGGGTGACAAGCCGTGGCCACCGGTCGATGACCGCGTCCAGCACGCCCTCGCCGACTGGGACGCCTGGTACTCCAGCGAGCCCGACCGCCTCGAAGCTCGCTACTCCGGCCGCGGCTACCGCGAGGCAGTCGACCGGCCCTCGCAGCACCGTGGCGGTGTCGTCGGCCGCCTGGCCCGCTGGTTCTGGGGACAGCCCACCCCGGAGGGCGAGAAGCGCGACAAGATCCACGTGCCCCTGGCGGGAGACATCGCGCGCACCTCGTCGGAGCTGCTGTTTTCCGAGCCGCCCAAGCTCCTCGCCCCCGAGGGCGCCAGCGACGCCACGCAGGACGCCCTGGACGCGCTCATGGAAAACGGACTTCAGCCGACCCTCCTGGAGGCCGGGGAGATCTGCGCAGCGCTCGGCGGCGCATACCTGCGCGTTGTCTGGGACGACGAGGTGTCGGACCGGCCTTGGATCGACACCGTGGCTGCCGACCGCGCGGTCCCGGAGTTCCGGTACGGGCGCCTCGTCGCAGTCACTTTCTGGACCGTCCTGGAGGCCGAAGGCCGCAACGACCAGCGCGTGTTCAGGCACCTGGAGCGCCACGAGAAGGGCCGCATATTCCACGGGCTGTACGAGGGCTCCTCGACCACCCTGGGCGCTGTACGGCCGCTCGCCGACCACCCCGAGACGGCGCCGCTCGCCGCGATGGTCGACGAGGAGGGAGGCCTCGACACCGGCGCCCCCGACCACCTCACCGCCGCGTGCGTCCCCAATGTGCGACCCGCCCGGGCCTGGAGGCACATCCCGACCGCCGCCTACTGGGGGCAGTCGGACTTCCAGGGCATCGAAGGCCTGATGGACCAACTCGACGAGACCTACTCGTCGTGGATGCGGGACGTGCAGAACGGCAAGGGCCGCATCGTCGTCCCCAACTCAATGCTGGAGTCCCTCGGCCCCGGCCAGGGCGCGGCATGGAGCGAGGAACGCCGGGTCTACGCGGGGCTCAACATGCTCCAGCGGCCCGGCGACCCCAGCCCGTTGACCGTGGTCCAATTCGCCATCCGCGTCCAGGAGCACCGCGACACCTGCGCCGAGCTGACCGAGCAAGCCGTACGACAGGCCGGCTACTCCGCGAGCACGTTCGGGGAGACCGGGGACGGAGCCGCGGTCACCGCGACCGAGATACGCGCGCGCGAGCGCCGCAGCATGGGCACGCGCTCGCGTAAGGCCCTGTACTGGGGCCCGGCGCTCGCCAACATCACGGCCGCGCTCCTGGCCGTGCAGGCGGGCGACCGGTTCCATGTCACCGGCCTGGACCTGGAGCCGCCGAAGGTGGAGTTCCAGGACTCGATCAGCGAAGGCCCGACCGAGTTGGCCACCACGGCCGAGCTGCTGCGCCGCGCCGAGGCCGCGTCCACGGACACGCTGGTGCGGATGATGCACCCGGACTGGGACGACAAGCAGGTCACCGCCGAGGTCGACGCGATCCTTGGCGAGTCCGGACGGGCGGTCGCCGACCCAACGCAGACCGGAGCCGAAGGCGAGGGGGTGCCATCGGATGCCGGTTTCCCCAGCGATGGCGGAGGACCTGGCGACTGAGGTCGCACGCCTCTACGAGGACGCCGAGGCATCGCTCCTGGAGCGCATGGCCGCGGCTCTGGAGGCCGATCTCGAAAGCCCGCTGTGGGCGGAACTCAAGCTCGCCGCGATCGGCAACCTCCGGCAGGCCGTGGAGACGGTCGCCGAGGCGCTGCAGCAGGACACCGACGGCAAGGTCCGCGGGGCTCTGATCGAGGCGTACAACCGCGGCCGCCAGGCCGCCGTCGCCGAGCTGGGCGCGCTCGACATCGGGCGGGAGCTCGTCGCGCGGCAGACCCTGCCGAATGCGCCGGCCGTTGACCGGCTGGCGGCATCGATGGCGGAGGACACCCGGCCGGTGTACCAGCGCATCACGCGGGCTGTGGTGGACGGTTACCGGCGCATCGTCGCCCGGGTGTCCGGTGGGGTGCTGCTGGGCACGGTGACGCGCCGACAGGCCGCTCAGCGGGCCCTGGACCAGTTCGCAGCGCGCGGCATCACCGGCTTTGTCGACCGGGCCGGACGGTCGTGGGACATGGCGTCGTACGCCGAGATGGCCGTCCGCTCGGTCACTGCTCGCGCCGCTGTGGAGGGCCACATCGACGCGCTCGCCGAGATCGGCGTGGGCCTCGTCATTGTGTCCGACGCCCCGCTGGAATGCCCCCTGTGCGCGCAGTGGGAGGGCGAAGTCCTCACCCTCTCCGGGCCGCCCGGACCGCAGTCGCTGCGCATGGAGCACACGATCC
Source organism: Streptomyces sp. NPDC057623 (assembly GCF_042800355.1). Taxonomy (NCBI): domain Bacteria; kingdom Bacillati; phylum Actinomycetota; class Actinomycetes; order Kitasatosporales; family Streptomycetaceae; genus Streptomyces; species Streptomyces sp. NPDC057623. The sequence continues at coordinate 30,193 of NZ_JBHVGZ010000019.1, forward strand.
AGCCGAGCGGACTGGTCACGCCCACGCGCACGCTCGTCGTCCACGTCGCCGGGTCGCTGGTGGAAGCTCGCGCAGCCGGGCTGTTCCACCCGAACTGCCGGCACTCCTTGGCCGCTTACCTGCCGGGCGTGACGACCCGGCCGCCGCACCACCCGACGCCGGGCACGACGTACGAGGACACGCAGCGGCAGCGGGAGATCGAGCGGCACATCCGGGCGTGGAAGCGCCGCCAGGCCGCCGCGATGGACGAGCAGCAGCGGCGCCGCGCGGGCGTGTACGTCCGCAAGTGGCAGGCCACCATGCGCGAGCACCTCGCCACGCACCCGGACCTTCGCCGCAAGTCGCAGCGCGAGCAGATCGGCGCCGCCCGCTAGGTGCCCCACAGACCCCCGGCACCCGCCGCACGGCGACCGCCGGATATCCCGCATGGGAGATCAACATGCAGGTCCCTTTCAAGCACCCGCTGGCAACTCACGCAGCGGGCACCGTCCTTGGCCAGCGTCGCAACGGCTCGCCGATCTACGCCATCGCGGGTGGCAACGGCGAGGGCGAAGGCGGCTCCGGATCCGGCGCGAACGGCGGCGGTGACGGCGGCGCAGGCGATGGAGGCCAGGGCGGAGACGGCTCCGGCACTCAAGGCGCCGGCCAGGGCGGGCACGGTTCCGGTAACGGTTCCGGGGCAGCTGGTGGACAGTCTGGTGCAGGCTCCGGCGACGGGGACGGCACGGACTGGAAGGCCGAGGCCCGCAAGTGGGAGAAGCGCGCCAAGGCCCACGGCACCGAGCTGGACACGCTCCGGGCCGCGAACATGAGCGAGCAGGAGAAGGCAGTCTCCGAGGCGGAGAAGAAGGGCCGCACGGCCGCCGCCACTGAGTACGGCCAGAAGCTCGCTGGCGCTGAGTTCCGCGCAGCTGTCGCCGCGGCCGGGCTGGACCTCGGCGAGGCCGCCGAGCTCATCGACGTGAACCGCTTCGTCGGCGAGGACGGCGAGGTCAACGTCGCCGCCATCAAGTCGGCCGTCACCAAGCTCGCCAAGCTCGCCCCCGCACGGGGCGCGGGCCGCTCCGGCGGAGACATGGGCGGCGGAGGCGGCTCCGGCGACCAGGGCGGCTCCATCGACAAGCAGATCGAGACCGCGACCAAGGCCCGCAACTTCGCCGAAGTCGTACGACTCAAGCGGCTCAAGGCCGCACAGACCACGTAAGGAGTAGGCCATGGCCGGCATCACCGGAATGGGCACCACCTTCAACCTCCCCAACTACGCCGGGGAACTCTTCGCGATCACGCCGGAGGACACCCCGTTCCTGTCGGCCATCGGCGGGCTCACGGGCGGTGGCATGACCACCAGCCAGGAGTTCGAGTGGCAGACCTTCGACCTGCGCGACCCGGCGCAGCGCACCAAGGTGGAGGGCGCGGCCGCGCCGTCCGCCGAGGAGCGGGTGCGGGCGAACGTCCGCAACGTCGTCCAGATCCACCAGGAGAAGGTCTCCGTCTCCTACACCAAGCAGGCCGCCATCGGCGCGCTCGCGACGCCTGGGGCTGCGCCGTTCCGTGGCGTGGACGGGTCGAACCCGGTCTCCAACGAGATGGACTGGCAGATCGCTCAGGCGCTCAAGTCCATCGCACTGGACGTCAACTTCAGCTTCCTCAACGGCGAGTTCGCCAACCCGACGACCAACGCGACGGCCCGGAAGACCAAGGGCATCCTCGAAGCGATCGTGACGAACCGGATCGCCCGGGGCACGACCGTCACGGGCGCGACGTCGGCGACGGACACGATCACCTCTACCGGGCACGGCCTGTCCGACGGCGACAAGATCGTGTTCCGGGACACGGGCGACGCGACCGGCATCGTCGCCGGCCGGGTCTACTTCGTGGACGCGGTCGACGCGAACACCTTCAAGGTGTCCGCCACGTCCGGCGGTACGGCGATCACGCTGGGCACCGCGACGGGCATCTCCTACACGGTGCCGTGGTCGACGGCCCTGGCGACCAGCCACATCGACGACCTGATCCAGCTCGCCTACGACAACGGCGGCGTCTCCGAGCAGGAGACCGCGGTCATCGTGACGAACTCGATCCAGAAGCGGGCGATCACGAAGGCCTACGCGGACGCGTACGGCAAGTCCGTCATGGTCACCGAGGCCAACCGCAACGTCGGCGGCGTCAACGTCCAGACCATCGAAACCGACTTCGGCCGGTTCGGGATCATGCTGGACCGGCACATGCCCCAGGACACCATCCTGGTGGCATCGCTGGAGCAGCTGATGCCGGTCATGCTGAACATCCCCGGCAAGGGCGTCATGTTCGAGGAGCCCCTCGCCAAGACGGGAGCCTCGGACGAGGTCCAGCTGTACGGGGAGATCGGCCTGAAGTTCGGCAACGAGCGCGCGCACGCCGTGCAGAACGGGCTGGTGGTGTGACGTGGCGGTCTACGAGCGAGGCTCAGGCGCGCACATCGCCGAGCGGGTGCAGCCCGTTCCGGGCAGCGAGGAGGCCGAGCGGTACGCCGCCCTGGCCGACGATCCCGCGTCCGGATGGCGCTGCGTCGAACCCGACCCCGAGCCGGAGCCGGAGCCGACCGTCCTGGAGCGGCCGGCCAAGTCGGCGTCCAAGGCGGACTGGAAGGCCTACGCCGTCCAGGAAGGCATGGACGAGGCCGAGGCAGACGCGGCCACGCGCGACGAGCTGGCCGCGAAGTACGCGGACGGAGGCGATGACTGATGGCCCTCACCCGCACGCGGGTGGAGGTCAAGCTGACCGCCACCCAGACCAAGCCCGATGACCTGTCCGTCCCGCAGGACGCGATCGAGTACCTCAAGGCCCTGTCCTTCACGGACGGGGCCGGCGCGGGTGCGGCGAACCTTGTGTTCCACGACAAGCGCACCCTCGCCGCTTCGGCGACGGAGAACCTGGACCTGGCCGGGGTCCTCAGCGACAAGTTCGGCACCGCGCTCACGTTCGCCCGGATCAAGGCCGTGCTCGTCGTGGCGGCCGCGGCGAACACGAACAACGTCCAGGTGACCCAGCCCGCGGCCAACGGCGTCCCAGGCGTCTTCCTGGCCGCAGGAGACGGCGTCTCCGTGCAGCCCGGCGGCGCGTTCCTGTGGGTGGCCCCGAGCGCCGCTGGCGCTGTGGTCACCGCAGGCACCGGGGACCTGCTGACGGCGACCAACAGCGCGGCCGGTACGTCGGTGACGTACGACGTGCTGATCCTCGGCGCGGCGACGTAAGGGGGCCCCGGTGGCTCGGATCTACGCCACATCGGCGGACTACGAGACCTTCACCGGGCAGACCTCACCGTCGGACATCACCGTGCTCCTGGCCGACGCTACGAGGATGCTGGAGGCGAACGTTTTCCGCCTGTGCCTCTTCGAGGCCGACGAGGACGGCTACCCCTCCAACACCCTCGTACGGGACGCGTTCCGCGACGCGGTGTGCGCCCAGGTGCGGTGGTTCGACGACGTTGGGGACTCCACGGGGGCCTCCGCGGTCGGGTGGGGCAGCGTGCGGCTCGGCTCCGCGCAGCTGTCCCGCTCGGTGACCTCCGTGTCGGGGGGATCATCCCCTGCCCGAGAGGTCGCCCCCGCGGTCTGGGACGTGCTCCAGGCCCCGGACCTCACCCCAGACATCTTCACGCTGGGGGCGGTGACGCAGACGTGAAGCTCCCCGGCATGTGGCTGCGCCACACCGTGATCGTTGAGCCGTACGAGGGCAACAGCGCGGTCGGGCCGCTCTACGGCGAGCCGGTCACGGTGCGGTGCTTCCTCGAGGAGAAGAACCGGCTCGTGCGCGCGCCGGACGGACGCGAGGTCACCAGCTCGTCCACCATCTACTGCCGACTCGACGCAGTCGACGCCCCACCAGAGTCCAAGGTGACGCTGTCCGACGGCCGCCAGACGACGGTCATCGACCAGGCCCGGCACGACGGCGGCGGACTCCCCCTCCCGGACCACATCGAAGTGCAGCTCGAATAGGAGGTGGCCACCGTGCAGTACACGCGCTTCAGCTTCAACGGCCGCCGCCAGTGGACCACGCGCGGACGGCGCCTCGCATCGGACGGGCTGCGGCGCGGCCTGGAGCACGTGCTCGCCGAGTCCCGGAAGATCGTCCCCTTGGACGAGGGCACGTTGGAGCGTTCCGGCCGGGTCGACGTCGACGGCCTGAACGGGGCGGTGTCGTACGACACCGTGTACGCGCGCCGCCAGCACGAGGAACTGACCTGGAAGCACTTGCCGGGCCGGTCGGCGAAGTACCTGGAGATCCCGATGAATCGGGAGCGGGACGTCGTCCTGCGGCTGATGGCGGTGGACCTGCGGAGGTGGCTCCGTGGCTGACCTCCTGGACGGCCTCGCCCGCCACCTCCACGACAGGCAACTCGTCTCGTACCAGACGGCCTCGGCTGAGGGTGACTGCTTCCTGGAGGCGATGCCGCAGACGCCAGATGAGGCGGTCGTGCTGTCGACGTACGACGACGGCCGTGAGCCGGACAGCCGTCTCGGCTACGACGAGCCACGCGTCCAGGTGCGCGTTCGTGGGACGAAAGATCCGCGCGTGTCCCGGGAGCGGTGCAAGGCTATCTACGCCGAGCTGCACGGCCTCGGCCCCGTGACGCTGCCGGACGGCACCGAACTCATCCTGTCCGTCGCCCTCCAGAACGGCCCGGCGACGATCGGCACGGACGAGAACGGCCGGCACGAGCACGTCTGCAACTTCCGCATGGAGCACCGCTCCGTCACGACGCACCGCGTCTGACCCAACTCCCCTTTTCCAGCCCGGGCGGTCAGCGCTGCGGGCATTCGTCATGCCCGGAGGAGACATGGCAGCGATCAAGTACAACGCCCGCGATGTGGAGTTCGAGATCGAGGACTTCAACACCCCGGGCACCTGGGTTGCCCTCGCGACCGCCCAGGGCGGCTCCGGCGAGGGTGGCATCAACACCTTCAGCGTGGGCCACGAGTACGAGACGACCGACACGACCACGTTCGCCAGTGCGGGCCGTGCCGAGTCGCAGAACATGCAGGAGGGCAAGACCCTCACCCTGGAGGGCTTCCGCCTGAAGGACCCGGTAACCGGCGCCCTGGACCCTGGGATGGCGCTCGTCGAAGCTCAGGCCGCACGCCTCGGCGAGGACTCCCTCGTCGGCTTCCGCTTCGCCGCGCCGGGCGATGCGAACTGGACGGTGTGGGCGAACGCGCACTTCCAGCTCGGCGACTCCGGCGGCGGCAACAACGACAAGGTCGGCTGGTCCGTCACCGTGACCCGCTCCGGCCCCGACACCACCGCGGCCAAGTCGTGACGGCGAGGAACGCCCACGAGTCGTGGGACGCGTTCTGGGCCGAGGTGTCCGGCGGCCGTACCGAGGTCATCCGCGGTGTCGAGGTCACGGTGCCCACGGACTTCCCGCTCGGCTTCGAGGCCCAGCTCAGAGAACTCAAGGGCCTCGGCGAGGACTCGCAGGTGGAGGAGTTCGAGCAGCTCGTCAGCCCGCTGTTCGGGGAGGGCGTCTTCGGCCAGTGGGTCGAGGCCGGGATGGGCGCGACGGAGTTCGTCACGGTCATCACGTGGGGCTTCGCGCAGGCCAAGGGGCAGGACATCTCGTTCCGCGAGGCGTATGAGATCGCGACGAGCGCTGGCCTGGGAAAAGCGGGGGGCGCGAACCGGGCGACGCGGCGAGCGGCGAAGAAGACCGCCACGAGTTCGCGATCCGCCACTGGTGGTGGGCGGTCGAAGCCGACTTCGCGCGCGAGTACCGGCTCGGCCCGCAAGACATCGCAGCGCTGACCCGGCGCCGCTTCCTCAACCTCCTCACCGGCCTGAGCCCCGAGGCCATCTTCCGCAAGGTCGCGGGCTGCTACATCGCGGTTGTCGACGATCCCGAGCAGATCCGGGGCGCCCTGCACTCCTGAGCGAACACAACTCAACGGCGGCAGGGGGTGCTTGGCGTGGCCCTCACCATCGGCGAGTTGGTCGGTCTCATCCGCGCGGACGACTCCGGCATGCGCCGTGGCCTGTCGGATTCCGAGCTGCGGATGCGGGGCTTCCAGCGCGACACCGAGGGCCGCCTGCGCGCTCTCGATGGCCGTTTCGCCACCCTCGGCGAGCAGATCGCCCTGGGTCTTCGAACGGGGTCCGATGAAGGCGACAGGTTCAATCTGTCCCTCGGCCGGATCGCCGGGATGGCCGGCGGTCTGGCGGGGGTGGCCGGTTCGGTGGGCCGGATCGTGGCCATGCTCGGCGCCGCGGCCCCGGCCGCCGCCGGCCTGGTGGCGACGCTGGCGAATATCGCGCCGGCCGCTGGTGTGGCGGCTACAGGGATCGTCGCGGTGCAGCTGGCGACGAACGCCGTGAAGATCGGCATGAGTGGCGTCGACGACGCGGTGTCGGCCGCGTTCGACCCGGAGAAGGCCGAGGAGTTCGAGGAGGCCCTGAAGAAGCTCTCGCCGAACGCGCGCGCGTTCGTGCTGGAGCTGAAGGGGATGTCGGAGGAGTTCGACTCCCTGAAGAAGGCTGTCCAGGACAGGTTGTTCGAGGGCCTGGACGAGGTCCTGCGCGGCATGGGTGAGTACACGCTGCCCGTCCTTCGTAACGGCCTGGTCAACGCTGCTGGCGCCGTGAACCTGATGGCGAAGAACGTCGGCAACGCCGCGATCGGGCTGAGCAAGTCGGGCACGTTGGGCCGGGCTATCAGCTCGGCGAACATCGGTCTGTTCAACCTGTCGCGGGTCCCCAGTCAGATAGCGGTCGCTCTGGTCCAGGTAGGCGCGGCGGCCGGACCGAGCTTCGAGCGGCTCACGAAGGCCGCGGGCAAGGCCTTCGACAAGATCTCCGACCGGATCTCGGACGCCTTCGAGTCCGGCCGCATGGAGCAGGCCATCGAGGACGCCATCGACCTGATCGGCGAACTGGTGGACGTCGGCAGGAATGTCGGCCGGATCCTCGGCTCGGTGTTCGACGCGGCTGAGACCTCCGGCGGGGGCCTGATCGGCACGCTGAAGGAGGTCACGGGCGCGCTCGCGGACGCGTTCGAGTCGCCGGGGGTACAGGCAGGACTTCGTTCCTTGTTCGAAACCATGGGCCTACTGGCGGAGACGGCCGCGCCGCTCCTCGGTCAGGCGATTGAGATGCTGGCTCCGATCCTGGAGGAGCTCGGGCCGCCGATACAGGAACTGATCACGGCGCTCGGTGACGCCCTGGGCCCGATCCTTGACGAACTTGGGCCCGTGCTGGTTGAACTGGCATCCGCGTTCGGCGAGTTGATCATCGCGGCTCTGCCGCTCCTCAGCCTCGCGGGCGAGCTGATCGCCGAACTCCTGCCGTCGCTGATCCCGCTCATCCAGATCGTGAGCGACATCATCGAGGAGCTCGCGCCCATCATCGCCATGGCGGCAGAGGGCCTGGAAATGCTCCTCCTGCCCATCCTGGAGGACATGGCGGAATTCCTGGAATCCGTCGTCGTTCCCGCAGTTAAGGGCTTCCTGGCGATCATGCAGGGTGACTTCACCACGGCCGGAGAGATCGGCCGCGACGTCATCAACGGCATGATCGACTCGCAGGTGCACGCCTTCGGCACCCTGCCGGGCAGGGTCCGCCCGTGGCTGAACGACTTCGTGACCGGCACCGGCCAGGCCGGGCGCAACGCTGCGAGCGGACTGATGCGCGGCGTGCGCGGCATGCTCACCGACCTCTCCAGGCAGCTGGCCAGAGTCCCCGGCATCGCCCGCTCGCAGCTGTCCGGGATCGGCGGCACCCTCTACAGCGCGGGCGTGAATCTGATCCGGGGCTTCATCAACGGCATTCGGGACATGTTCGGCAGCGTCCGGTCCACGCTCGGTGACCTCACCTCCCGTCTGAGCTCCTGGAAGGGCCCGGAGAACGTCGACAAGCGGATCCTGCGTCCGGCGGGCCGTCTCGTCCTGGGCGGGTTCATGGACGGCATCGACGACCTGACTCCGGCGCTGCGCTCCCAGTTGGAGGGCCTCACCGGCCGGATGGCGGGCATGGCGATGGGCGGGGTGGATGCCGGAGCATCTGGCGGAGGCGGTGGCATCGCAGGGCTGCGCATCGAGATCGCAGGGCCTGAGGAAGTCACCAGCCTGATTCGCGGGATCGTCGCCACGAAGGGCGGCGGCAGCGTGCAGCTGGCGTTCGGCAGGGGACGCGGATGAGGAGGTGGCCGGGTGGAACTCGATCTGCGGGGTGAACTCTTTATCGGCGGCGTCTGGGTGGACGCCACCGGGATGATCCTGAAGCGCCAGTCGCTGAAGCACGTGCGTGGGCGCCACGACCAGGGCGACCGCGTGGACCCGTCCACGCTGCGCCCGCTCCTCAACAACACCGACGGCCGCTTCAGCCCGGACAACCCGCTGGGCCCGTACTACGGCCAGTTCGGCCGCAACACGCCCTTCCGGCTGTCCCTGCGCGCCGGCACCCCGGCCTTGGACATGCCGGAAGGCTCCGGCAGCTCGGCCACCACGCCGGATGCGGCCGCAGTATCGATTACCGGTGACATCGACGTCCGCTTCGACGCAACCCTCGACACATGGTCGTCGTCATCCGACGCGCAGCTGCTAGAGCTGTGCGGCAAGCACCTGGTGACCGGCGGCCAGCAGTCGTGGGTGCTGTTCGCGTGGACCGAGAACCGGCTCGTCTGGCGGTGGAGTACCGACGGGTCCACGACCACCCAGGTCACATCACCCCGATACGCGCTGCCCGCCTCCGGCCGCCTCGCGGTACGGGTCACCATGGACGTCAACGACGGCGCCGGCGGTCACGTAGTGGCCTTCTACACCGCGCCCACATTGGCCGGGCCGTGGACGCAGGTCGGAGACCCAGTGACGGGCCTGGGCACCACGTCCATCTTCGACTCCACCGCGGCTGTCACCGTGGGCGACGTCTCGGTGCTCGGCTTCGAGACGCCCTCGGGGCGCGTGCACGGATTCGAGCTGCACAGCGGCATCGGCGGCTCGGTCGTCGCGAACCCGGACTTCACCGCCCAGGCCGTCGGCGTCACCAGCTTCGCCGACAGCGCGGGTCGCACGTGGACAGTGAACAGCCCGGCCTCGATCTCCAACCGGCGCACCCGGCTGTCGCACGAACTCGCCGCCTACCCCACGGAGTGGCACCCGTCCGGGAAGCACGCCTGGGTGGATGCGACGACCGCGGGCATCCTGCGCCGACTGCGCCGCGGCGAGCACGCTCTGGAGTCCACGCTGCGGCGACGGATCCCGTCGTACGGTCCGCTGGCCTACTGGCCGATGGAGGAGGGCGCGAGCGCCACCCAGGCGTACTCGCCCATCCCCGGAGTGCGCCCGCTCCGGCTGACCAATGTGAACTGGGCGCAGGCCAACAGCCTGGCATCGTCCAACCCACTGCCGGTGCTGTCCTCCAGCGGCAGCGACCTGCCCGAGATGCTCGGCAAGGTGCCTGCCCCGGCAACCGCCCTGACCTCCTGGCACGTGCAGTGGGTGTACCGGCTCGACCAGGGCAACGCCACAACGCGCACGTTCATGCGCATCCTGAGCACCGGCACCATCGCCGAGTGGTACATCCAGTCAAGCACCGGCAACTCCACCGTCCTCGGCAAGGACGCCGACGGCAACACCATCATCAGCCACCTCATCGGCACCGGTACCGACCTGTTCGGCCAGTGGGTGCGGGTGAAGCTGGAAGCCACACAGAACGGTGGCAACGTCGACTGGGCGATCACGTGGACCGACGTCGGCGGCACCGCCGGCCTCTTCGACGACTCCTTCGCGGGCACTGTGGGCCGCCCGACGGGCGTGGCTGGTCCGCCGAACGGCTACAGCTCCGACCTGGACGGCATGGCCATCGGTCACATCTCGGTGTGGCCCTCCGACACCACGTTCGCCTACAACGGGGCCATCGACGCGTGGACCGGCGAGACGGCCGGCGAGCGCATGCAGCGCCTCGCCGAGGAGGAGACCATCCCGCTCACTGTGTGCGGGCTCGTGGCGGAGCAGACCCTTGTGGGGCCGCAGCGCCCGGACGCCGTCCTGAACCTTCTGGAGGATGCCGCTGAGGCGGACGGCGGCATCCTGTACGAGGACCGGGAACAGCCTGCGCTGCGGTACCGGGACCGTGCGGGCATGTACAACCAGACGCCTGCGCTGGTGCTGGACTACAACGCCCCCGGGCTGGCCCCGCCGTTGAAGCCGACCGGGGACGACGACGCCACCGAGAACGACGTCACCGTGAACCGTGTGGGCGGGAGCAGTGGGCGGGCGGTCCTCGAGGAGGGCCCGATGTCCGTGCAGGCCCCGCCGAACGGGGTGGGGACGGGGTACGACTCGTCGTACTCGCTTAACCTGCACAGCGACGACCAGGCGGAGCCGCACGCCTATTGGCGGATGTGGCTCGGTACGTACGAGGGCCGCCGGTATCCGCAGGTGCACGTGATGGTGCACCGGGCGGCTCCTGAGGTGGTGGATCAGATCCTCGCGGTCGACGTCGGCGACCAGATCGTGATCCAGAACCCGCCGAAGTGGGTGGCGCCTGGGGACATCGAACTGATCGTCCAGGGCTATGAGGAGACGTTCGCGAACCCGTTCCAGTGGGACATCGTCTTCAACTGCACGCCCGGGACACCGTGGAACGTGGGTGTGGTCGGCGATGCTGAGCGAGGCCGCGTCGACACCGACCGTTCGCTGCTGGCCCTGGAGGTCTCGGCGTCGGCGACCGAGCTGCTGGTGCATACACCGTCGGAGGACACGGTGGAGCGGCAGCCGTGGATCGCCTCGGCCGCACCGACCCCGACCGTCGCGTACCCGGCGGAGTTCCCGTTCGACTGCCGCCTCGGCGGCGAGGTAGTCCAGGTCGACGAGGTGGAACCTCTGGCCTGGGACACCTTCACCCGCACGGTCAGCAACGGCTGGGGCACCTCGTCGGGCGGACTCGCCTGGGTGCAGGCCGGCGGGGCCGCCTCGGACCGCAGCACCGACGGATCTGTCGGCTCGGTCGTGCTGCCGTCCGCTGTCGACACGGTCCGCTTCCAGCAGGTGGTGCCGGAGGGGATCGGCGACTGCGAGGTCCTGGTGCGCATGCGCTGCAGCCAGGTCGCGACCGGGGCATCGATCGTCCCGGGGATCCTGCTGAGGTGCACCGACACCTCGAACTTCTACCGGGCGAGGCTCCACTTCGGCACGAGCGGCGGCATGTTCGCGAGCGTGACCAGGGACTTCACCACGATCGGGTCCACGCCCTCCCTGCCGTACACGTACGCGGCCGGCGACTGGTTCTGGGTCAAGGCCCGGATGACCGGGCATCGGATCCAGATGCGGGTGTGGCGGCTGAATACGCCGGAACCGCAGGTATGGCACCACGAGGCGACCATCAGCACCAGCACGATCGCGGCCGGGACGATCGGCCTCACCGCGTCGGCGTTCGCCGGGAACACCAACGTCAGCCCGATCTTGGGATACGACGACTTCCAGGTGCGCACGCCACAGCGCTGGACCGTCACCCGCAGCCAGAACGGCATCAGCAAGGCGCAGGCGGAAGGGACGCTGGTGAATCTGGCTCAACCATCGGTCGTGGCACTGTGAGGAGGCTCCTATGACGCTGTGGCAACCGGGCATGACCATCACGGATGTGCGGCTCAACGACGGGCCTCCCACCATCAGCACCGACTCGGGGCTGGTGGCTGCTACCGGGTTCTCCGTAAACGACTTCCGGGGCTACCGGACCGGCCGGAACATCGTGCTGGATATGTACATGCTCCGCACGGGCGGCACGATCAGCGCCACGACGGGCAACATCGGCGACACCGCGATCTGCACGGCGCCGGCCAACTGGCGGCCCACCAACGGAACGATCAACGGCGACTGGGACGACGGCACTGCCGAGGGCGGCTTCGTCATCGGCACGGACGGCATCTGCACGCTGCGTACGGCGTCCAGCGACATCATCCTCAACCGCAACCTGCGGCTTCACATCGGATTCATCATCGACAACTAGGAGGCCCGGTATGCCGCTCGGCAGCCCTGAGGGACCGACACAAAGCCAGTGGAAGGTCAGCGCTCGCAGTGTGGACCGGGTGGGCGACTACCCGGTGGAGATCGCGGTCTCCCTGTCGGTGGACAACCCGGATGACCCGGCGATGGCGCCGATCGTCCAGAAGCTCGTCGACCTGATCGCCGGATCCCCCGACTTCCTGCTCAGTTCGGCGGCGCGCTCGTACTCGTACTCGGAGTCGATGACGCCGACCGCCTGACCCTCGCTCACCTCGTACGCCCCGCGCCGTAGGCCGGGGCGTTCTTCATGCCCTGGAGGGGCCTGTGCAACTGATCACCCGCAAGGCGCTGGGCTGGCCCACCTCGGCGGCCCCGCTCCAGGCCACCACGAAGGGCGTCAAGGTCCACTACACCGGCTCGGCCGTCCCGGTAGCCCTCCTGAAGGACCACCAGCAGTGCATCGCCCTCTGGCGAGACATCCGCGCCTCCCACCTCGCCAACAAGGTCGAGAACTACTCGGACATCGCGTACAACTACGCGGCCTGCGTGCACGGCTACGTCCTTGAGGGCCGAGGCCGAGGCCGCCGTACCGGAGCCAACGGCAACCAGACGCTGAACAAGGCGCACTACGCCGTGCTCGGGCTGGTCGGCAGCTCCGGTCTGACGGAGCCGACAGACGAGTTGCTGGGCGCGATCCGGGACGCGATCGAGGACCTCCAGGACCACGGCGCGGGCAAGGAGGTCAAGGGCCATCGGGACGGCTACGCCACGGCCTGCCCGGGCGGCCCGCTGTACGCGTGGGTGCAGAAGGGTGCGCCCCGGCCGGGCGGCACGAAGCCGGCCACGTCGAAGCCCTCGCGGCCGGTGGTGGACCTCTCCCAGTTGGTCGCTGCGGCTCGGTCGAATCCGCCGGCGAAGGGGACGCCGGTGACGTACTCCGGTGTGAAGACGGTAGAGGCCGCTCTCGTTGCCGAGCGGCTCCTGGACAAGGACTTGGCGGACGGCCACTTCGGCACCGCCACCGTCACGGCGTACGCGGCGTGGCAGCGGCGCTGCGGCTGGTCCGGCGAGGACGCCGACGGAATGCCCGGCATCGCATCCCTCAGAAAGCTCGGCGCCCGCCGCGGCTTCGACGTCAAGGAGTAGCCCATGTTCACCCTGCCCTTCTGGAAGGCCACCGGCGAGCGCTCCGTGCGCACCTTCGCCCAGGTCCTCGTCGGTTCTCTCGGCCTGGACACCCTCGGCATCATCAACGCGAACTGGAACGAGGGCCTGGCGCTCGGCGCCGGCGCCGCGGTCCTCACCGTCCTCACCGCCGTGGCCACGTCCGGCGGCCCGGAAGGACCGGGCCTGACCGAGACCGTGAGCCGCCAGTGACGGTGCCGGAGGCCTCGGTCGCAGTGGAGTTGGAGCGGCTCCGCGGTACGGTCGCGACCGGGTTCGCCGAGGTCAAAGGCTCGTTGGCGGTACTCGTGGAGCGGTCGGCCCGGAACGAGCGCGACGTGGCGCAGCTCCGCGCAGACACCGAGAACGACATCGGGGAGCTACGTGCCGAGGTCGAGGCCCTGAAGAAGAATCGGTGGCCGCTGCCCGCCGTCGGCGTGCTCACTGGTGTGGCTGGCGCAGCCACGGGCGTGATCTCGCTTCTGATCCGCTGAAACGGTTTGCCCCCTCTCGCCTTCGGGCGGGAGGGGGCCCTTCGTCGTGTCCCGATACCCTCGCATCATGATTCGCGCAGTGATCTTCGACGTCGGTGAATGCCTCGTAGACGAGACCCGGGAGTACGGCACCTGGGCCGACTGGCTCGGCGTCCCACGCCACACCTTCGCCGCCATGTTCGGTGCCGTCATCGCCCAGGGCCGTGACTACCGCGACACCTTCCAGGAGTTCCAGCCCGGCTTCGACCTGTACGCCGAACGCGAGCGGCGGGCGCAGGCCGGGAAGCCGGAGCACTTCGGTGAAGACGACCTGTACCAGGACGTCCGCCCAGCGCTCGCTCAGCTGCGCGCGGACGGGCTGTGGCTCGGCATCGCGGGCAACCAGACCGTCCGCGCCGGCGGGCTGCTGCGCGGGCTGTTCACGGACGACGTCGACCTGATCGGCACCTCCGACGACTGGGGTGCGAGCAAGCCCGACCTTGCGTTCTTCGACCGGGTCGCCGAGGTCGTCCCCTTCGCCGTGGAAGAGATGCTCTACGTCGGCGACCGCGTCGACAACGACCTGCGGCCAGCCGTCGCCGCAGGCATGCACACCGCGCTCGTCCACCGCGGTCCGTGGGCCACGATCCAGTGGCATACGGACGAAGCGGAAAAGCTCCCGACCTTCAGGGTCGAGAGCCTCCGCGAACTGCCGGACCTGATCAGGGGCTTCAACGGCTGAGTGCGCTGACCGTCGTCGACCAGCCGTACAGCCGGTCGTCGAGGTCGCGCACGCACCGCTCGTGCTGGTGCGGCGCCAGCGTGCGCCGCACCTCTCGCACCCGGTCCATGCCCATCGCGTACCAGGTGCGCTCCAGCTGATCGAGCACACGGACTCCGTAGGCGCACGCCGCCTCGGGGTCGCCGGCCGCGGCCTCGACGGCGGCCAGGTCGCCGAGCACGACGGTGCGCTGCTTCTCCTCCGCATCGAGCGCGTCGAGGACACCGAGCAGCGTGGTCCGCGCCTGCGGCAGATGCCCCGCGCGTAGTTGCGTGTTCCCCTTGAACGCGGCCAGCCGCACCGGTGAGAACCAGTCCAGCCACTCGGGCGACTCGTGCTCGCTACCGCGGGCGAGGACGTCCTCGGCGTGGCCGATCAGGTGCAGCGCCGTGCGGGTGTTACCGCAGCGGGTCTCGCACTCCGCCTCGACTGCGTCCAACCAGGCGAGCAGTTCGGCCGACGCCGGACCGCGCCGGGCGTAGGTCCGGGCGGCCACCATCCGCTCGACGGCCGCATCCCGGTCGCCCGCCCACCCGGGGATGAACGCGGTGTGCGCGAGGACCGCGGACCCGAGGAGGGGATCGTCCGCCTCACCTGCGGCCTGGAGCGCACGCAGCAGCGTCGCCGTCGCCCGGTCGGCGTCGCGCATGTCGAAGAACTCGATACGCCCCGCAAGGAGCCACGTCTCAGCAAGCGCAGCTGCAATACGCGCGCGAGTCTGCCCGGCCGTCTCCGGGAGCAGCGCGCAGCCGAGAGTGGCGTGCGCGATCGCAGCCGGGTGCAGCGTGGCCGGCGCCACCGACCAGTACAGGCGCCGGTGCGAGCGGGTGACCGCCTCGTAGTCGTCGGCCGCCGTTGCGGGCTGCACGGCCACGGCCGCCTTGGGGACGGTGGCGAGCCCGACCGCGGCAGCCGTGGCCGCAAGGACAGTGCGCCGCCCTCGATCGGCCGACGCCCCGGCGGCCGGTGTGAACCCGAGCGCTTCCAGGTCCTGGCCGAGCACGCGCGTGAGAGCTTGCCCCTGCTCGGCATGCGGCCACGGCGGAGTCGCAGACTCCCAGCGCCGCACCTGCCGGACACCGACTTTGAGCGCGTCAGCAAGGGCCTCCTGCGACGAGTAGCCCGCGGCGATCCGCGCCGCCTTCAGCCGGACGTTCCCTGTCGTGGCCACTGCTGTACCTCCCCGGTCGAGCGCTCCCGGTAAGTGTCCATAGAAGTCCTGCTGTTGGCCAACCCTCACCCGATCGACGCACAGAAAGTCCTTTCTGGTGCCGCAAAGAGTCCTCTGCAAGTCCTCGGATTGGCGCCCGGTCAGCGACACGCTCTTAGGCACCTGATCAGCCATGGGGCCGAGGAGACCGTAATGCCGAGCGACCGACTACCGTCCGCCGCAGCATGCAGCCTGCACGACGCGGGTGAGGACTGGGACGCCATCCGCGTACCGCGCAGCGTCGGCCTCGCCGCGATGGCCATCCTCGGAACCCGCTGCGGCGCCGTCGTCGAGGACTCCGCATCGTCCGCCGTGTACTTCTTCACCCCCGTCGGCACCGAGGATGAGTGGGACGTGGAGAACACCCGCGCGATCGGATTCGGGAGCGTCGTGACCATCCCGCCAGCGCGCCGCGTGGAGGGGCCGGGCGTGCACTGGCGGATGTGCCCGGGGGAGGACGGATGGCTCACCGATCCCCAGGCACTGGAGGCCGCCCTCGGTGACGCCTTCGGGCCGCGAGTCGGCGCCGAGCACGCGACGGGAGCCTCCGCATGAGCAGCACGCAGGATGCGGCTCCGGCCGCCTGGCCCATGGACATCGCCACGATGCGCGACACCGTGAACCGGCTCCTCGACCCCGACTCGGCCCCGCAGGCGTTCCCCCCGGCTGGCGACGAACTCACCACCCTCACTGCCACGGTCCGCGGACACCTGGAGGTGCTCGTGCCCGACGTGGAGGCAGCGGCCCGCGCGCAGCTCAAGCCGGGCAGTAGCCCGAAGTCCACCATCCTCCAGTGCGCGTGGGATGCGCGCAGCCGGATGGAGGCCGAGCCGAGCAGTAAAACCGGCGGCCCGGTCGCCCATGCCCGCCGCCTGGCTCGCTCACTGAATGCCCTGTGTGACCACTATGAGCAGCTCACCGGCAGCGACGAGACAGCCGAGCAGGCTGCCCGCCGGCACCTCGGGGTGCACTCTGCGCGGTGCCCAACCTGCCTGACGCGGGACGACGACGGCGCGAACGTCGGCCTTTCCTGCGCTGAAGGCGAGCGTCTGTACGACGAGCACCGGAAGACCCTGCGCGGCGCTCGCGGCTTGGCCCTCCCGGCCGAAACCTCTGGCTGATGTAGCCACCGAAGCCCCCCTCCCGCCCGATGCCGCACGCATCCGGCGGGAGGGGTTGCAAGACCCCCGCCCGGTGACCACGCCCCTTGGACAGGTCGAGCACCGGGCGGGGCGACCGATCCCCGTCAAGAGACCGACCGGCATTGACCGTAGTCGGTCCCAGCAGAGAAGGGAGGCAGCCATGCGCAGCACTCTGGGAACCCTCGCGACTTGGCCGCCCGTGCCCAAGCCCGACGACGACCCGCCCACCCCGCCGCCCAACGACAACGAGTAGGAGCCGACCATGGCCGCTACGTATCGACCGCCGACGCCTCGGGATATCGCCGAGGATGACTGGCAGACCGACCATGCTCGGGGCCGTCGGTACTGCCCGGTGCATCCCAGCCAGCAGATGATCCCCATGCTGGCCGGGCCGGGCGTCGACATGTGTCCGCTCCCGCACGATGAGGGCGACTCGCCGAACTAGCGGCAGCTGACCGGCCCCGCTCGTCTGCCTCCCCCGTGGTGGATGGGCGGGGTCTCCACACGCGCCGGCCGCCAGCTGCTCAGCGGACGAGGTCAGCGAGCGGGACGCCCAGGGCATCGGCGAGGAGCAGCAGGTCGCGGAGATCGGGGGTACGGACGGCGTTCTCCCACCGGCTGATGGTCTTGTGGTCGCGCCCGATGCCTTCGCCGAGCTGGATCTGAGTGAGGCCGGCTTGTCGGCGGGCTTCGCGGAGCTGCACCCCGATGGCCCGTTGTCGGGTGAGGACCCAGCCGGGCGGGGGTTGGTGTGGCACCCGACCACGCTGGATTGATCATGGATAGAAGTCTTTACCTGGCCAGGTAAATTTGGCGATCATGGGTACGCGGTGGATATATGCACGCGCGTGCACTCAGGCGCCCGCCCCGCCGGAGGACCGGAAACCTCTGGCGGGGCGGGCTTTTTCTCGGACGTGCACGGCGGGCATATGCCGCGATCGCTAGAAACTTTGTTCGATTCCAGCTAGCGTCTACACACGTCGGCCCCGGCCGGTGGAGGACCGGAAACCTCCACCAGCCGGGGCCACTTCGTGCCACCTACGACCGCCGCCGTCTCACACACATCTCACAGAGGCGGTGTGAGAGGGCACCCGAGCAGCCCCGCGTAGGGCTCCTCGTGAACCATATGAACGCGGCGAGACACGGTTGCCGCTGTCGACGTCATAGTCCGTGTCGTGAAGATGTGGTCCCGACACGGGTGAACGGCAGTTGAACGACACACGCGCGTGGGGCGGTCAATGGCAGGCTGAGCAGCATGGACGGTCGTGACCTGGTGCGTTCGATGAAGGTGGTCGGTTCTGTGGGGGCGGCCCAGGGGTTGCGTACCGTACGGGCGGCATGGCGGAGAAGGCGTGTCGACGCCGCGGGCCTGCCGCCGCGGGGTGCTGAGCGCGCGCGGGTGCCCGGGCCCGTACAGGAAGTGCAGCCCGGTCCGGGCGGCGGCGTCATACGGTTCACCAGATCCGAGCTGCGTGTCACCGTGACCGTGAACGGGGCTGTCTTCTGGGGCTGGGACGGGGCCGCTCCCGAGCCGTCCTACGCGCTCGCGGACCGCTGTCCGGAACCGGACCCTCGGGCGGTGCTGGAGCCCGACAAGGACGGTGGCTGGCGGGTCGTGGCCGAGCGGGTGACGGTGGTCATCTCGCGACACGGTGCCGTGGAGGTGCAGACGCCGGGTGGGGTGACACTCCGGCGTGAGCTGCCGCCGCGCTGGTGGGAGCCGGTGGACGGGGGCTCCGCACGGTGGATGCAGCGGTCGGAGGTGGCCGCGGACGCGCGGTTCTTCGGGCTCGGGGGTCGGGCGTCAGGCCCTCGCCTGGGGGACGGAACGTATCGGCTGTGGAACACCGACCCCGGCCGTGCGTTCGGTCCGGGCGACGACCCGCTGTACATCACCATGCCGGTGCAGCTGGTGGTGGCGGACGCGGCTACGCACCTGGTGTTCCACGACACCTCGTGGGACGGCACGGTGACGCTGCGGGAGGGCGAGGAGGGCGCTGGCTCCGGGCACGATCGGCCGGGGACCAGTGAGCTGCGGATGGACGGCGGTCCGCTGCGCTGCTGGGTGATGGTGGGGGCCCCCGCGCGCGTGCTGCTCGTCTGGGCCTCCCTCACCGGTGCGGCCGCACTCCCGCCCGCGTGGGCCCTGGGCCACCAGCACGCGCGGTGGGGTTTCGGCAGCGAGCAGGAGGTGCGGCGGATCGTTTCGGGATACCAGGAGCGAGATCTGCCGCTCGACGCCATCCATCTGGACATCGACCACTACGACGAGCATCAGGTGTTCACGGTCGACCAGGAGGGGTTCCCCAAACTGCCGCAGCTTGCCGAGGACTTGCGCCGGGACGGCATCCGCCTGGTGTCGATCGTCGACCCGGCCGTCAGGGCCGAGCCGGGCAATGCCGTGTACGACAGCGGGTCGTCGGAGGACGCGTTCGTGAGGGACGCCTCCGGACAGCTCGTTCGGGGGGTGGTCTGGCCCGGGGAAGCGGTCTTCCCCGACTTCACGCACGCGCGCGTGCGGCAGTGGTGGGGTGGTCTGTACGAGGAACGGCTGGGACAGGGATTCTCGGGTTTCTGGCATGACATGAACGAGCCGACTTCGTTCGCGGCGTTCGGGGAGTCGACGTTGCCGCGTTCGGCCCGGCACTCCCTGGAAGGGCGGGGCGGGGACCATCGGGAGGCGCACAACGTCTACGGCCTGTGCATGGCCCGGGCGGGTTACGAGGGGCTGCTCGACCTGGCGCCCGAGGAGCGGCCGTTCGTCTTCTCCCGTTCGGGGTGGGCCGGCCTTCAGCGTTACGGGGGGACCTGGTCCGGGGACGTGGCGACAGGCTGGCCGGGGCTGCGGGCGTCGCTGTCGCTGGTCATGGGCCTCGGGCTGTGCGGGGTGCCTTACTCGGGGCCGGACGTGGGCGGATTCGACGGCAGTCCGTCGCCGGAGTTGTATCTGCGGTGGTTCCAGCTGGCCGCGTACCTGCCGTTGTTCCGTACGCACGCGAGTCTGCGGGCAGGGCGCAGGGAACCATGGGAGTTCGGTCCGGAGGTGCTGGAGCACGCGCGCGTGGCGCTCGTCGAGCGTCAGAGGCTGCTGCCCTACTTCGTGACGCTGGCGCATCTGGCCCGGCGTACTGGGGCGCCCTACGTGCGTCCGCTGTGGTGGTCGCTGCCCGAAGACCGCGCGCTGCGCGACTGTGAGGATGCGTTTCTGCTGGGCGACTGCCTGCTGGTGGCGCCGGTGCTGGATCCGGGCGCCGACCGTCGTGCGGTGCAGCTGCCTCGAGGGCGCTGGTACGACACGGCGACAGGGCGGGCCTACGAAGGGCCGGGACAGGTTCTCGTCGACGCGCCCGTGTCGCGCATCCCGGTGCTGGCGCGCTCGGGTGCCGTCGTCCCCGTACGTGGGGACGACGGCGGGCTGGAACTGGAGGTGTGGGCGCCCGCCCGGGGACGTACCGGGGGCGGGCTGGTGGTGCCGGATTCGGGTGATGGCTGGCACGAACCGGAGATCGAGCGCTACGTCACCCGCTGGGCAGGCCGAAAGCTGCTCGTCGAGCTGGAGCACGAGGACGGTGTGGTCGCCTCACCCCGTCCGGTGCGCGTACGGGGCCTCTGAGTATCGGGCTCAGAGGTAACGGCCCTCGAAGAACCCCTTGACGGCCAGCGTGTGCAGCGGGAAAGCGAGCTCCTGCGGCCTGCGCAGGAGATCCCAGCCCTCGGTCTCGTCCGTGGCGGCCGATGTCGGTAGGCGGTCGGCGGGCCGTTCCGGAAGGAGGCCGAACAGCAGCAGGTGGCCGTCGGGAGAACTCATCGCGTCGACGAGCCGTACGTCGCGGCCGGCCGCGTCGATCCCGGTCTCTTCCCTGAGTTCGCGGACGACGGCCTGCCGCCAGTCC
Organism: Streptomyces sp. NPDC057623; assembly: GCF_042800355.1. Taxonomy (NCBI): domain Bacteria; kingdom Bacillati; phylum Actinomycetota; class Actinomycetes; order Kitasatosporales; family Streptomycetaceae; genus Streptomyces; species Streptomyces sp. NPDC057623. The sequence goes on from NZ_JBHVGZ010000019.1 coordinate 50,828, forward strand.
TCACGGTCGTCGATGTAGCCGCCGGGCAGAGCGATGCCTCCGCGCGCGGGGGCGACGGTTCGGGTGATGACAACCAGGGCGGTTCCCTTGGCGTCGTACACGGGCTGGAGCGCGATGGCCACCGGCAGGGGGTTGCGGTAGGCCACCGTGCCGCACGCCGGGCAGGTGCGAGGCCAGCCGGAGACGCCCTCTCCGTAGGGCGCGCCGCAGCTCGAACAGTGGGAGTCTGCTGCGGAGTTGGGAGTGGAGAACTGAGTTTCGGACACGCGGCGGACTGTATCCGATCAACGGAAGGGCGTCTTCCGCGGGCCGGTCACTACTGCCTTGTGAGGGAGTTCCAGGACACGGGGAAGTCGAAGTAGGTGTCCGGATAGGGCTCCGGCTTGTACGTGTAGTGCCACCACTCTTCGGCGAGGTTCACGAATCCGAGGGCTTCCAGTGTGCTCTTGAGCAGGAGCCGGTTGGCGCGCTGTTCGCCCTGGATGCGCGGGTCGAGGGTGTGCGAAAGGGTGTCGAAGCAGTCGAAGCCGGTGCCCATGTCGACTGAGTTGTCGGGGAAGCGCTCGCCCTGGGGCGCGTAGCAGGGTACGAGAGGCTCCCCTGGTACATACGGCCTGGTGGGCCTGGTGGGCAGCCTGACGATCGTCAGGTCCATGGTGGAGCCGCGACTGTGGCCGGACTTCTCCGCGATGTAACCGTCCACGAAGAGGCGGGTCTTGTCGACGTTCGGGTAGAACTCGTTCTTCATGGCCTGGTCGTCGAGGTCCTCGGCCCAGCGTACGAAGTGGTCGACGGCCCGCTGGGGCCGGTAGCAGTCGTACACCTTGAGCGTGTAACCCTGGCGCACCAGGCGCCTCTGCGCCTGGTGGAGCGCTTCGGCGGCGGGTCGGGTGAGGATGCACAGGGGCTGTCGGTAGCCGTTGACGCGCTCGCCCACGAAGTTGTGCGGGGTGAAGTACCGCATCTCCTGAAGGATGGTGGGATCTACGGTCCTCAGCGCCACGAAGTCCTCCGGCGCTTTGGGTTCGCCCTTCGCCTGGGCGGTGGCAGGAGCGGCGGTCACGGCGAGCAGGGTGGCGAGTGTGGCGACCAGTCCGCGTACCGCTGTCGAGAGTCGTGTCATGTCTCCTGCATCTATCAGGAGTCTGCTCCGTGAGGGAAGCGATCGGATGCAGTCCACTCGTGAGGCCGCTCTGCCGCTTTGCCTGTGCCCGTGGCACACTTCTGACGTCCCGTCAGATAAGTCTCTCGGGAGGGACTATGCCACGCACGCGCACACCTGTGGTCGCCGGGTGGTTCGCCGGTGACGGGGACGACTTCCGGCTCCTGGGCACCCGCTGCTCGAGCTGCTCCTCGGTCTTCTTCCCGCGCGAGGACGCCCACTGTCGCAACCCGGACTGCTCGGGTGCAGATCTGGAGGAGGTCCCGCTCTCGCGGCGGGGGCGCGTCTGGTCGTACACAGACGCCCGGTATCGGCCACCGTCACCCTATGTGACCAACCCGGAACTTCCCTGGGAGCCGTACGCGTTGATCGCTGTGGAGCTGGAGTCCGAACGCATCGTGGTGCTGGGACAGGCGGTTCCCGGGGTCACCGTCGCCGATCTGACGGTGGGCATGGAGGTGGAGGTCGTTGCAGGCGTGCTGCACGAGGATGCCGAGACGATCTGCACGACCTGGCAATGGCGACCGACGGGGGTGACGTCATGACGGCAGAGGTGGCGGTGCTCGGCGCGGGCATGCACCCCTGGGGCAAGTGGGGGCGCAGCTTCGTCGAGTACGGCGCGGTGGCGGCCCGCGCGGCACTCGCCGATGCGGGACTGCAGTGGCGGGACATCGGGGCGATCGTCGGCGCGGACACCGTGCGGGGCGGCTATCCGGGCTATGTGGCCGGGGCGACTTTCGCGAAGGCGCTCGGCTGGCAGGGTGCCCGCGTCACCAGCGTGTACGCGGCGTGCGCGTCCGGGGCGCAGGCCGTGAACACCGCGCGGGCGCAGATACTTTCGGGGCTGGCGGATGTCGTGCTGGTGGTGGGTGCCGATGCGGCTCCCAAGGGCTTCTTCCGGCCTGCGGGCGGTGACCGGCCCGACGATCCGGACTGGCTCCGTTTCCGAGTGCTCGGTGCGACCAATCCCGCGTACTTCGGGCTGTACGCGCGCCGGCGGATGGCCGTGCACGGGGACACACCGGAGGACTTCGCACAGGTCAAGGTGAAGAACGCCGCCCTGGGGGCGCTGAATCCCTACGCCCGTTACCGCAAGCCGGTCACCCCCGAGGAGGTGGCCGCCTCCGCCGTGGTGACGGACCCACTGCGACTGCTCGAGATCTGCGCGACTTCGGACGGAGGGGCGGCGCTCGTGCTGGCCGGCATGGAATTCGCACGTCGGCACGGCGTCAGGGACCCGGTGCGGATCCGGGCCGTGTCCACCGTGACACCGCGCTACCCCAACACCGTCCTGGACCTCCCCGACATAGCGACGGACTCGGCGGCAGCGGTGCAGCCGGCGGGCGAGACGTTCCGGGAGTCGATCGCGCGCGCCGCCTACGAGGAGGCCGGCATCGGCCCCGAGGACCTGTCCTTCGCGGAGGTCTACGACCTGTCCACCGCCCTGGAGTTGCAGTGGTACGAGGACCTGGGGCTATGCGGCCGGGGAGAGGCCGTGAAGCTGCTGCGGGAGGGCTCGACGGCGCTGGGTGGACGCATACCCGTGAATGTGAGCGGCGGCCTGGCGTCCTTCGGCGAAGCGGTTCCGGCCCAGGCGATCGCCCAGGTCTGCGAACTCACCTGGCAGTTGAGAGGAAGCGCGGGAGATCGGCAGATCGCCGGCGCGCGCGTGGGCATCGCCGCCAACCAAGGGCTGTTCGGACACGGGTCCGCGGTGGTCGCGATCCGATGAGACGGGGCGATCAGACTCCGCCTACGGTGCGTGAGCAACCCGGAATCCTGCGTGAACGTCTTATGAACTGGGCTCGGGCGTTCGTCGTCGGCGCCATCATGCTGCCGTGGACTTCTGGACGGATACTCTCCGCTTCGCTTTCCAACCGGTGGTCAATCTGACGACCGGCGGAGTCGCGGGGCTGGAGATACTCGCCCGGCCGGAGACCGGCGACGTCCTGGCCGAGGCCCGCCGCGATCCCGAACTCGACGGCCGGCTGGCCGTATTGGCGTTCCGTGCGGCGGCCCGTAAGGAGACACTGCTGCCCCTGTACGTCAACGTGTTCGCCGGGACCCTCGCCGACCTGGGCGGACTCACACCGCTCCACGACGCGGTGCGGGCGGCAGGCCGACTGCCGTGGGAGGTGACGATCGACATCGGCCCGCCCTACACCCACGTGCCTCAGCAGGCGCTGCTGGAGGCGATCAGCGCGCTTCGTGACCAGGGCTTCCGGATCTGCGCGGACGGCGTGGGCGACGGAGACCTCCCGCTGCGGCTGCTCACGGACATGGGCCCGGACCTGGTGAAGCTCGACGCCTCCCTGCTGGCACGACCCGCGGGAGTACGGGCTATGCGGACGCTCTGCGAGCAGCTGGGAGCGCTCCTGTGCGTCGAGGGCGTGGAGACGGAGTTGCAGTGCGCGTCCGCGCGGTCGGCCGGCGCACAGCTGGCTCAGGGCGAGCTGTTCGCTCCGCCGGCTCGGCTGCCCACAACGGAGGTATACGTTCCGCCACGCTCCCCCGGACTGGCGGCGACACCGTCGGGGCCTTCGGTGCGGGAGTTCGTGCGGCCCGCAGCACTGCTGCCCGCCACCGCTTCGGCGGGCCAGGTTCGGGCACTGCTCACCGGGTCGCCGGACGTGTCCGGGGTCCTGCTGGTGGACAGGGGCGGTGTGCCGGTGCGATCGGTGCATCGTTCCCGCTTCCTGCTGTCGATGTCGGGCCGCTACGGCCACGCCCTGTACGCGGACCGGCCTGCGGCCAAGCTCGGAGATCAGCCGCGCACGGTAGGCGTCGACGCCACAGCGTGGGAGGTGCTGGACGTCGTCGCGGACGGCGACAGGGGCCGCACATCGGACGATGTGGCCGTGGTCGACCGGTACGGCCGGTGCGTGGGCGTCGTACGGCTCGCGGACCTCGTTCGGGCTCTGGCCGAGACCCGGGTGGAGGAGGCCGCCGGACTCAACCCACTGACCCGGCTGCCGGGCTCGGACGCGATCACCGGTGAGGTGGACCGGCGGATCGCGGACGGGCGGACGTTCGCTCTGAGTTGGTTGGACGTGGACCACTTCAAGCAGGTCAACGACGGAGCCGGCTTCGCGGCGGGCGACGAGCTGATCAGGTCGGTGGGGCGGGCCCTTCAGCACGCGGCGTCCGACAGTACGCGCGTGGGCCACATCGGAGGGGACGACTTCCTGGTGCTGGCGGATCCGGAGGGGTTGAATCCGCTGGCCGCCTCGGTCCTGGACGCGCCCTGGTCCGCGGCCGGGCGTCCCGTCACATTGTCCCTGGCCACGGTCCTGTGTGAACCCGGAAGCGTGACGGACCACCGGCAGGCGGCCTCTTGTCTGGCCCCGCTGAAGAAGGCGGCGAAATCACTGAGCGGGGCAAGCTGGGTGCTGGGCCGCGCGGGGCTGCCCGGACTGGAGATTCTTCGCGGGGTGGAGGCCACCCCGCCCCAGGCAGAGTGCGCGGTGGCGGAGCCGGGCAGGGGGTGAGACGCTTTCCCCACGTGGTCGGCGGTGGCTGAAAGGTGACCGCAGGCCTGAGTACAGCCACGACCCCTCGGCCTCGCCGGGGCCAGCAGGAACGGGTCTGCCTGCCTGCCTCAGCAGGGCCTTGGTGCCCAGTCCGCTCAGCGGGCGCGCCAGGAGCACGGTCAGCGTGGGTCCGTGACCCGTCGGCACGCCCCCAACCGTTGGCGTCGGCGACCTTGACGCCTCCTGGACGCCGGTGAACACTTCCCGGTGTCAGTCGACATCGCCGTACATTTTTGGCGTATCCACGCACTGGGCCGCGCGGTTCCGCCTGTACCAAGGCGCCCTCCCCCCACGGGCGAATCGACTGCGACGGCACGCTCGTCACGGACGCCGGGCAGGACGCGGGACCTCCCTGCCCTCGGCTGAAGTCGCCATGGGAAACGCACCCCGCACGAAGAACCCGGGGCCGATCGTCCCGGTCAGGGCCTAGGAGCCGCCATGAGCAACGGAGACATTTTCCTCGGTGAGGTCATCGGTACCGCGATCCTGATCCTCTTCGGAGCCGGAGTGGTCGCAGCCGTCGTACTCAACTACTCCAAGGCCAAGGACGCGGGCTGGGTCGTCATCGCCTTCGGCTGGGGCTTCGGAGTGATGGCCGGCGCGTACACCGCCGCACCGCTGTCCGGTGGGCAGCTCAACCCGGCCGTGACGCTCGGGATCGCCATCGACACCGGGGTATGGGACAAGGTCCACATCTACATCGGCGGGCAGATCGTCGGCGCGATGCTCGGCGCGGTGCTGTGCTGGCTGGTCTACTTCGCGCAGTTCCAGGCCAACGCCGACAAGGACATCGCTCAGCCGACCCTCGGGATCTTCTCCACCGCACCCGCGATCCGCAACGTCGTGGCGAACCTCATCACCGAGATCATCGCGACGATCGCGCTGGTGCTGCCGATCCTCGCCTTCGGTCTGACCAAGGGGCTCGGCGTGTCCGGCACCGCGATTCTGATCGTCTCCTTCCTGGTGGTCGGGATCGGTCTGTCGCTCGGTGGCCCCACCGGATACGCCATCAACCCGGCCCGTGACCTGGGCCCGCGCATCGTCCACAGCCTCCTCCCGATCCCCAACAAGGGCACCTCGGACTGGGGCTACGCGTGGATCCCGGTCGTGGGACCGCTGATCGGCGGGGTGCTGTCCGGGCTCATCTTCAACGCAGCCTTCTGAAGGAACCGACGAAGGGGACGTCATGACGGACAAGTTCGTCGCCGCCATCGACCAGGGCACCACCTCGAGCCGCTGCATCATCTTCAACCAGGACGGCGCCATCGTGGCCGTCGATCAGCGCGAGCACCGCCAGATCTTCCCCAAACCCGGCTGGGTGGAGCACGACGCCACCGAGATCTGGTCCAAGGTGCAGGCGGTGGTGGCCGGCGCGATCGCCAAGGCCGGGCTGCGTGCCGACCAGCTCAGCGCGCTCGGCATCACCAACCAGCGAGAGACGACGGTCCTGTGGGACCGCGCGACGGGCAAGCCGGTGCACAACGCAATCGTGTGGCAGGACACGCGTACGGCAGCGTTGTGCAACCAGCTCGGCGGCTCGGACGGGCAGGACCGCTTCCGTGAGCAGACCGGCCTGCCGCTGGCCAGCTACTTCTCCGGGCCCAAGGCGGCCTGGCTGCTGGACAACGTGCCCGGCCTCAGGGCCCGTGCCGAGGGCGGCGAGATCGCTTTCGGCACCATCGACTCCTGGCTGATCTGGAACCTCACCGGAGGCACGGAGGGCGGGCATCACGTCACCGACGTGACGAACGCCGGACGCACCATGCTGATGAACCTGGAGAGCCTCCAGTGGGACTCCTCGATCCTCTCCGCCATGAGCGTGCCGGAGGCCGTCCTTCCGGAGATCAAGTCCTCGGCCGAGGTGTACGGGACCGCCGTCGGGCAGCTGGCCGGTGTACCGGTCGCCTCGGCCCTGGGCGACCAGCAGGCGGCGGTGTTCGGGCAGGCCTGCTACGACGTGGGCACGGCGAAGAACACCTACGGCACGGGCAGCTTCCTGCTGCTCAACACCGGCAACCGGCCGGTGCCGTCGAAGAGCGGGCTGCTGACCACGATGGGCTACAAGATCGGCAGTGAGGCGCCGGTGTACTGCCTGGAGGGGGCGATAGCCATAACGGGCGCGCTGGTCCAGTGGTTCCGCGACCAGCTCGGCATCATCCGCACCGCCGACGAGATCGAGCCCCTGGCGGCGAGTGTCGAGGACAACGGAGGCGCGTACATCGTGCCCGCCTTCTCCGGCCTGTTCGCGCCGTACTGGCGTTCCGACGCGCGTGGGGTGATCACCGGACTGACACGGTACGTCACCAAGGCGCACCTCGCCCGCGCGGTGCTGGAGGCGACGAGCTGGCAGACGCGCGAGGTCGTGGACGCCATGTACCAGGACTCCGGCGTCGAGATCACGACCCTGAAGGTCGACGGAGGCATGACGAAGAACAACCTGCTCATGCAGCACCAGGCAGACGTCCTCGACGTACCGGTGATCCGACCCAAGATCTCCGAGACGACCTGCCTGGGCGCCGCGTACGCGGCAGGTCTGGCCACCGGGGTGTGGAACGACCTGGACGAGCTCAAGACGCACTGGGCGAAGGATGCCGAGTGGACGCCCGCCATGCCTGCCGATGCGCGTGACCGCGAGTACCACAACTGGCGCAAGGCGGTGGAGAAGAGCTTCGGCTGGCTGGAGGACGGCGAAGGCTGACGGAGACGGCAGGAGCGCAAGGCTGGAACCGAAGAGCGGTCCACGCGTGCGTGCGTCCCGCGTGAGCCACGCGCGCGTGCCCATGAGCCACGGCCCGTACCCCGGTCGGCGGGGGTACGGGCCGTGCCCGTAGCCCGGTCTCAGGTGGTCACGGCCTCGCGGCGGTCCGCCTGGAAGGCCATCGCGTGCTGGACGACACCGATGAGGGTCTCCTTCACCGACTCCCTGTCGCGGGCGTCGCACAGAAGCAGCGGAACGTCGCTGTCGAGGTCGAGGGCCTGCCGGATGGCCTCCGCCGGGTACCGGTCGGCTCCCTCGAAGCAGTTGACGCCGACGAGGAAGGGTATGGAGCGCCGTTCGAAGTAGTCCACGGCCGCGAAGCAGTCCTCGAGGCGGCGGGTGTCGGCGAGCACGACGGCACCGAGCGCGCCCTCGGACAACTCGTCCCACATGAACCAGAACCGCTCCTGGCCGGGCGTACCGAAGAGGTACAGCACCAGGTCCTCGCGCAAGGTGATCCGGCCGAAGTCCATGGCCACGGTGGTGGTGCGTTTGCCCTCGACACCGCTCGTGTCGTCGACCGGGCGTCCGGCCTCGGTGAGCAGCTCCTCGGTGCGCAGCGGCCTGATCTCGCTGACCGCGCCGACGAGGGTCGTCTTGCCCACGCCGAAGCCGCCGGCCACCAGGATCTTGAGCGTGACGGGCTCGACCGGAGGCTTCCCGCGCTCAGAACGCCCGAAGATCATCGATCTCTTCTCCTGCTTGATGGGGGTCGTGCGACGGTCGGCCGTAGCCTCCGCCGCCAGGGGTTTCGATGACGAGTACGTCGCCGGGTCCGACGTCCGCGCAGTCGCTTCCGCCGAGTGCGGTGACCGTGCCGTCCGCGCGTTCCACGCGGTTGGCTCCCAGCGCACCGGGTTCGCCGCCCGCCATGCCGTACGGCGGGACCCGGCGGTGCTGGGACAGCGTGGAGACGGTCATGGGCTCGTGGAACCGGATGCGGCGCAGGGCGCCGTCGCCGCCGCGCCACTGCCCGGCCCCGCCGCTGCCGCGCCGTACGGCGAACTCGTCGAGCTGTACGGGCAGTCGCCACTCCAGCACTTCGGGATCCGTGAGCCGCGAGTTGGTCATGTGGGTCTGGACGACGGGCGCCCCGGGGAACCCTTCGCCGGCGCCGGATCCGGAGGCGACGGTCTCGTAGTACTGGTGGTGTTCGTTGCCGAAGGTGACGTTGTTCATGGTGCCGGAGCCCTCGGCCTGGACGCCCAGTGCGGCGTAGAGGGCGCCGGTGATGGCCTGGGAGGTCTCCACGTTGCCCGCTACGACCGCTGCCGGAGGTTCGGGAGCGAGCATGGAACCGGGCGGCACGATGATGTCGAGTGGGCGCAGACAACCGTCGTTGAGCGGGATGTCGTCGTCGACAAGGGTCCGGAAGACATACAGGACGGCCGCGTTGACGACCGAGAAGGGGGCGTTGAAGTTCGTGGCCAGCTGCGGGGACGTGCCGGTGAAGTCGACGGTGGCGGAGCGGTTCTCGCGGTCCACGCGCACGCGTACCCGGATGATCGCGCCCGAGTCGGTCTCGTAGGCGTACTCGCCGTCGTCCAGGGCCTCGATGACCCGGCGTACCGCTTCTTCAGCATTGTCCTGGACATGCTTCATGTACGCCTGGACAACGCCGAGGCCAAAGTTTTCGATCATCCGGGCGACTTCGTCGACGCCCTTCTGGTTGGCCGCGATCTGGGCGCGCAGATCCGCGAGGTTGGTCTTCGGGTTGCGGGAGGGGTAGGACGCCTCGGTGAGCAGCCGGAGGGTCTCCTGCTCACGGAATCGGCCGTTCTCGGCGAGCAGCCAGTTGTCGAAGAGGATTCCCTCCTCGTCGATGGTGCGGCTGTTCGCGGGCATGGAGCCGGGAGCGATGCCGCCGATCTCCGCGTGGTGGCCGCGTGAGGCGACGTAGAAGAGGATTCCCTGCTCACCCTCCGTATTCGCCACGCTTCCCGTGTCGAAGACAGGCGTGATCACGGTGACGTCGGGGAGGTGGGTGCCGCCGTGGTAGGGGTCGTTGACCGCGTAGGTGTCGCCGGGGCGCATCCGGGAGCCGCGGCGCCGGATGACCTCCTTGACGCTGGTGCCCATCGAGCCCAGGTGGACGGGGATGTGTGGAGCGTTGGCCACGAGGTTTCCGTCCGGGTCGAAGAGCGCGCAGGAGAAGTCCAGGCGTTCCTTGATGTTGACGGACTGGGCGGTGGATTCGAGGCGGGCGCCCATCTGTTCGGCGATGGACATGAAGAGGTTGTTGAAGACCTCGAGAAGAACCGGGTCGGCTTTTGTATCGAGATCGGAACTCTGTGTAATCGCCGTGCGTTCCATGACCAGATGCCCGTCGTCGGTCGTCGCGGCTTGCCAGCCGTCGTCGACGACGGTTGTCGCACTGGCCTCGGTGATGATCGCCGGGCCGGTGACGGTTTCGCCGGGAGCCAGGTACTCACGTCGGTGGAGGGGTACGTCGCGCAAGGCTCCGCCCGTGTGGAGGCGGACTGTTTCCGGTGTGGCCGGGCTGCCCTCAGGGGTGGCTTCGTAGGGGGCGAGAGCGGAGAGATCGGGGGGTTCGGTGATGCCGGTGGCTTCGACGGAAAGGGCTTCGACGACGATCGGGCGGTCGAGCGTGAAGGAGTACGTGGCGCGATGACGATCTTCGAAGGCGCGCCTCATCGTGTCGGGCTCGGTGAGCTCGACGGTGAGGGTGGTGTCGGTGCCGTCGTAGCGGAGCTGGGCCCGGCGGGTGACCTTGATGTGCTTCTCGGGGACTTCCTCGTCGAGGAGTTCGGTGCGGGCGGCTGCTTCGAGGTCGCTCGCCGTCTTCAGGACGTCGGGCATCGAGGTGGGCTGCAAGGGGGCCTCGACGGACTGTTCGCGCATGGCCGTGGTGTCGGCGAGGCCGATACCGAGAGCGGAGAGGACGCCTGCCATGGGCGGGACGAGGACGGTGCGGATGCCGAGCGAGTCGGCCACCATGCACGCGTGCTGGCCACCCGCACCACCGAAGGTGGTGAGGGCGTAGCGGGTGACGTCGTGACCCTTCTGGACGGAGATCCGCTTGACAGCGTTGGCGATGTTGGCGACCGCGATCTGGAGGTAGCCCTCGGCGACCTGCTCGGGCATGCGGTCGTCACCGGTCCGCTCCCGGATCTCACGCGCGAGAGCGGTGAACCGCTCACGGACGAGGGTTTCGTCGAGCGGCTGGTCGCCTTCGGGGCCGAACACCCTGGGAAAGTGGGCGGGTTGGATGCGGCCGAGCATGACGTTGGCGTCGGTGACCGCGAGCGGGCCGCCGCCCCGGTAGCAGGCGGGCCCCGGGTCCGCGCCCGCCGAGTCCGGCCCTACGCGGTAGCGGGAGCCGTCGAAGTGGAGGACCGAGCCGCCGCCCGCTGCGACGGTGTCGATGTCCAGCATGGGGGCGCGCAGCCTGACGCCGGAGATCTGCGTGGTGAAGACGCGTTCGTATTCGCCGGCGAAGTGGGAGACGTCGGTGGAGGTGCCACCCATGTCGAAGCCGATGACGCGGTCGAAGCCGGCGAGCTGCGACATGCGCGCCATGCCGACGATGCCTCCGGCGGGGCCGGAGAGGATGGCGTCCTTGCCGCGGAACTGCCCGGCTTCGGCGAGGCCGCCGTTGGACTGCATGAACATCAGCCGCACGCCTTCGAGTTCCTCGGCGACGTGCTGGACGTAGCGACGCAGCACAGGCGAGAGGTAGGCGTCGACGACGGCGGTGTCCCCGCGCGGGACGACTTTCATCAGAGGGCTGACCTCGCTGGACAGCGAGATCTGCGGGAAGCCGATGTTGGCGGCGAGCTGCCCGACGGCCTGTTCGTGCGCGGGGTGGAGGTGACTGTGCATGCAGACGACGGCGACGGCGCGGATCCCGTCGTCGTACCCCTGCTGGAGGGGGCCGGCGAGAGCCTTCAGGTCGGGAGCGTGTACGACGGTGCCGTCGGCGGCGATGCGCTCGTCGACTTCCAGGACCCGTTCGTACAGCAGCTCGGGCAGCTCGATACGGCGCGCGAAGATGCGCGGGCGGTTCTGGTAGGCGATACGCAGGGCGTCGCGGAAGCCCCGGGTGATGACGAGCAGGGTGCGCTCGCCCTTGCGCTCGAGCAGGGCGTTGGTGGCGACCGTCGTGCCCATGCGGACCGCCTCGATGGGGTCCTGGGAACTGTCCAGCAGCTCGCGCACGCCTGCGACGGCCGCGTCGGAGTAGCGGGCCGGGTTCTCCGACAGGAGCTTGTGCGTCAGCAGACGGCCGTCCGGGCGTCGCGCGACGATGTCCGTGAAGGTGCCGCCTCGGTCGACCCAGAACTGCCAGCCTGTCACGTCACTACCCCGCTTCCGCGCCGCTCACAGCGCCCGCAGGCCGTTGATCACGTCGCGCAGAATACTCTCGTCCACCAGCTCCGCAGGCGGTACTGGCCGGTTCACATGGACGAATTCCGCGTCCACGAGATCCCCGACGAGGACGCGTACAACTCCGATGGGCAGATCGAGCTCAGCGGAGAGTTCGGCAACGGACTGCGGGGCGTCACGACACAGCCCGACGATGTCCACGTGTTCCGGGGACAGCGTCGAGTCCGCTTCCGGATCGTCCGCGTGCGGTTCCGCGACGACCACCGCGATCAGGTCGAGGCGGTGCTGGGCCGCACTGGTGGTGCGGCCACGCGTCATGGCGTACGGACGGACAACCGGTCCGGCTTCGTCGTCGAACCAGTGGCTTCTTCCCTGACCGTCAGCGCTCATGCCATCCCTCTACCCGCCCGCGGGCAGATCGGTGCGCGGAGCGGACCCCAGATGCACCCCGACACGCTTGACGAGGAGCGTCATCTCGTACGCGACCAGGCCGACGTCGGAGTCGGCGTCCGAGAGCACCGCGAGGCAGCTGCCGTCGCCGGCGGCCGTCACGAACAGGAATGCGTCATCGAGCTCGACGACGGTCTGCCGGACGTTGCCCGCCTCGAAGTGGCGGCCCACGCCCTTGGCAAGGCTGTGGAAGCCGGATGCGACGGCGGCCAGATGCTCACTGTCCTCGCGGGTCAGGTCCCCGGACACGCCCGTGGGCAGGCCGTCGCCGGAGAGCACGAGGGCCTTGCGAATGCTGGCGACGCGGTCCACCAGGTCATCGAGAAGCCAGTTGAGCTCGCCGGACTGGTTGGTCGCGGTGTGGCCGGTCGCCTTCGGTGCGGTCATCGACCGTCCCCCTTAGTCGTTCGTTGTGGTGCTGTGCCGCTGTGGGCGTCCTCGCCCGCGGCGTTCTCCTGGCGGCCGCGCTGCCAGCCGCGCTGGAGCGAGGCCATGCGGCTGCGTACCTCGTCCGCGTCCCGCTCGGCGAGCGCCGCAGGGTCCTCGGCGCGCGGTGCGGGGCCCTGCCTGAGCTGCGGAGCGAGGTTGGCCTGTCGTACGCGTCGGGGCAACGCTCCCACGCCGGAGCCGGTTTCCCCCTGTCCAGCGGCCCGGCTCGGGGCGGGGTCGTCGGAGCCACTCGACGCGATGGCGGGACGCCGTGCTCGCCTCGGGAGAGCCGGGGGCTCCGGTGGCTCACCACGGCCGTACGTGGTGGCGGACGGAGCGTCGGCACGGTCACCTGTCCGGTCGGATACGCCGGCTCCCTCGCCACGGTCTGCCGTACCGCGGCGGCGGGTCGGCAACGGGGCGAGGCCGTTCGGCTCCGGTTCCGGGCGGCTGGGGCTTGCCGAAGGCTCCGAGTCGGGCTTCTCCCGCCGGGAGCGCTGCTCGGTGACCGGACGTCCGTGCGAGCTGACCAGCTTGGGTGTCCTGCTGCGGCGGGGCAGCGGGACCGGGGCGCTCATATCGCCGTCCGGGCCGATCTGGGCCGGTCCGCCATGGATGTCGGAGACCGGACGCTGTTCGCCGACCCGGCCTGCCGACTCGTCCTCCATCGAGGCGAGAGTGCGTCGCGAGCGGAAGAGACCGCCGCGTTCGCTGTCCTCGTCGTCGAGCCGGTCCGGGAAGTCGCTGAGGGCGTCGAGATCGACGGGAGCCTCTAGCTCGACCGGGCCGTCAAGAAGTGAGGCGGGCAGACCAGGCACGCGAACCGGCACGTGGGACAGCGCGGCTCGGCGCGCCTCCTCCAGCTCGGCCTCCTTGGAGGGCGTCGGGCGGTCGAGGCGGAATCCGATGCCGTTGGTGTCCGGGACGTCGTCGGTGAGCAGCGCGTCGGGGATGAAGACGACGGCGGTGGTTCCGCCGTACGGCGACGGCTGAAGCGAGACCCGGACGTTCTGCCTCTGGGCGAGCCGGCTGACCACGAACAGGCCGAGCCGGTCGGTGTCGGACAGCTCGAACTCGGGTGTCTCGGCGAGCCGGAGGTTGGCGTCCAGCAGGACGTCGGCCGTCATACCCAGACCGCGGTCGTGGATCTCCAGGGTGAAGCCGTTGGCGACCCGCTCGCCCAGGACCTGGACAGCGGTGTGCGGCGGGGAGAACACGGTGGCGTTCTCCAGGAGTTCGGCCACGAGGTGGGTGATGTCGGCGACGGCCGGGCCGGTGACGGCGACGCGCGGCAGGCGGCGGACCTCGATGCGCTCGTAGTCCTCGACCTCGGCCACCGCGGCACGGACGACGTCCATGAGCTGCACGGGCTTGCGCCACTGCCGGGAGGGTGCGGCGCCGGAGAGGATCACCAGGCCCTCGGCGTGCCGGCGCATGCGGGTGGTCAGGTGGTCCAGGCGGAACAGGTCGGCGAGTTCGTCGGTGTCCTCGGTGCGGCGTTCCATGGTGTCGAGGAGCGTGAGCTGCTTGTGGAGGAGGACCTGGCTGCGGCGGGCGAGGTTGACGAAGACCTCGGAGACGCCGGCGCGCAGTTCGGCCTGCTTGACGGCTGCTTCTACGGCTGCGCGCTGCAGGGTGTTGAGAGCCTGGCCGACCTCGCCGATCTCGTTCTTGTCGAACTCCAGGCGGGGGACCTCGGTCTCCACGTCGACCTGTTCGCCGGCGGAGAGGCGGCGCATCACGCTGGGCAGTCGGACACCGGACGCCTCGTGGGCCTCCAGGCGCAGCTGGCGCAGATCGCGAATGAGCGCGCGGCCGATGCGCACGGACAGGAAGAGCGAGAACATCAGGGCGAGCAGACCGAGGACGCCGGCGATGGCGGCTTTGATGATGACGCCCATCGCGACGGGGCGGACTCGGTCCTGATAGCGGGTGCCCGCCTCGTCGTTGAGTTGGCTGAGCTCGTCCAGGACACTGCCGGCCGCGATGTCCCAGCTCTTGGCGTCGACCGTGCTGGACCTGCCGGGCTGGGTGGCGATGACGGCCTGTTCGGCGGTGTGCAGTGGAGCCGTGGAGGCGTTCCTCCAGAAGCGCTCGTAGCGTTCACGCTCCGACGAGGGCAGGTCAGCCAGGCTGATGTCGTACATGAGCGTGCGCTGGGCCACGAGGTCGGAGACGCCGTGTATCTCCTGCCGGGAGAGCCTTCCGACCACGAGGGCGGAGCTGAGCAACGCGTCCTCGCGGGAGAGCAGTTCGCGGGCGCGGGTGACGTTGAGCAGGGCGCGGGCCTGTTTGTCCATCGCCACGCTGTCGATCCCGTCGAGGGAACCCAGCAGGGCGTAACAGGGGTCGACAAGCCGGTTGTAGAGGTCAAGGGCCTTGGCGCGGGTGACCGTTCCGTCCTCGACGCTGCGGCGCAAGGGGTTGATGCCTTCGAAGGCGTCCAGGACGGCGGTCAGACGCTCACTGTCGCCCTGGTCCAACCCGTCGCGGACGTCCGGGTCCTTGGCGTTCTCGCGGATCTCGGCGACGGCGCTGTCGGTGGCGTTCCGAGTGGCCCGCAGTGCGGACAGCGCGTCCGAGGCGCGGCGATCGGCGAGATACACCAGCGCCTGACGGCGTTCCTGCTGAAGGACGCGGACGGCGTCCTCGGTGGAGTAACCGATCTTCTCGACGAGGGACGACACCGTGAACAGCTGGGCCACACCTCGCCCCGTGAGTACCGTGGCGAAACCCCAGATGGCGGTCAGGGACACCAGCGGCACGAGAAGCAGCGCCACCATCTTCCGGCGGATCGACTTCCCGCGAAAGCGCATGGCCTCCCCCAGCTCAAACCCCCCACCGGTCATGGGGGCACACCTGTGCGTCAACAATTGGCGCGAGCCTACTACCGACGCACAAGTAACTCGAAGAGTGATCCGGAAGCTGAACTTCCGCACGGCCGACGAGACATGGGGAGTTGTCCGGGCATTGCGGGAGATTGCCTCCCGTGATCCCACGGCGCCCCTACGAACGGATCCAGCCGGTCCACAGGGTCAGTTGGCCGGAAATTTATCTTTCTCGGGAATCTTCAGGACGCGTCGGTCGTCCTTCTGTATGGGAGATGGGGGCGGAATGGGCCACAGGAGCCGCATCCTGTCCCCGGGCGGCGTAAAACAGCGCAAGCCGGGCATCCGCTGGGGAGCCAGGTCTTCGGGCTCGGGCAAGCGGTCTGCTGGCGGTGGGGAGTGACACGGTGATGGGCACGGCAGAGCGGCAGGAGGCGCCGGAGGACGGCGCCACGACGCATGTGACGGCACGGCGCGACCCTGAAGCGCTGGATCGCGACAATCCGGCGGACGGACGCGAGGCGACGGACGGGAGAGATGTTCCGGCGGACGCGAGTGCGGTGACAGCGGACGAGCACGATGCAAGGACCGGCTCTGGCGTGAGGGCCGCGAGGGAAGAGAGCGCGGCCGGGGCTGTCGACAGCGGGACAGACCCAGCGTGGCCGGGCTACCGGCCGTTGTGGGTGGAGGAGCCCGCCCCGCGGCCCCGGATGCCGGATCCGGTGCGTACGGCGGCCGTGCGGGCGGTGCTGATCATCGCGGTGACGCTGATCCAGGCGATGGTGGCCTTCCTGTGCACTCTGGCGGGATCGTGGTTGGCCTTCCCGATGGTGATCAGCAGTGTGGTCAGCACCGTGGTGGCCACCTGGGGCGCCCTGGACGTCTGGGTGACCCGCCAGGTGTGGAAGCAGCGCCATGGCGTCGTCTCGACCCCGAGCAGCACGGCACGGGCCCTGCGGCGTGAGCGGCGCCGGGCTCGACGACAGGCACGGCAGGCCGAGCGCGCACAGGAACGAATACGCCGACAGGGCGGGGCCGGGCAGTTGTCGCACTCCTGAGCACAGTCGAGCGGCGGGGCGCCGGGAGGCTGCGCGCGCGGCCTTAAGAGCTTGACCGTGCCGATTCCCGGCGAGGACGCCGCTGTACCGGCCCGGCCAGGCTCCTCCAGGACGCGGCGGGGCGTCGGGTGGGTGCGGATGTGTGGCGGACGGATCGGCGACCACATGCCGGGCTGCGTCCCGGACCTGCCCGGCACTCGTGTCGAGGCCGCGACCCGCATGCACTCCATCACCCCCGTCGAGCACTTCGTCGTCGGCCGCCACCCCGCGCCCCCGGGTTCGGGCACCGTGGCCTGTGGGTTCTCCGGGCGCGGATCACGTCCATGCCCGTCGTCGGCGGGATCCTCGCCGACCTCACCCTGACCGGCACCACCGAGCACCCGATCGGCCTCTTCGCCGCGCCCGCCTCGGCGCAGCGCCCCCGTGCGGAACTCCCATGTGACGACACCCGGTGCGGAGCCCCCACTCCCCGCGGCGCACCGGATCTCCCCAGCCTCATCAGGGCCTCATCGCGGCCTCAACGCCGTCCTCAGCGCCCGTCTCGCTGAGCCGGGTGCGCTCTGTGGACGCAACGCTCGGGAACCCCGTCCTCGGAAAACGCATCACCTTCCAGTAGTCGGGCGACGGCCGCGCGCTCAGCCCCTCCCGCATCGCCGAGTACCGGGCGGCGAAGCGCATCCGGCGCGACACCAATCCCCCACCGCAGGGGTGGTTGGCCTGACTCGCGGGTAACAGCAGGCTCATCACTTGTCCTTGATCCCGGCGCCCCCACGAGCCGCTCTCTCCCCTTCCCCGGCCCACGAGGAGTCCGCTCATGCCAACCACAGAGCAACCGACCGGACCACACGGCAACGACGACGCCGAACTCGCCGAGTTCGGCTACAAACCCGAACTCAAGCGCACACTCGGCAACTTCCACACCTTCGCCGCCGGGATCAGCTACATCTCGATCCTGACCGGCACGTTCCAGCTGTTCTACTTCGGCTACGGCAGTGGCGGCCCCGCCTACTGGTGGTCGTGGCCGATGGTCTTCGTCGGCCAGTTCATGGTCGCCCTGTGCTTCGCGGAGCTGGCCGCCCGCTATCCCGTCGCGGGCTCCGTCTACAACTGGTCGAAGAAGATAGGCAATCCGCATCTCGGCTGGCTCGCCGGCTGGATGATGTTGGTCGCGTCCATAGTGTCCATATCGGCCGTGGCGCTGGCCTACCAGCTGACGCTGCCACAGATCTCGTCGGCCTTCCAGCTCGTGGGAGACGGCACCGGCACCTACGACGTGGCGACCAACGCGGTCATCCTGGCCGCGGTGTTGATCTTCTTCACCACTTTGGTGAACGCCTTCGGAGTCAAGTTGATGGCGAGGATCAACACGGCGGGCGTGTTCATCGAGTTGATCGCCACCGTCGTACTGATCGTCCTGTTCGCCGTCCACATCACCCGCGGTCCGCAGGTGGTGATGGAGACGAACGGCACCGGCGCGGACTACGGCACCGGGTACCTGGGTGCGTTCCTCGTGGCGTCGCTGGCGTCCGCGTACGTCATGTACGGCTTCGACACGGCCTCCTCCCTCGGTGAGGAGTGTCTGGACCCCTCCCGCAACGCGCCGCGCGCCATCATCCGCGCCATCGTGGCCTCCTTCGTCCTGGGAGGTCTGATCCTGCTGCTCGCGCTGATGAGCGTCTCCAGCCTGAACGGCGAGAAGCTGTCGACGGACGGCCTCCAGTACGTCGTGCTCAACGTTCTCGGCCCGACGGCAGGCAAGGCGATGTTGTGGTGTGTGCTGATCGCCGTCACGGTGTGCGCCCTGGCAGTCCACACGGCGGCGATCCGGCTGGCGTTCGCGATGGCCCGGGACAACAATTTGCCGGCGTCCTCACTGCTGGCGCGGGTCAGCCCGCGCTTCCAGACGCCGATTCTCCCGACCGTGATCATCGGCGTCCTGGCGCTCGCCATCCTGGTGGTCAACATCCGTCAACCGCAGATCTTCACCGTCGTCACGAGCATCGGCATCATCATGATCTACCTCGCCTACCTCGGGGTCACCGCCCCGATGCTGGTGGCGCGGCTGCGCGGCGGGTGGCAGCCCGCGGGCGACGGCAAGTTCTCCCTGGGCCGGTGGGGGCTGCCGGTCAACATCGTCGCCGTGGTGTGGGGCGCGGGCATGACCCTCAACCTGATCTGGCCGCGCGCCTCGGTCTACAACGCGACGGCTCCGTACCACTGGTATCTGCGCTGGGGCGCGGTGCTGTTCGTCGCGGTCATCGCGGGCGGCGGCTTCGCCTACTACTGGTTCATCCAGCGCCATCGGACGGGCGTCCTCGCCGAACACAGCCTGGAAGGCGCAGCCGCCCCCGCCAAGGAGGTCAACTCGCCGTGACACTCGACGGGGTCGACCGTGCCGTGGTCGGCGGCCGTACCCCGGGCATCGTCTCCGCGCCTGGCGGCGGAGCCGCCTGTCCGCGCGGCCCCGTGCCCGTCATTGCGTTGCCGATGCCGGGCGCTTGTACATCCGGGTAGCGGTGATCTCGCTGTGCCCCGCCTCCCCCGCCTGGGGCTGCTGCGGCAGTCCCGGGCGGAGGTGTTCCTCCACGCTGATGTACTTCAGGCCGGCCCTGAGGTCGGCGTCGTTCCGCAGCCTGATGACCAACGGGAACTCTGCCAGTGCGGTCGTGTCGAACAGGCCCGTGGTGTACAGGAGCTGGACGCCGAGCGCGTCCGACACGGCCCGCTGGAGCTCCAGCAGGTACGTGGCATTGGCACGGCCGATCGGGTTGTCCAGGAACAACGTCCCGGCGTGCCGGTGCTTGTCCCGGCCCCGGTCGTTCGACCGCAGCGCGGCCATCGTGCAGTACAGGGCGATGGCGGCCGTCAGCAACTGGCCACCGGAGAACACGTCGCCCATCTGCCCGACGGGCACGCGCTCGGCACGCAGAACAGCGTCCGGCTTGAGGATCTCGACGGCGATGCCCTTGGGCTGAAGCGCCGCGGCGACACCTCGCAGCAGCAGGGACATACCGTCCCGTCTCATGTCCGAGTTCTTCTTCACCGCCGCCCGTGTCGCCTCGTCGATGACCTCGCCCAGCCGTTCGGTGAGGGTGACCTGGTCGGGCTCCTCGAAGCGGATGCGCAGGAACTCCTGGCCGGACCACTCGCCGAGCCCCTCCGGCAGTCGGGACAGCCGCTGGGCGGACCGCAACGTCGTCAGCGCCGACTCGACCAGACCCCGCAGCCGGTCCACGATCGAGTCGCGATTGCGTTCCAGCTGCGCCAACTCGTCGGTGAGGACGCGGAGTCGGGGCGCGAAGGCGTCCGCCCACTTCTGCGCGTGCTCGGGCAGCGCGGAGGCGGGCAGCTCGCGGATCTGCTGACGAGCGGGGGTGCGGACCTGCTCGTAGCGCGTGGAGTTGGCATGCCGTACGAGCACGTCGCTCGCCTCGCGCACGGCGGCCTCGGCGGCGGAGAGGTCGGCGGCACAACCACGCAGCGACCGGCGGGCCTCGGCGGCGGCCTGCCGGGCCTCCTCCGGACTGCCGGGGTACGGCTCCGGCGCCTCCTGCTCCTCGTCCGAGGTGTGCTCCCGCAGCAGGTCGCGCAGCATCGCGGCGATCTCGTCGAAACCGCCTGCCGCGTCCTCGGCGGCGCGGTGCGCTTCGAGGAGCTCGGCGTGTGCCTCACGGGCCTGCGTCAACGCTTCCGTGCGGGAGGCGAGTTCCGCGGTCGCCGTGCGCAGCAGGGCCTGCGCGTGCTCGGCGTCGCGCGGCCGGAGTTCCTCGGACAGCTCGGTGTGTGCCTCTCCGTCCTCCGGAGCGTGCCGCTCGGCCTCGCCGCGCAGCCGTCCGAGCTGCTCGCTGGCGCTGGACATACGGGTCTCCAGGAGCTGGACCAGCTCCTCCGCGCGAGCGGCGGCCGCCTGCCGGGACGGTCCGTCGGAGCCGTCGGGCGACTGCAGGAGTTGTTCGGCCCGGGTGCGGACCTTGTTGCTCAGCCGGTCCAGCTCCGCGCGGGCCGCGCTCTCGTCGCTCTCCGCCCGGGCCTGCTCGGCCCGCAGATCGGCGCCGACGCCGACCTTCTCGTACACCTGGGAGGCCGCCCGGTACGCCTCGCGCAGCGCGGGCAGGGACGCCCTCGGGGCATCGGCATCCGCGTCCGTATCCGTGTCCGGAACGTCGTCGGGAGCGCCCGCGATCTCGGAGCGCTCGGCGCGCAGGGCACGCGCGGTGCGGCGTGCGTCGTCCGCCGCGCGCTGGGCGGCACGGCGGTCCTCGTCGGCGGCACGGGCCCGCTCCAGGCACACCTGGGCCCGGGCCTCGGACTCGGTGGCCTCGTCGGCGAGTTCGCGCAGCTTGACCTGCCAGCCGGCGCGTTCGCGCAGCCGGAAGGCCAGCCCGGCCAGGGCGTCGGCGGCGCGCCGGGCCTTCTGGGCGGCCTCCTGCCGCTCGTCACGGACCTGGGCGGCCTCGGCGGCGGCTTCGTCGGCCTCGACGCGCACGCTCCGTGCCTCGGCCAGCTCGGCTTCGGACTCCTCGGCGAACGCCCGCGTGTCCCGGGCCGCCTGCGCCAGCTCGACCAGTCGGCCGGCCGGGCAGCCGGTCCGCCACGAGGCGAGCCGCGCCGCCAGCTCCCGGTCCTTGCCGAGTCGCGCGGCGAGCGTGCGGATCTCGTCGTCCCGCTCGGTCGCCCGCGCGCGCAGCGCCTGCCGCTCCTCGTCGGCGGCGTGCTCGTCGTGCATGGCGGGGTTCGGCGGTACGAGGAAGACGTCCCCGTTCCCCGCGTCGGGCGCCGGGGTCGGGGCCAGGAGGGCTGCTGCCGTGCCCACCGCGACGGCCGACCGGGGCAGCAGGGCCGCGTCACCCAGCGCCTCACGGGCACGCGCGTGCGTGTCGGGGTCGGTGATGATCACGCCGTCGACCAGTTCGGGCCGGGCGGCCAGCACGCGCGCGTGGTCGGCCGGGTCGACCGCCTGGGCGAGATAGCGCCAGCCGGGCAGGGCCGGGATGCCCTGCTCGCCGAGGAACTCCACGGTGGCCAGCACGTCCGGGCCGGGCGGCAGCAGCCCGCCGTCACCGAGCGCGCCCAGGATCCGGGAGTCGTCGGCGGCTGCCGTACGCAGTTCGAAGAGCTGCCGCTCGGCGGACGAGACGGTGTCGTCGAGCAGCTCACGCAGCTCGTCGGCGAACCGGTCCAGCTGCTCCGGTGTGAGGGCGCCTTCGGTGGCGGCACCCGGGGCGACCGGCTCCGCCCCGCCGCGCGCGGTCGTGGTCCCCTTGGCGTCGTCGCCGGTTCGAGGGGCGGGAACCGCTCCGCGCCTGGCACCGGGATCGCCGGCCTCGGCGGACTCGCCGGTCAGGCCGATCAGTTCGGCGAGCCGTTCCTCCGCCGCCAGCCCCTCGGCGAGACGGCGCTCGGCGTCATGGGCACGCTCCGCGGCGGTCGCCGCGTCCGCCGCACGAGCCGCCGTCAGCTCGGCGCGGGACTCGGTCGAGGCCGCCTCGCGCGCGTGCTCCGAGGCTCGCCTGGAGGCCTCGCGAGCGGTGTCCCAGGCGGCGACGGCCGTCTTCTCGGCGTCGCTCGCGGCGAGGGCGGCGCGGGCCGGGTCGGCGTCGGGCGCGCTGTCGTCGAGCCAGCCCGCCCGTACGGCCTCGGCGGTCTCCTGCTCGACCTCCGACAGCCGCTGTCGCAGGTGCCCGACCTCGCTGCGGGCCCGCTGCGCCTCGGTGGCGGCGGCGGTGGAGTCGCGGTAGGCGGAGTCGCTGACCTCCTGGAGCGCGGCGGACCGCTCCTCCTCCTCGTTGGCGAGGGTCTCCGCGCTCTGCGCGGCCGCTTGCAAGGCCCGTACGAGATCGACGGCGGCCTTGGCGCGGGCGGCCAGCGCGGGAGCCGCGTCGCGCTCGGCCTCCTGGATGGCGGCGGCCACGCGCGCGACGCGGTCGGCGGCGGCGCGGTGGCGCAGGGCGATCTCGGCGGCCTGCCAGGCGGAGTGCAGCGTGCGCGCCTCGGCGAGCTCGCGCTTCTGCGCGGCCGCCGTCTTCTCGGCCGCCGCGAGGGCCAACGAGGCGTGCCGGTAGGCGAGTTCGGCGGCGATCAGCGCGCTGCGCTCCCGCGCCGCCTCGGCATGGGTGACGGCGTAGGCGGCGGCGGTGACCCGCTGGGCGAGGTCGCCCGCCCTGAGCCGCTCCTGGACACCGCGCGCGGACAGCCGCCGTGCCAGGGTCCGGGTCCGCCGCTCGGCGCCGGCGTGGATGTCACGCGCACGCGCGCGTGCCTCGGCGGCCTCGACGATCCGCCCGAGCAGGTCGACGGACCCGGCGGTGAAGTCCCGCTCTGCGATCAACTCGGCGCGCCGGCCGAGCTTGTTGCCGAAGCCACTGACCAGATCGGCGAGGCCGTCGGTGTCACGTGTGTCCGTCACGGCCCGCAGCAGCAGGTCGGTGAAGTCGGAGTCCTTCTTGACGGCGAAGAGGCCGGCGGCCTCACCTTCGTCGGCGTTCATCTCCCGCTGGTAGCGGAAGAGTTCGGGGTCGAGGCCGAGGTCGCCGAGGTGCTCGATCCAGCGGTCGTGGATCTCCTCCCAGTGCACCTCCAGATGCGGATACGCCTTGCCCGCCTCGGTGATGGTGTCCCGGAAGCCCTTCATGGTGCGGCGACGCCCCTGTGCGCCCGACTGGCCCTCGACGGGCGCCCGTACGGCGGTGGCCTCGGCGACGGGCAGGTTGTCCAGGCTCAGCCCGGGTCCGGGCCGGAACGAGTACCAGGCCTCGGCGAACTTGCGCGGGTCGTTGGAGACCTGGCGCCCTCGCCACTCGCTCACCTTGCCGACCACGACGCACTCACCGGTGAGCGTGTGCTGCCATTCCAGCGCGACATGCCCGCAGTCGTCGGCGAGCAGGAACTTCCGCAGCACACCGGAGCTGGCGCCGCCGAGGGTGTTGCGGTGGCCCGGCAGCATCACGGAGAAGATCAGCTTGAGCAGGACCGACTTGCCGCCGCCGTTCTCCAGGAAGAGCACGCCGGCAGGAGCGGGGCGGCGCGGTGGTCCGACGGGCTCCTCCTCGAAGAACTCCGCCTGCATGGGCGCGGGATCGGGCACGGGCGCGCCGACACCGCGCAGGTCGAGCACGGTGTCGGCGTAGCGCGCACCGGCCGGCCCGATGGAGTAGAGGCGGACCCGGGACAGCTCGTACATGGCGGACTCTCGTAAGTCTTCGTCAGATCAGGGGGTGGTCGGATCAGGGAGGTGCTGGGGCTTCAGGCGGAGTGGAACGGCAGCCCGGCGTCGGCCACCAGCTCCAGGTCGTCCGTTTCCTCGGCGGCCAGCAGCGTCGGCGTACCGTCGGTGACCGGGACCACGCCCAGCTCCAGCAGCTCGGCCATGGCGGCGCTGCCCGCCATGTCACGCACCTGGAGTTGGTAGCGGGCGGTCGTGCGGTAGGTGCCGCCGCTGTCGTCGCCCGTCCGTTGCAGGAACCCCGAGTCGGTGAGGAAGGCGGCCGCCTTGCCGACGATGCCGGTAGTGGAACCGGCGAGTCTGCGCGCGTCCTTGGTGGCGCCGGTCGCGCTGCGTCTCACCCAGATGCGCCAGGCGGCCTCGAGGCCGGGCGCGTCCGTCGCCGGGTCGGTGTTCTCGCCCTGTTCGTCGGCCCGTTCCTCCAGCCGTCGGCAGGCCTGCCGTACGAAGGCGTCGACGCCGTTGACCGTCACACGTCCGATGTAGCCGTCGTCGGCGAGGTCCTCGGGCCGCGGGAACGCCATCGCGGCGATGGCGAGATGGGCCAGTCCGTGCAGGAAACGGTCGCTGCCGTCGGCGGACGTACGACGCGCGTAGTCACCCATGCGCACGGCGAACACCGAGTCCTCGGCGGCGGTCACCGCCATCCCCGCCCGCGGCGACACCTCCAGCACGATGAGTCCCAGCCCGGCGGCCACGGCATCGGCGAGCCGCGCGAACGGCGGGTCCTCCCGGTACCGCCGCAGCAGCTCCGCGTACTCCTGGTCCCGTGCGGGCTGAAGCTTCGGCTGGAGGCCGAAGGCGACCAGCCGGGCCGCGTCGGCGGCGTCGGCGGGGGTGACGGCGGCGGTCGCCGACGGGGTGGGTGCCTCCGTGTCACTCCACTCGACGTGCTCGCTCACGGTCGGGGCTCCTTGCTGCGCTGTCGCTCACTCATGCTGCTTCCGTCCTGTCCGCCGCCATCCCCGCCGCGTCCAGCAGGGCCGTACCGACGATGAGATCGGCTCCGCCGAACTCGTGATCGTCCAGCTCGGTCCCGTCGTCCACGGCGAACAGCAGCTTCTCCTCGCCCTGCCGATAGGCGGTGCCGACCGGCGGACTGGCCGCGTGAACGGCCAGCAGCGCGACGAGATAGGGCAGGTCCGCGTCCTGTCGACGCGCCTGGGCCAGCAGGCCCGACAGCCGTCGCGGTGCGTCGGCCGGCAGATCCAGCAGCTCCATCGCCGCGGCCAACTGCTCCTCGCTGAACCGGCTGTCGTCGGGCGTCGCGATGAGGTCGGGCTCGGGCATCTCGGCGCCCAGGTGCTCCCGCTCCACGGGCGGCGTGAGCAGTATGTCGACGAGATCACCGACCCGCACCGAGACCGGTGTACGCAATCCGGTCCCGCGCGCGAAGAAGGCGTCCGTGACCCGGACGGCCCGCTCCAGCGCCAAGGGCAGCACAGGCGCCAGGAGATGCCCGTACAGGTCTGTCCCCGACGTCGTCATCGGTGTCGCGAAGGCCTGCCGGTCCTGTTCGGCGCGGAAGAGCGGACCGGCCTCCAGCAACCGCGACTGCAACTGCGTATGGCGCCGGATGCAGTCCTTCACGATGTCGACCAGCTCGGCGGCACGCCGCTTGTGCTCGGGGTCCTCGGTCTCGTCGCGTGCCTTGCGGATGTTGGTGAGGATCGCGTTCTCGTGGCGGTACCGGTCGGCGACGTGGTCGAGCGCTTCGGCGATCATGTCCGGTACGGCGTTCAGCCAGTCGACCGCGCGGACGTTGCGGCGGGTCGCGTCCAGGGCCCTGCGGAGCGTCTCCGAGTACTGCACGGTCCGGTACCGGGCCTGTTCGGCGGCCAGCTGGGCGTCGGCGAGACGGCCCCGGTTGATCAGCACTTCCAGCTTGACCTCGGCGGCGATCTGGGCGCTGGTGACGTCCGTGTCGAGGGCGCCGACCAGGACGTTGACGGCCTCGTCCGTCGTACGGAGGTACACCGTGCCGCCCGGTCCCGGCACCTCCTCGATCAGCTTGAAGTCGTAGTCGCGGCGGACATAGCTGCCGTCCGGCGCGAAGGTGCCGTAAACGGCACGAAAGCCGCGGTCCACGCTCCCGACGTTGATCAGGTTCTCCAGGACCCAGCGGGCCACCCGCTCGTGCTCGGCGACCGGGCGGTGCGGGGCCTGGGCGGCGATGCGCGGGATGAGGCGGGCGACGATCTGGTCGTGGTCGGCGCCCGTGTCGAAGTCCATGTTCAGTGTGACCAGGTCGATGGCGGCGAGCGCCACCTCCGCCATGCCGTACACCGAGTACTCGCCCGCGAGGTTCGCCTTGCGCGCGTCGAGGTCGTGCAGCGGCGCGGTGCAGGCGAGCGCGCGCAGCCGTCGCGCCAGCCCCTCGTCGGCGGCCGGGCCCGGAGCCGGGCGCGGCCCCGCGCCGAGCTGGGGCGGAACACGGTCCGTCGATGCAGGCGAAGTCACGGTGCACAGACTAGGTCCTAGGTCTGACAACGACCCAAACGAACGCGTACCGCCGGAAGCCTGAAGCGCAGGTCGCGCCGGTCGTGCCCCTACGGGGCGCTGACCCGCCGCCGGTAGACCTCCACGACCCGTTCCAGCGAATCGTCGAGATAGACCGCGAGGAGCTTCTCGGCCTCTCCCTTGTCGCCCGCTTCCAAGGCCCCGAGGATCTCCCGGTTGCGCGCGAGGTAGGGCTCGTGCAGCCGGTGGGGATCGTCCACCACGTGGAAGGCCAGCCGCAGCTCCGCGAAGACGCTGCGCATCAGCTCGTCGGTGCGGGCGCTCCCGGCGAGCGAGACCAGCTCCCGGTGGAAGTGGATGTTGGCCGTCCCCAGCCCTTTCCAGTCACCTTCGCGCACCGCGCGCCGGCCTTCGGCGACCGCTCGGGCGGGCCCCTCCAAGGGGTACGGGGGTTCGCCGAGCCCGCGCACGACGGCACACTCTACGAGGCGCCGGGTGCGGTAGATGTCTTCGACGTCCTCCACCGTCAGGACCCGCACGAACACACCCCGGTTCAGTTCGTGGACGAGCAGTCGTTCATGGGTGAGCAGCCGGAACGCCTCGCGCAGTGTGTTGCGGGACACACCGAGAGCCCCTCCGATGCTGTCCTCCGACAGCCGGGTGCCGGGCGGGAAGAAGCCCTCGGCGATGCGGCTTCTGAGGATGTCCGAGACCCGCTCCGCCGTGCTCGTACGCCCCAGGAGGGCACGGTCGTCGGCCAGTCCGCCCAGCTGCTCTGCCATGCCCGGAATTCAACCGCAGACACGAGAACGAAACAACACGGGTATTGAAGGATCGTTCAACGATCCTCTACCTTGCTGCTCACGGTTCCTGTTCACCGTTCAGCTCAGTTCCGCACCCTCCGTCCCCCTCTGCGAGGTGCCCATGAGCACGACCCCTCCACCGCAAGCCCTGGCCGACACCAACCCCAGCACCGACGAACGTGCCGCCGATGACGGCGCGTTCGCCTGGCTGCGCGCCCTGGGTCCGCGGGGCCGCCGCGCCTTCGCGGGCGCTTTCGGCGGCTATGCCCTGGATTCGTACGACTACTTCACGCTGCCGCTCAGCATGGTCGCGCTGGCCGCGTACTTCGGCCTGGACAGTGGCCAGACCGGCCTCTTCACCACCGTCACACTCGTGGTCTCCGCGGTCGGCGGCGCGCTCGCAGGTGTGCTGGCCGACCGGATAGGCCGGGTCAAGGCGCTGATGATCACGGTCATCACCTACGCGGTCTTCACCGTCGCCTGCGGCTTCGCCCCGAACTACGAGACGCTCCTGGTCTTCCGCGCTCTCCAGGGCCTCGGCTTCGGCGGCGAGTGGGCGGTCGGCGCGATCCTGGTCGCCGAGTACGCGAGCGCCAAGCACCGGGGCCGCACGCTCGGCGCGATCCAGAGCTCATGGGCCGTCGGCTGGGCACTGGCCGCGATCATGTACACCCTGGTCTTCTCGTTCGTCGACGACGCCCTGGCCTGGCGTGTGATGTTCTGGACCGGTGCGCTGCCCGCCCTGCTCGTCATCTGGATGCGTCGCCGCGTGCACGACGCCCCGGAGGCGGTGGCCGTACGCGAACAGAGCACGGAGAAGAGCTCGTTCGCGACCATATTCAAGCCCGGACTGCTGCGGACGACGATCTTCGCGGGGCTGCTGTCCACCGGGGTCCAGGGCGGCTACTACACCCTCGCCACCTGGGTGCCGACCTATCTCAAGACCGAGCGCGACCTGTCGGTCGTCGGCACCGGCGGCTATCTCACGTTCCTCATATCCGGCGCCTTCATCGGCTATCTGACCGGCGGTTACCTCACCGACCGGCTGGGCCGCCGGCGCAACATCTGGCTGTTCGCACTGCTCTCGGCCGTCTGCATCCTGGCGTACGCGAACATCCCGGACGGCGCCAACACCCTGCTCCTGGTACTCGGTTTCCCGCTCGGGTTCTGCATGTCGGCGATCTTCAGCGGCTTCGGCTCCTACCTGAGCGAGCTGTACCCGACGGCCGTGCGCGGGACGGGACAGGGCTTCACGTACAACACCGGCCGCGCGGTGGGCGCAGTCTTCCCCACCACGGTCGGCTTCCTGGCCGACAGCTGGGGTGTGGGCGGCGCACTGGTCTTCGGCGCGATCGGCTACGGCATCGCCGCGCTGGCCCTGTTCGGGCTGCCGGAGACGCGCGGGAAGGAGCTGGCGTGAACCGTACGGACAACCGGGCGCTCACCCTCGTGACCGAAGACCGCCCGCTCGCCCTCGTAGACGAGCACGCGCACGCGTGGAGCCCGACAACCGCCCGCGCCCGCTTCAGGGAGGGCCTCACGGGCCCCACGGCCGGGGTCGCGGCGGGCCACACCCAGGCCAACCTGATCTCGGTGCCCGCCGACTGGGCGTACGACATGCTGCTGTTCTGCCAGCGCAACCCCAAGCCCTGCCCGGTCCTCGACGTCACCGACGCGGGTTCCTGGACGACCGTCCTCGCCGACGGCGCCGACCTGCGCACCGATCTGCCGCGCTACCGGGTGTGGCGGGACGGCGAGTTGGTGGACGAGCCGACGGACGTGCGCGGCCACTGGCGGAGCGATCTGGTGTCGTTCCTGATCGGGTGCAGCTTCACCTTCGAGTGGGCCCTGGCCGAGGCGGGCGTACCGATCCGCCATGTCGAGCAGGGCCGCAACGTCCCGATGTACGTGACCGGCCGTCAGTGCCGTCCGGCGGGACGGCTGCACGGCCCGATGGTGGTGTCGATGCGCCCGGTGCCGCCGGTCCACGTGGCGGCGGCACTGCGGGAGACCAGCCTCCTGCCGGCGGTGCACGGCAGCCCCGTGCACTGCGGCGATCCGTCGGCCCTGGGAATCGCCGACCTCGGCCGCCCCGACTTCGGCGATCCGGTGGACGCCGAGCCGGACGACATCCCGATGTTCTGGGCGTGCGGAGTGACCCCGCAGGCCGCCGTGATGGCCTCGCGCCCACCCTTCGCCATCACCCACGCACCGGGCCAGATGTTCCTCACCGACGCCCGCGACGAGCAGTACCGCATCGCTTGAGCACGAGTGAAAACCACTGAGAACTCTCAGAACTCCGAAGCACTCTGAGAACCACTGAATCGCAGACAGGGAGAACCGACGGACCGATGACCTCCATCGACCTGAACGCCGACCTCGGCGAGGGCTTCGGCCGCTGGCAGCTCACCGACGACGAACGGCTGCTGTCCGTCGTCACCAGCGCCAACGTGGCCTGCGGCTTCCACGCCGGGGACGCGGCCACCATGCGGCGGGTGTGCGAGCAGGCGGCCGAGCGCGGAGTACGGATCGGCGCCCAGGTCTCCTATCGGGACCTGGCGGGCTTCGGGCGGCGCGCGATGGATGTGCCGTCCGCCGAACTGTCGGCCGAAGTGGCCTACCAGATCGGCGCCCTGGAGGTCTTCGCGCGAGCGGCCGGCACGCGCGTGTCGTACGTCAAGCCGCACGGCGCGCTCTACAACCGTGTCGTGCACGACGAGGAGCAGGCCGGCGCGGTCGTCGACGGCGTGCTCCTGGCGGACGCCACGCTGCCCGTGCTCGGCCTGCCCGGCTCGCGGCTGCTGGAGCTGGCCGCCGAGGCCGGCCTCCCGGCCGTCACGGAGGCCTTCGCGGACCGCGCGTACACCGACCGGGGCACGCTCGTGCCGCGCGGCCAGGACGGCGCCGTGGTCACCGACCCGGAGGCCGTCGTGGAACGCTCGGTGGGCCTGGCCCGCTCGGGCGTGGTCACCTCCAGCGCCGGGACCCAGATCGAGGTGCGCGCGCGTTCCCTGTGCCTGCACGGGGACACGCCCGGCGCCGTCGAGCTGGCCCGCCGGGTGCGGGCGCGGCTGGGGGAGTCGGGTGTCCGGGTGGAGGCCTTCGTATGAGGGCGCTGCCCGTCGGCGACGACGCCCTGCTCGTCGAGGTGGCCTCGGGCGAGGAGGCCCAGGCACTGCACGCGGAGTTGCTGCGGCGCCGTACCGAGGGCTCGTTGTCGGTCCGCGAGATCGTCCCCGCGGCCCGGACCGTCCTGCTCGACGGCCTCGCGGACGCGGCCCGCCTGGCCTCCGAACTGACCACCGCCGACGTCCCGCCCGCTCCCACGCGCGCGCGTGAGGTCGTCGAACTCCCGGTGCGCTACGACGGCCCGGACCTGGCCGACGTCGCCGCGCACTGGGGTGTCTCGCCGCACGAGGTGGTCCGCGTCCACGCGGACACCGAATTCAGCGTCGCCTTCTGCGGATTCGCCCCCGGCTTCGGCTATCTCACGGGCCTGCCGCCGCGCTACGACGTCCCGCGCCGGGCCACTCCGCGCACGGCCGTACCCGCCGGTGCGGTGGCGCTGGCGGGCCCGTACACAGGCGTGTACCCGCGCTCGTCGCCGGGCGGCTGGCAGCTGATCGGCACCACCGACACCGTGCTGTGGGACCCCACGCGTGTGCCCGCCGCGCTGCTGTCACCGGGCACGCGCGTGCGCTTCGTTCCGGTGGGGCGCTCATGACCGACCGCGCGCTCTGCGTCGTACGCGCCGGGGCGCTCACCACCGTGCAGGATCTCGGCCGTCCCGGACACGCCCACCTCGGCGTGCCCCGCTCGGGTGCCCTGGACGGGCCGGCGGCGGCGCTGGTCAACCGACTGGTCGGCAACGGCCCCGAGGCGGCCGTACTGGAGACCACGCTCAACGGCTGTGCGGTGCGGCCTCGTTCGACGGTGACCGTCGCGGTCGGCGGCGCGCCCTGCCGTGTCGCGGTGGACTCACGCCCGGTCGCCTGGGGCGCCCCGGTGCGCGTGCCCGCCGGTGCGCTCCTGGAGGTCGGCGCGGCCATGTCCGGCGTACGCAGCTACGTGGCCGTCTCCGGCGGCATCACCGTCGAGCCGGTCCTCGGCAGCCGCTCCACGGACCTCCTGTCCGGCCTCGGCCCACCGCCCCTCGCGGACGGGACGGTGCTGCCGCTGGGCCGGGCGACGCGGCTCCACGCGTGCGTGGACGTGGCCCCGCAGCCGTCGCCGCCCGCCGAACTCGTCCTGCGCGTGATGCCGGGCCCTCGCGACGACTGGTTCACGCCGGCGGCCGTACATGCCTTCACCTCCCGCGCCTACCTCGTCTCCCCCGCGAGCAACCGCATCGGGCTGCGCACCGAAGGCCCGGCCTTGGAGCGGGCGACCACCCGCGAGCTCCCCAGCGAGGGCGTGGTCCTGGGAGCGGTCCAGGTCCCGCCCGACGGCAGGCCGGTCGTGTTCCTGGCCGACCACCCGACCACGGGCGGCTACCCGGTGATCGCCGTCGTCCGCGCGGCCGACCTCCCCGCCGCCGCCCAGGCGGTACCGGGCACGCCGATCCGCTTCGTCGCCGTACGGCGTCGCTGACGCCCACCACGCGCGCGTACCGCTACGCCGCCTCCGGTTCGGGCCGCTGCTGCGGCACCGGGCGCTGTCCGGGCAGCAACAGTCCCTCGGGCAGGGACCGCCGGCCCGGCACCGGCCGATGCTCGGGCACCCTCACCGACTCCGGCACCGGCCGATGCTCCGGCACCGGCAGCGAGGCCAAGGCGGCGGACGCCGACTGTGCCGCGCGCAGGTCGAGCCGGCCGCAGGTGCCCTTCACCCGGTGCCGCGTCTCGTCGACGGCGAGGCGCAGCAGTTGGGGCAGCAGGTCGTTGCACCGCCGGACGACCCACGCGGTCCCCGCGGTGGCCAGCCACCACAGGCTCGCCGATCTGGCCGGCGGCGGGAACTCGGGCTCGGGCGAGGGCGCCGGCCGGGTCGCGATGCCCCGGTGCGCCAGCATCGCGTGGAAGCGCAGGGCGATCTGCCGGTGCCCGCGCTCCCCGGGGTGCAGCCGGTCCGAGCTCCACATCGCCCGGTCCATGATCCACACGTCGTCGACCGCGTGCAGATGCACCGCCCCGTACCGCTCGGACAACGTGTGGACGACCGTGTTGACGGCCCGCTGCCTGCGGGCCAGCGGGCTGCCCAGGACTCCCGGCAGTCCCAGCATCGTGCCCGGGTCGGGCAGACAGGCAGTGAGCAGGCACGTGCCCTGACGGGTGAACGACGCGTAGACCTTGTCGAGGCGCTCGGCGATCTTCTCTATGTCGAAGGTGCCGCGCAGTGTGTCGTTGACGCCCACGAGAACGGACGCGACGTCGGGCCGCAGGGACAGCGCCGCCGGCAGCTGAACCTCCAGCACGTCCCGCGTCTGCGCCCCGCTGACGGCCAGGTTGGTGAACTCGGCGGTCGGTTCGGACAGTCCGCCGGCGAGCAGCGCGGCCCAGCCACGCCACCCGTCCCCCACGGGGTCTCCCACCCCCTCGGTCAGCGAGTCCCCGAGGGCGACGTAGCGGAGCGGTCTCATGCCGCGCCCTCCGCACGCACGAAGGGACGCACCGGCACCGCGGCGTCGTGTGCGGTGAGGAAGGCGTCCACCGCCGTGCCCCAGCCGAAGCACTCCGCACGCGCGCGTGCCGCCTCCCGGCGCTCGCGCTCGGGACGGTCGAGCAGCATCTCCACGGCGTCCGCGAAGGCGTCCCCGTGGTCCGCCGCGGTGGCCCCGGCGGAGCCGATCACCTCCGGCAGCGCGGACGACGCGCTGGCCACCACGGGCGTCCCGCAGGCCATGGCCTCCAGCGCGGCGAGCCCGAAAGTCTCGGCGGGCCCGGGAGCCAGGCAGATGTCGGCGGAGGCCTGGAGCGCGCCGAGCAGGCTGCGGTCGGCGACGTGCCCGAGGAAGGTCACCGGCAGGTCGCGCTCCTGCGCCCGCTGTTCGAGCCGCGCCCGCAGGGGGCCGTTTCCGGCCACCACGAGCACCGCCCGCACACCGCGCCCCCGCAGCGACTCCAGGGCGTCCAGCGCGGTGCCGGGGCGCTTCTCCACGGAGAGCCGGGAGCACATCACGAGGAGCTTCTCGTCGGCACGCGCGTGTGTCTCGCGCAGCGCCGCGTCGCGCAGGGTGGGACGCCGGTTCATCAGGTCGACGCCCAGCGGAGCCCGTACGACGTTGCGGGCGCCGATCCGCACGAACTCCCGCTCGGCGAACTCGGTGGTGCACACGACCTTCGAGTACGTGTGGGCCGTACGGACGTTGAGGGCGTCCGCGGCACGCCGGGACAGGTTCTCCGACAGCCCCCAGGTACGCAGCACACCGTCGGCGGTCTCGTGGGAGACCATCACGGCGGGAACCCGGGCGCGGCGGGCCCACCTGCCGGTCCACCGCAGCGTCGTACGGTCGGAGACCTCCAGGCGGTCGGGGGCGAGCTCCTCCAGGAGGGCCGCGACCCGCCGCTTGTCGACGAGCACGCGGTAGCCGCCGGTGCCGGGCAGCATCGGGCCGGGCAGGGTGATCACCCGGCCCTGCTCGGTCTCGCAGTCGCCGTACTTCTCACCGGGCACGACGAGGACGGGGTCGTGACCCGCCAGCTTGAAGCCCTTGCCCAGTTCGCGCAGCGCGGTGCGCAGCCCGCCGGAGGCGGGGGCGACGAAGTTCGCGAGCCGGACGATGCGCAGCGAGGTGTTCATACCGTCGCGGGGTGCAGTGTTCATACCGCCACCGCCGGCCTCCGTGCCTTGAGCACGGTCTCGTAGTGGGCGATGAGCTGGTCGCCGATGGTCGCCCAGGTGCGGCCCTCGACCGTGGCGCGTCCGGCGGCCCCGTACGTGGCCCGCAGTGCGGGGTCGGTGACGAGGGACCGCACGGCGTCGCGTACGGCGTCGGCGTCGCGCGGAGGCACCAGGAGCCCGGTGCGGCCGTGGTCGACCAGGTCGAGCGGGCCTCCGGCGGCGGGCGCGACGACGGGGACGCCGCTCGCCATGGCTTCCTGCACGGTCTGGCAGAAGGTCTCGAACGGGCCGGTGTGGGCGAAGACGTCGAACGAGGCGAAGAGCCGGGCGAGGTCGTCTCCGCCGCGCCGGCCCAGGAAGACCGCGCCTGGCAGCGCTTCGGCGAGTGCGGGCCGGCTCGGCCCGTCACCGACGATCACGACCTTCACGCCCGGCATGCCGCAGACGCCGGAGAGCAGTTCGATCTGCTTCTCCGGGGCGAGCCGCCCGACGTAGCCGACGATGACCTCGCCGTTCGGGGCGAGTTCGCGGCGCAGGGCCTCGTCCCGGAGTCCGGGGCGGAAGCGTGCGGTGTCCACGCCGCGGGCCCACAACCTGAGCCGGGGCACGCCTTGGGTCTCCAGATCGCGCATGGACGCGCTGGACGGGACGAGGGTGAGGTCGGCGGCGGAGTGGACGGAGCGTATGCGCCGCCAGGCCGCGGCCTCACCGGCGCCCATGTACGTGCGGGCGTATCCGGCCAGGTCGGTCTGGTAGACGGCGACGGCGGGGATGCCGAGCCGGGCGGCGGCGGCCATGCCGCGGACGCCGAGGACGAAGGGGCTGGCCAGGTGCACCACGTCGGGCTGGTGCTGGATCAGCGCCGCGGCGAGGCGCCGGCTGGGGAGCGCGACCCTGACCTGGGGATAGCCGGGGAGCGGGAGTGAGGGGACATGGATGACGGGGCAGGGCGCCAGAGCGGCGGCCGCCTTGTTCCCGGGAGCGGGAGCCGGAGCGACGACGAGGGGAGCGTGACCGCGATCGACGAGGTGTCGGGCGGTCTGGAGCGCGCAGTGGGCCACGCCGTTCACATCGGGGGGAAAGGATTCGGTCACGATGACGACACGCATACCCGTGTTGTCGCCGTGCTGGACGTGGCCGCGTCAAAGTGGATCTTTCCGAACGACAAACGTCCCATGAGCGTTCGCTGCACCCCCGGGCGGGTCAGGTCACGTCCATGCGCACCTGACCCGCAGGTCATCCCGCGTTCACCCGGCGGGCGGATCTCCCCGACGTTCACGGCACGAACACACGTCCCGCCCGGGGGCACGGTCGCGGGTCACGTCCCGCTCGACGGCCAGTCGGAGGCCATGGCGGGCCCGATGATCAACCGGTTGTCATGTCCGGTCCGATCCGACTGCGTACGGCCGTCTGCACCTCGGCCTCCTCGGCCGGGTCGGCGGCGAGCCGGCGCAGCCGCTCGACCACGCGGGTGTCACCGGTCTCGGCGTGCCGGGCGGCGATCTCGCGGGTGGTCTCCTCGCAGTCCCACAGGCACTCGACGGCGAAGCCGGCCGGGAAGGAGGGGTCGGTGGCGGCCAGGGCACGGGCGGTGCGGCCGCGCAGATGGGAGGAGGCGGTCTCGCGGTAGATATGACGCAGGACCGGGGCGGCGCAGGCGATACCGAGCCGCCCGGTGCCGTCGACGAGGGTCCACAGGGTCGGGGCGTCGGGTCCCTCACCCCGTACGGCCTCGCGCAGCGCCGAGAGGACCAGGTCCTTGTCCTCGGCTCCGCCCCGGCAGGCGAGCACGCGTCCGGCGGCGGCGCCGAGCGGATCGGGCCGTCGGGCCCAGCCGCGCGCGTGGTCCACGGCGGCGATGCTGCGCATCCGTTCGAAGGCGTCGACGGCGGCGTCCACGACCGCCGACGAGCCGGTGATCACGGCCGCCTCGATCAGGTCGAGGGCCTCGGGATCATCGCTGTCCGCGAGGTAGCGCAGGGCGGTGCAGCGGGCGCCGTCGGTGCCGTCCTTGGCGGCGGCGACGATTTCGGGCCGGTCCTCGGGGCCCGCGACGGCCATGAGGCACCGCGCGGCGGGCACATGGAGGGCGGCTCCGCGCTCCATGCCCTGTTGCGCCCACTCGAAGACCGCCTGCACGCTCCACCCCGGACGGGGCCCGGTAGGTCGCATCTGCCGCTGCCAGCGGTCGAAGCAGCCGGCCTCGTGAGCGGCACGCACACGCGTGGCGATCGATTCGCGCGGATCCTCGGCCCACAGCCGCCACGGCCGTGGCTCGAAAGCATCGCGTACGGCGGTGGCCAGCTCGGCCTCGCCCTCGGGATCGGCCGAGAAGCGCGCCAGGACGGGCGCGGCGAGGGCACGCAGGCCCGCGTCGTCGTCCCTGAGCGCGAGCTCGTCCAGGGCCCAGGCCCAGTTGGAGCCCGTGGCGGCGTACCTGCGCAGCAGCTCCAGGGCGTCCAGCCTGCCGTAGGAGGCGAGGTGGCCGAGGACGGCCAGGGCCAGCCCCGTGCGTGACTCCTCGGTGTCGAGGGCGTCATCGACGTCGAAGAGGTGCGCCTCGATCTCGTCCAGCTCGCCGTTCAGGTCGAGGTAGAGACGGGCGTAGTACAGGGAACGGTTCTCCACCTGCCAGTCGTGGCGGGGGTCCCGCAGCACACAGTGGTTCAGGGCCGCGAGCGCCTCGGCTCGCGGGGCGGTGAGCGCGTGCAGTGTGCCGTCGCCGCGACCCCGCTGGAGCAGGCCGAGCAGCGTACCGCTGGGCGCTATGACCGGTTCGAACATGGGAAACAGCCTCACATCAAGCGTCGACGCAACCGGGGTTCTTGCTTCACCTGGCCGCGTGACAACACGTCGGGGCGCCCGCCGTTTCCTGCTTGCTGTAGACCATCTTCCTCTGCCTCTCGTCGGTGGCCCATGCGGACCGCTTCACGGCCCGCGCGGTGCGGCAACACCTGCCCAGCCATCGCGTCCGTGAATCACGACGTCATGATGACTCGGCACTTCCGTCTGCCGCGACCGAAATTTCGGCGGCCCTGTACCGCCTCCCCCGTTTTCCGTGTTTCAGCTGGTCAGAACATTCGGATCAGTGTGCGCCGAACAGCTCGAGCAGGTCCGCCTTATCGAACATCCGTGCGGTATCGACGGCCGAAGGGGTGCCCGCGGCCGGGTCGGCGCCGGCTTCCAGCAGGACCTTGATCACTTCCGCCTCCCCCTTGAAGACGGCACCGGCGAGTGGTGTCTGGCCCCGGTCGTTGACACGGTTCCCCTCGGCACCCCGGGCGAGCAGGGCGCGCACCGCGTCGGCGTGGCCGTGGTACGCGGCGAGCATCACGAGGGAGTCGCCGCGGTCGTTGGTGAGGTTGGCTGGTACGCCCGCGTCGACATACGCCACGAGCGCCTCGGTCTGCCCCTGCCGGGCCAGATCGAAGATCTTGGTCGCCAGCTCCACGACCTCGGGGTCGGGGGCATCAGTCATCGGCCGGACCGCCTCTCACTACGAACACGGGGACTGCGGGAACTACGGAAACCACGGGGAGCACGGGTACGACCGGCGAGCGGTGTCGGCCGTACGAGTGATTCGCCAGGGTACTGGCTCGCGCGGCACATGACCCGATGCGTCCGAGGCAAAGATCATCGCAGACACGGCCGGACGCGAAGCCCAAGCTCATCCGGTCAAGGACACTCCGCCATCCGAAGGAAATCCGCCGAATTTCACCCAGTTGCACCTTTTATCGTATGGATACATCCTGTGAGCCTGGAAGTACTCATGGTGACTGTCCCCACCCGAACCAGGAGCACTCACATGATCCTCTCCATCTCAGGCGTCGTTCTGCTCGGCATCGTCGTCTTCATCTTCTTCCGCAAGGACGGGCTGAAGGCGTCCCACGCCCTGATCTCGGCGCTGTTCGGCTTCTATCTGGCAAGCACGGCCATCGCCCCGAGCATCAAGGCCGGCGGCGAGAGCCTGGCGAGCCTCCTGGGCGGCATCCAGTTCTGACACCGCCCGTCCAGCCCGTACGCACCTCCAGGAGACCGCAGTGGCCCGCCGCCCCCTCCCCCGCATCCTGAGCACAGGCAGCGCGCAGATCGCCCGAAGCCGGGAGCTGGCCCGGGCGCAGCTCACCCGAAGCCGGGAGCTGGCCCGGACGGCGAGCGACAGCGCCTCTGACGTTCTCCATCCACTGATCACGGTCACCCGCGGTCTGCGCCGGCTGGCCTCGGCCGGGCGGCGCAAGTGGGCCGACACCCCCAAGGACAAGCGCGGACCGCTGCTGTTCCTGGTGGCTTCGGTGATCCTGGTCGTGGCGCTGGTTCCGTACGGTCCGCTGCTCGCCGTCATCACCCTGATGGCGGCGGCAGCCTGGCAGGGCCGGGACCGCGCGCCGACGACGCCCGAGGGACCGGACGAGTCCCAGACGGAGCGGCTGAGATCGCTGTACGAGGCGCTGGTCCCATATTTCTCGGCAGCCGACGACCCGGCCCCGCTCTACACCCACGGCGGCGAGTGGGAGAAGGCCTTCCCCGAGTACGAGTTCGACGGCACGAGCCGGATCAGCAGCCTTCTGGTCCGCTACCCGGCCTACTTCACCGACGGCGAGGCGCAGGCCCGCGCGCGGATCGAGTACCTGCTGACCGCGAAGTCCGGCCGCGGCCGGGAGTACCACTTCGCCTGGGACGAGGAGGGCAACGAGGTCACGGTCACCGCCCTCGCGCCGCTGCCCACCGACATCGCCGCCCAGCGCTTCGTCACGGCCCCCGGCGAGACGGTCCTCGGCTTCACCGACCCCACCCGGGTCCAGCGCACGCTCCCCCTCACCCACGGCGAGCGACAGCGCGATGTCCCGCCGGTCGTCTGGCGCACCGGCATCCGCTCCACCGAGCCCCACCTGCTGGCCCTGGGCCAGCCCGGCAGCGGCACCTCGACCCTGCTGCGCTCCATCGCCCTTCAGGCCCTGCGATACGGCGACGTCGTCATCGTCGAGGGCGGCGCCACCGGCGAGTACGCGTGCCTGACCGGCCGGGACGGCGTCCTGGCGGTCGAGTGCGGGCTGGCCGGGGCGCTGGCGAGCGTGGAGTGGGCGGCGACGGAGACGGAGCGGCGCCTGATCGCCGTGAACCGGGCCCGCCAGGCGGGCAACCCGCCGCCGGAGGACACCAAGCGCCCGCTGTGGATCCTCCTGGACCGCCCGACGGCGTTCTCCCACCTCGCCGCCGCGGACAACCGCAAGGACCCGCAGTCCCTGCTCCAGGTCCCGCTCCGGCACGGCCGCGCGGCCAACGTCACGGTGGTCGTGGCCGAGCAGTGGGACGCCCTGGACGCGCTGAGCGATGCCGTACGACAGCACACACGCGCGCGTGTCGTGCTCGGCCCCGCCACGGCGGAGCAACTGCGGACGGCCCTGGGCGCGCCCCCGCACACCACCCCGGTCGCCGAGGTCCCGGCCGGCCGCGGCTACGCCCGCCTGGGCACGGGCCCGGTCCACCGCCTCCAGGTCCCGGCGACCCCGGACCCGTACGACGACGCCACGAGCGACGCACACCGGCAGGCCGTCCTGGACCTGCTGCCGGCGCGGACGACGCCGGTGGAGGCGGAGTCGCTGGGCACGCTGGAGAAGGCGGAGCAGGAACCGGAGCCGGTGCCGGCGGAGGCTGTGGTGGCGGAGTCGTCGTAGTCCCGTCGGTGCCGGGCCGTGCGAGCCTCCCGGCGCCGATGCCGGGGCGACGTCACGCCACGAACGGCCGCGAGGACTCCCCCGCCCCCGTCACCCCGCTCTCGACCAGCCGCGCCGCGGCCCCCAGCCGTGCCGCGGCCTCCTCCGCCACCGCGCCCCCCACGGTGAACGGCAGCCGCACATACCCCTCAAAGGCCCCGTCCACCCCGAACCGGGGCCCGGACGGCACCCGGACTCCCACCCGCTCCCCGACCTCCGCGAGTCGCGACCCCGACAGGCCGCCCGTGCGGACCCACAACGTGAGCCCGCCCCGCGGCACCTCGAACTCCCACCCGGGCAGCTCCCGCCGCACGGCCGCGACGAGCGCGTCCCGGTTCTCCCGGGCCTGTCCGCGCCGCAGCTCCACGGCCTGCTCCCAACCCCCGGTACCGAACAGCCAGTTCACGGCCAGCTGCTCCAGGACGGGCGTGCCCAGATCGGCGTAGGCGCGCGCGGCCACGAGACTGCGGATCACATCCGGAGCCGCCCGCACCCAGCCGATCCGCATCCCCGCCCAGAAGGCCTTGCTGGCCGACCCGACGGTGACGACGGTCGACCCCGCGGGGTCGAAGGCGCACACCGGGCGCGGCATCTCCACGTCCGGGTCGAGCCACAACTCGCTCATCGTCTCGTCGGCGACGAGCACCGTTCCCGCCGACCGCGCCGCGTCCACCAGCCGCCGCCGCTGGTCCTCGTCGGCCAGCGCCCCGGTCGGGTTGTGGAAGTCGGCGACCACATAGGCGAGCCGGGGCGCCGCCTCCCGCAGCACCTGCCGCCAGCGGTCCACGTCCCAGCCGGCCAGCCCCTCGGCCATGGCGACGGGCACCAGCCGGGCGCCCGCCTCCCGCATCAGCTGGAGGATGTTGGCGTACGACGGCGACTCGACAGCGATCCGCTCACCGCGCCCCGCGAACAGATGACAGATCGCGTCCATGGCGCCCATCGCCCCGGTGGTCACCATGATCTGCTCGGGCATGGTCGGGATCCCGCGGGCCGTGTACCGGTCGGCGATCATCGCGCGCAGCGCGGGCAGCCCGGCCGGATAGTCGCCGTGGGTGTGGGCGTACGGGGGCAGCTCCTCCAGGGCGCCCTGGACGGCACGGGTCAGCCACGGCTCGGGGGCGGGCAGCGCCGCGGTGCCCAGGTCGATCACCGAGCCCAGCGCCTCGGGCGGCAGGGGCTCCAGGCCACGGGCGGGCAGCGGGTTCCCGGCCGGCACGGCGGTCCAGCTGCCGGCCCCGCGCCGCGACTCCAGGAATCCTTCGGTGCGCAGCGCCTCGTACGCGGCGGCCACGGTCGTGCGGCTCACCGACAGGGCGAGGGCCAGTTCCCGCTCGGCGGGCAGCCGTGCGGCGACCGGAACCCGCCCCTCCAGGACGAGCAGTCGGATGCCGTCGGCCAGGGACCGGTACGCGGGCGGACGCCTGGTGCCGGGCCCGGCGGGGCGGTCCTGCTGGGAGGTGAGCAGCCGGGCGAGCTGCGCGGCACCCACCGCGGAAGTCCACTGCGCCATGATTCCAGTCCACCTTCCCCGAATTGGCCATGGAGGACACTGCCTCCCAAGCCACAGGGTGTCATGCAGCAGTCCACTACCACCACAGGGGGCAGGTCTTGTCCACGCAGGGGCATCCCGCGAAACGGCTCACGCACGGGCATCTCGTCCGGCGGCTGTCACAGCTCTACGTCGGGCTCGCGCTGTACGGCGCGAGCTCGGCGCTGCTCGTCGAGGCGGGCCTGGGCATGGAGCCCTGGAACGTGCTGCACCAGGGCCTCGCCGAACGGAGCGGCCTGACGATCGGCGTCGTGTCGATCATCGTCGGCGCGGCCGTGCTGCTCCTGTGGATCCCGCTGCGCCAGCGCCCGGGCCTCGGCACGGTCTCCAACGTCTTCGTGGTCGGCATCGCCATGGACGGCACCCTCGCCCTGCTTCCCGAGGCCCACACCCTGGCCGTACGGATCGTCCTGCTCCTGGCCGGCATCGTGCTCAACGGCGTGGCCACCGGCCTCTACATCGCGGCCCGCTTCGGACCCGGTCCCCGGGACGGCCTGATGACCGGGCTCAACCTGCGCACCGGCCGCTCGATCCGCCTGATGCGCACGGCCGTCGAGATCGCGGTCGTCGTGAGCGGCTTCGCCCTGGGCGGCACGGTCGGCATAGGCACCGTCCTCTACGCGGTCTCCATCGGCCCGCTCGCCCAGCTCTTCCTGCGTGTGTTCGCCGTCCCGTCGGCATCGGACGGCAGCACGGTCGTTGCCGCCGGGCAACCCCGGCGCGCGATACTGCGTCCGTGAGCACCACGCGGATACGCCACCCCTACCTCGACCATCCCGGCCCGATCCCCTTCGCCCACCGGGGCGGGGCGGCGGACGGCCTGGAGAACACCGTGTTCCAGTTCCGGCGCGCGGTCGAACAGGGCTACCGGTACATCGAGACCGACGTCCACACCACCCGCGACGGCAAGCTCGTCGCGTTCCACGACTCGACTCTGGACCGGGTCACGGACGGTGCGGGCCGGATCGCGGACCTGTCCTGGGCCGACGTACGGCACGCGCGCGTGGGCGGCAAGGAGCCGGTACCGCTCTTCGAAGAGCTCCTGGAGACCTTTCCCGAGGTGCGCTGGAACGTCGACCTCAAGGCGGAGCCGGCGCTGCACCCCTTCCTGGAGCTGATCGAGCGCACCGGCGCCTGGGACCGCGTCTGTGTCGGCTCCTTCTCCGAGGCCCGCGTCATCCGCGCCCAGCGCCTGGCCGGGCCGCGCCTGGCGACGTCGTACGGCACCCGGGGCGTGCTCAATCTGCGGCTGCGCTCCTGGGGGGTGCCGGCCACGCTGCGCCGCTCGGCGGTGGCCGCCCAGGTTCCCGAGGCGCAGTCCGGGATCCAGGTGGTGGACCACCGCTTCGTCCGGGCCGCCCACGCGCGCGGGCTCCAGGTGCACGTGTGGACCATCAATGATCCCGATGCGATGCACCGGCTCCTGGACCTGGGAGTCGATGGCATCATGACCGAT
This sequence comes from Streptomyces sp. NPDC057623, assembly GCF_042800355.1. Lineage (NCBI taxonomy): Bacteria > Bacillati > Actinomycetota > Actinomycetes > Kitasatosporales > Streptomycetaceae > Streptomyces > Streptomyces sp. NPDC057623. Next base: position 93,377 of record NZ_JBHVGZ010000019.1, read on the forward strand.
CACATCGACACATTGCGCAAGGTCATGGAGGACCGCGGCGTCTGGGTCTGACCCCGCCCGTCTCCACCCGCGCGCGGGATCATCACGGGGAAGCGAGGGCGCGGGGTGGGCATCGGAACCGTGCGGACGGAGGCGGCCGACGAGTCCGCCGGGCGCCGGCGCGAGCAGCGCGGCTGGTACTTCTACGACTGGGCCTGCTCCGTCTACTCGACGAGCGTGCTCACCGTGTTCCTGGGCCCCTATCTGACGTCGGTCGCCGAGGAGGCGGCGGACGCGGACGGATTCGTCCACCCCTTGGGCATTCCGGTGCGCGCCGGCTCCTTCTTCGCCTACTCGGTGTCCCTGTCGGTGATCGTGGCCGTACTGGTGATGCCCCTGGTGGGCGCGGCCGCCGACCGCACCGGCCGCAAGAAGCCGCTCCTCGGGGCCGCCGCCTATGTGGGAGCCACGGCCACCACGGCCATGTTCCTCCTGGACGGCGACCGCTATCTGCTCGGCGGCTTCCTGCTGATCGTCGCGAACGCGGCCCAGTCGGTCGCGATGATGCTCTACAACTCCTACCTCCCGCAGATCGCCCCACCCGAGGAGCGCGACGCGGTCTCCTCCCGGGGCTGGGCCTTCGGCTACGCGTCGGGCTCGCTGATGCTGGTCGTGAACCTGGTGCTGTATCTGGCCCACGACTCCTTCGGCGTCTCCGAGAGCATGGCGGTCCGCATCTGCCTGGCGTCGGCCGGCCTGTGGTGGGGCGCCTTCGCGCTCATCCCGCTACGCCGGCTGCGCGACCGCGGGTCCCGGCAGGACACGGCCGGGGCGAGCGGTACGCACGAGGCGGCCGGGAAGCCGACCGCCGCCGGCTTCCGTCAGCTCGCGGCGACCATCCGCGACATGCGCCGCCACCCGCTGACGCTCGCCTTCCTCCTCGCCTACCTGGTCTACAACGACGGCATCCAGACGGTGATCTCCCAGGCGTCGATCTACGGCTCCGAGGAACTCGGCCTCGGACAGTCGACGCTGATCGGCGCCGTGCTGCTGGTCCAGGTGCTGGCGGTGGCGGGGGCCCTCACGATGGGGCGGCTGGCACGGACGTACGGCGCGAAGCGCACCATCCTCGGCTCGCTGGTCGCGTGGACGGTGACGCTGGCCGCCGGGTACTTCCTGCCGGCCGGGGCACCGCTGTGGTTCTTCGCGCTGGCGGCCGGCATCGGGCTGGTCCTCGGCGGCAGCCAGGCCCTGTCCCGGTCCCTGTTCTCGCATCTCGTCCCGCCGGGGAAGGAGGCCGAATACTTCTCGGCCTACGAGATGAGCGACCGCGGCATGAGCTGGCTCGGCCCGCTCCTGTTCGGCCTGACCTACCAGCTGACCGGAAGTTACCGAGCCGCGATCATCTCGTTGGTGGCCTTCTTCGTCATCGGATTCGCCCTGCTCGCGAGGGTTCCGGTGCGCCGGGCGATCAGCGACGCGGGCAATCCGGTGCCGACAACGATTTAGCGTTCCGAGTGAAAGGGCGGTAGTGTACGCGTTTGGCCTGCCAGGCGTACCGTTACTGCGCGTCAAAGATGCCGAAACGCTGGGTTACATCTGCTAGCAGATGTGACAAACCGGGCGCCGGTGGGTACGACATTGGTCAGCAAGGCTGCGGCTACGACGGCGACGCATCACCCAGAACGGGACACGGGACGGGAATCTTTACCGCCGACCGGACGTTGACCGGATGACGACGACAGCGACACCTGTCCTGTGGGCGACAAGCCCGGGAGGCACGATTCATGAGTGAGCGAGCTCTTCGCGGCACGCGCCTCGTGGTGACCAGCTACGAGACGGACCGCGGCATCGACCTGGCCCCGCGCCAGGCCGTGGAGTACGCATGCGAGAAGGGGCACCGGTTCGAGATGCCCTTCTCGGTCGAGGCGGAGATCCCGCCGGAGTGGGAGTGCAAGGTCTGCGGGGCCCAGGCACTCCTGGTGGACGGCGACGGCCCTGAAGAGAAGAAGGCCAAGCCCGCGCGTACACACTGGGACATGCTGATGGAGCGGCGGACCCGCGAGGAACTCGAAGAGGTCCTCGAGGAACGTCTCGCCGTTCTCCGCTCCGGGGCGATGAACATCGCGGTTCACCCCCGGGACAGCCGAAAGTCCGCTTAGCCCCGCAGGGGCTTGGGCGGAATTACCAGGCACAAGTAACCGCGGGCGTCGTACGTGAACGTGACGTACGACGCCCGCGGTTTGGCGTGCCCGGCAAAGCAGAGAAGCCGGGTACGCGAAGCAGAGAAGCCCGGTGCTCGGTGGCACCGGGCTTCTCGGCATGTCAGCGCGTCAGCGCGTCAGCGGCATGTCAGCGTGTCAGCGGCGGCCTCGGCCCCTCCGGGGCGTCCCCCGGCTCGTCCCTGACGACCTCGCCCTGGACGACCTTGCCGTCGGGGCGGTGCATGCGAGCCTGCTGGAAGGCGTCACCGAGCGAGCCCGGGTTCGCCTCGCGCAGCTTCCGCTCGAACGTGCGCTCCGCGCGCCGGCTCAGGGCCTTCTGGACCGGCGGGATCAGCAGAAGCAGGCCCAGCGCGTCCGAGATCAGACCCGGCAGCATGATCAGCAGGCCGCCCAGCATCATCAGCCCGTTGCCGCCGCCGCTCGCGGGGGTACCGCCCCGCTGGAGCGCCTCGTTCAGCGCCTGGAAAGCGCGTCGGCCGGCCCGCTTGATCACCACCGTGCCGAGCACGAGAGCGGCGATCAGCAGCAGGAACACCGCGAACCCGCCCGCCACGTCCGCGACCACGGTGAGCAGCCAGATCTCCAGCACCAGCCAGGCGGCGACAGCCAGCGGCAGGAAGGTACGCAGCCGGGAGCGCCGGGGCCGGGCGGGATAGGTGGGGGTCGGTGCGCCAGTCGTCATGCGTCCAGTGTGCCTGGGCCCGGCTCAGAGCGGGATAAGCGGACGACGGACGCCGCCTGCGCGTTCGTCATCCTGCGGCGGCGCCCCCGCCCCGTGTCCGCTACGACGGCCGCGGCGGCGAGGACGGCTTCGTACGGCTCATCAACTTGCCCACCCGCTCCCGCGCGCCCCACGACGTGACCCGCCACAGCGCCTCGACCAGGATGTCGCGGCTCATCTTCGAGTCACCGAGCTCGCGCTCGACGAAGGTGATCGGCACCTCGACGACGTGGAAGCCGGCCTTGACGGCGCGGCGGGCGAGGTCGACCTGGAAGCAGTAGCCCTGGGAGGCGACGTCGTCGAGGCCGAGACCTTCGAGGGTCTCGCGGCGGAAGGCGCGGTAGCCGCCGGTGATGTCACGCAGCGGCAGGTCCAGGGCGATCCGGGAGTAGAGGCTGCCGCCGCGGGAGATGAACTCGCGGGACTTGGGCCAGTTCACGACCCGGCCGCCGGGCACCCAGCGGGAGCCGAGGACCAGGTCGGCACCCTTGAGGGCGGTCAGCAGACGGGGCAGTTCCTCGGGCTGGTGGGAGCCGTCGGCGTCCATCTCGATCAGTACGCCGTAGCCGTTCTCGATACCCCAGCGGAAGCCCGCGAGGTAGGCGGCGCCGAGGCCCTCCTTGCCCTTGCGGTGCAGGACCTGGACATGGTCGTCCTCGACGGCCAGTTCGTCCGCGAGCTTGCCGGTGCCGTCGGGGCTGTTGTCGTCGGCCACGAGCACGTGCGCCGCCGGGACCGCCTTGCGGACCCGGCCGACGATGCTCTTGATGTTCTCCGCCTCGTTGTAGGTCGGGATGATCACCAACGCCGTGCCGAGCGGCCCGAACTGCCTCCCCCGGTGCTGTGCCCCGAGGGTCCCGTCGCCGTCGTTCACTGCTGCCCCTTCATGTCCGTAGACGTCCACCATAGTGGTCGCGGCCTGCGCTGACGCGACAGCACGTTCGTATGGTGGTGTCGATTCCACAAGAGCGGGGTAAGCATGGGTTTTCCGCGTCCGGATGACGCCGCACGCCTCCTGCGGATGGGGGCCCGGCGCCCTTCGGGCCGACCTGGGGCCCGCTGGCTGCGGGTCGACCGAAAGCCGTTGTCTACTGAGCGCCCGGGCCCCACCCGGGTCACACCTCCCCGACCGGCCGGAACGTTCCGTCGTCGCCGCGCGGACACTGAGCCTGGCTCCCAGTGACGGTGCCCCGGTGCGGCACACCGTCCCTGACCCAGCGGCGGTGCGACGGGTTCCCGGAAGTTCCGCGGTTCCCCGGTCGGGCGTCCGGTGGTGGACCCGGCCGAACCTACCGGCCCCGGACCTCCGCCTGTCAACAGCCGTTTGACCTGCGGATATTCACCCATTTCGCTGGTCAGCGCAGAGGATGCGCAGGTCGCGCGACGGGGCGGCGCGCGGTGATCGGGTTCGCGCCACCCCGGGAGATCACTCGCCCGGCCGTACGAAGACCGTTCGTCCGCCCACCACCGTGCGCAGGCAGGTCGGGAGTTCCCGGCCCGGGCTCAGGTCGGGCAGGCCGGGGGTGCCGGAGCGGGGGTCGGTGGACCAGCGCGCGACCCGGTCGTCGGGGGCCTGGACCACCAGTTCGCCGGTGCGCCACACGGCGTAGTCGGCGGGCGCGCCCGGCACCAGAACTCCCGCGTCGTCGCGCCCGATCGCCCGCCAGCCGCCGCGCGTGTGCGCCGTGAACGCGGCGCGCACGGAGACCCGGTGCTCGGGCGTGTGGTGGAAGGCCGCCGCGCGCACCGTGCCCCAGGGGTCGAGGGGTGTGACGGGGCTGTCGGAGCCGAACGCGAGGGGTACGCCGGCGCGCAACAGGGCCGCGAAGGGGTTGAGGGAGCGGGCGCGTTCGGCGCCCAGGCGCTGGGCGTACATGCCGTCCTCGCCGCCCCACAGCGCGTCGAAGGCGGGCTGGACGGAGGCGGTCAGGCCCAGCTCGGCGAAGGCCGCGACCGTCTCGGGGGTGAGCATCTCGGCGTGCTCGACGCGATGGCGTGCGGCACGCACACGGGCGAGGCCGAGCTTCTCGGCGGCGGCGCGGACGCCCTCGACGACGATGGCGACTGCGGCGTCACCGATCGCGTGGAAGCCCGCCTGGAGGCCGGCCTCGGTGCAGGCGGTGACGTGGGCGGCGACGGCGGCCGCGTCGAGGTAGGAGGTGCCGGTGTGGCCCGCGTCGGCGTACGGCTGGTGCAGACAGGCGGTGTGCGAGCCGAGGGCGCCGTCGACGAACAGGTCACCGGCCGCGCCGACCGCGCCCAGCTCCCGCGCCTTGTCGACCCCTTCCGCGGCCCCCTCGGCCCAGTAGCCGACGACCCGCGGGCCGGGTTCCTCGGCGGCGAGCCGGAGCAGACCGGTGAAGTCGTCCTCGGAGGAGATGTCCGGCCCGCCGCACTCGTGGACGGTGCCGATGCCGAGGGAGGCGGCGTGGGCGAGGGCGGCGCGCTGGACCTCGACGCGCTGGGCGGGGGTGATGGCGCCGAGCGCGGTGGCGCGTACGGCGTGGTGGGCGCCGGCGACGAGCGGGCCGTCGACCGCGCCGAGGTCGCCCGGCGTCAGGTCCAGCAGGGCCGTCGTGACGACCGCCGAGTGGACGTCGATGCGCGAGAGGTAAAGAGGGCGGCCACCGGCGGCCTCGTCGAGCTCGGCGCGCGTCGGAGGGCGGCCACCGGGCCAGCGGGAGGCGTCCCAGCCGTGCCCGAGGAGGACACGGTCGTGCGGACGGGCGGCGACGAACTCCCGCACGCGCGCGAGGGCGGCCTCCAGCGAGGGGGCACCGGACAGATCGAGGCCGGTGAGGGAGAGGCCCGTGGCGGTGGTGTGCACATGGGCGTCGGTGAAGGCGGGCGTGACCAGGGCTCCGTCCAGGTCGACGACCTCGTCCACCCCGTCCGCGAAGGCGTCGGCGGCCCCCTCGGACCCGACCCAGGCGACCTGCCCGCGCTCCACGACCATCGCGGTGGCGAAGGGGTCGGCGGGGCTGTGGACTTCTCCTCGACGGAGGAGGACGGTCTTCGGCTGGGCGCTGCGCTCACTCATGGGGACCAGTTTCCCGCCTCGCACCGCGCGCTCCGTACAGGGGGCGCCCTGAGCGCCCCGAAGGGGCCGCGGGGCTGTGTCACCACGCGGCTCCGCACGGGCCTCAGACCCGCGGTGGCCGCGCCTCGTACGGCGTGGACAGCACCACGGTCGTCCGCGTGGAAACCCCCGCCAGCGACCGAAGCCGGGCCAGCAGTTCCTCCAGCTCGTGGGGCGTTGCCACCCGCACCTTGAGGATGTAGTTCTCGTCGCCCGCCACACTGTGGCAGGCCTCGATCTCGGGCACACCCGCGAGCCGGTCCGCGATGTCGTCCGGCGCGCTCGGATCGAACGGCTTGACCGAGATGAACGCGGTCATGGGCAGCCCCACCGCTTCAGGGTCCACGACCGCGGCATAGCCGCGGATGACGCCACGCTGCTCCAGCCGCCGCACCCGCTGGTGCACGGCTGAGGTGGACAGGCCCGTGGCCTTGCCCAGATCGGTGTAGCTCATCCGCCCGTCCTTGACGAGCAGCTGCACGATTTGTCGGTCCAGCTCCTCCATGGCGCAAGAACTTACCGTGCGGCTGATCTCCACGGATACCTGAGCAGCCCAGGTCATGCCCGGTTTGTGAGGTGTCCGAGAGGCCACTGTGTGCCGCCTGAGGGACAAACCGGCCGCCACGGGCACCTGCGGGCGGCATGTGACGAACGCCACAGGCCCCGAACAGGCTCCGTGATGTTCTCGTGATTACCGCCGAGACCGGACGGGAAGTGCTTGCTGTGGTCGAGGCCGCAGTGCCTTCACGGCCCAGTCCGAGGGGGAGAACCCAATGCAGAGTCTTAAGCGCCCTGGTCGTACCGCACCCAAGCGCCTCCAGGCGGTCGTCGAGCCCGAGCCGGAGGGCGTCGAACCCGACGCCTTCGACGACGAACTCGACGCGTACGACACCTTCGAGATGTTCCGGGTGATCTGCCCGGACTGCGCTCAGCCCATCGCCCTGCTGGCGGACGAGGAGGTCCTCCCGGAGCACGCGCTGTGCGCCTCCCCGTGGAATCCGTTCGGCCTCACGGTCTGCGCGGGCACGGGCCGCAGGGCCGCCGAGGCCCGCTCCGCGGACGAGTCGCCGGAACCTCAGGAGCAGGACACCGCCCTCCTGTTGACGCTCCCTCAGGGGCTCGACTGGCGCACCCAGCCCTTCTCGCACGTCGGCGGCCCGGGCTCGCGCCCCATCAGGGTCCCGGTCATGCGGCGCCAAGCCGCCTGAGCGCGGACCACCCCGCGCGGCGGCACCACCGCCGCATCGGTCAATCCCAGTAGCTGCCCTGCACCATGGCTCGCAGTCTGCCGTGGTGCAGGATCAGTGTGTCCGGGTCCGCCGGGACGGCGACTTCGCCGAAGTGGGCCTGCCGGTAGGCGATCCGCAGCATCACGATGGCGTGCCGCAGGGCGGCGTACAGCGTGTGGAAGTCCATGTCGCGTGGTGTGTGACCGGTGAGTTCGGCATAGCGGGCCTCGACCCGGTCGCGGCGCAGGAAGTCCGGCAGCCCGCGCTGCCCGAAGGCGACCGTCAGGTCCTGGAAGAAGCGGTGCAGATAGACGGTCCAACCGAGGTCGACCTCGCGCGGGGCGAGTGCCGCCATCTCCCAGTCGAGGACGGCCGCGGGTTCGAAACCGTCGTAGACGACATTGCCGATGCGCGCGTCGCCCCAGTTGAGTACGGGGGTGCCCGGATCGCGTGGCCAGAGTTCCTCCAGGCGGTCGAACGCGTCCTCGATGAGCGGTGACCGGGCGAGCCCGTCAACCACCCATTCGTAGTAGGCGCGTTGGGCCGTGACGTGGCCTCGCAGGGCCTCGCTCCCGCCCGGGAGGGTGAGGAACTCGGCTTCCCGTGAGGGAACTTGGTCGTGCAGCCGCGCCAGCAGTCCGATCGTGGCCGCCTCCAGGCGTTCACGCTCCTCGTCGCTCGCCGCATGCAGCCAGTTGCCCTCGTAGGTGTACGGCATGACGTCCGGCGGCACGCGCCCCTCGACGCGCTCCATCACGAAGAAGGGCGCCCCCAGCAGGCCGGGGTCCTCCTCCAGCCACACCGGCTTCGGCACGGGCAGATCCGTCTGCTCGGCCACGACACGCATCGTCCGGTACTGGCGCGGCATGTCGTACACGGGGAAGACGGTGTACGCCGCCGGGTCCGCCGCGAGCCGCAACGCACAGGCCCGCACGGGTGGTTCGGGGTGCTCGATGTCGAAGAGCAGGGTCTCGCTGGACAGGCCGTTCGACTCGGGGACGGTGACGCCGACGGCCTTGGCACCCGGCAGCCGGGTACCGAGCCAGGCGGCGAGCCGGCGGGTGATCTCGTCCGGGTCGCGCGTGGTCGTACGAGGGCGGGGTGCCGTGGCTGCCATGTCACAAACCCCCTACGGTGCAACCGACTTGAAGTCCGTGAACCCGCTCGGGTCGTGCCGCCCGAACGAGCCGTGCTCGAAGATGCCGTACCCGACCCGGCCGTCCAGGCAAAAGCGCGCCGCATGGTCGGTGACCCCGTAGGCGGCGCGGGGATGGGCGGTGGGATCGGAGAGGTCGTAGGTGCGGCGGTCGGTCCACCCGCGCCCCCGCCAGGTGCCGTGCTGCCAGTCGTCGGCGGGCGGGTAGCCGGCGCCGACCGCGAGCGGGGAGGAGGTCAGGATCTCCGCCTCCAGCTCCTGCGGTCTGCGGACGTCACCGAGGTGGACGAGGGCGCTTTGGGGATGCCGGGTGCCCGGGCGGTACGCGATCTCGGCCTGGGGCCAGCCCAGTTGGCGGTCGCGCTGACCGGGGCGGACCATCGTCGCCTCGCTCAGCGAACGATGTCCGTCCGCGTCCTCCTGGACGATCACCATCACGAACCGGTCCGCGAAGCGCACCGGGCACCAGATCCAGTGGAAGCCCTCGGTCGGGTGTTCCTCGGCGAACCGCCCGCCCTCCTCGCCCGGCAGGGGACGCACGCCCCAGCTGCGGTCACGCGCGCCGGTCCACTCGGTGGGGGTGACGCGGTACTCCTCGCCGCCCGCCCGCACGACACCCGCCACACCGCCCGCCTGGACGAAGCGGCGCCCTTCCAGGGTGAGCCGGTCGCCGCGGCGCTGGAGGTGGTGGGGTTCCCAGAGGGCGGGGAAGTCGGCGGTCCAGGTGAGGTCGTACGACAGCTCCTCGTCGTCGCAGGTCAGGCGGAACCGTCGGAGCGGCTCCTCGACCTCGATGCGCAGCGGCCCGACGGCGAGCCGCATCCGGTCCTCGCCGAGCGCGTCCGAGGCCCGCACCGCGTGCAGCGTGTCCCCCGCCCGCAGGGTGGCGTACGCGTCGATCACCCCTGCGTTCGGATACACCCCGAGGCCGAGGATCAGCAGGGCACGCCCCTGATGGTCGAGGACGTGGAAGATGCAGCGGTCGTAGGCGTTCCGGTCGCTGGTGGCGACGTACTTCATGGAGAGGGGCACCTGGTGCACCGGGTACTCGTCGAGCGCCACGGGGCGGTCGTCCACGGCCACGGCATACCTCCCTGGAGGCGGGTGCGCTGACGGTATGTCAGACGGCGGCACGTGGCCAGAGAGGGAGCCGGACGGCCGCGAACCCATTACCGATTCCGGCGAGCGGTGACTTGTCCCCCACCTCCGCGTTGCCCTGGTATGCCCCCCACCTATTCAGCGACCGGATCCCAGCGCCGCTTCTTCGTGCCGCGACCCGCGGGAGCGCTTGTGCCGGCGCCTCCGCAGCAGCCGGATCCGCCCATCTACCGCGAGCTGATGCGCACCTGGGCCGACCGTGGCCGCACCCTGCCCGGGCGCCACGACCCGGAGTGGATCCGGCTCGCGGCGCCGCAGGTCAAGCACGGTCAGTTCAGCGTCCCTCGGGACCTGCTAGGTGACGGGCGATGACCATCCGCTGAATCTGGTTGGTGCCCTCGACGATCTGGAGGACCTTGGCCTCGCGCATGAAGCGCTCGGCCGGGAAGTCCGCGGTGTAGCCGTATCCGCCGAGGATCTGGACGGCGTCGGTGGTGACCTTCATCGCCGTGTCGGTGCAGTGCAGCTTGGCCATCGCCGCCTGCTTGGCGAACGGACGGCCCGCGTCGCGCAGTCGCGCCGCCGTGAGATACAGCGCACGGCCGGCCTCGATCTGGGTCGCCATGTCGGCGAGCATGAAGCGCAGACCCTGGAAGTCGGCGATGGGCTTGCCGAACTGCCGTCGCTCGGTCGCGTACGCCACCGCCTCGTCCAGCGCGGCCTGGGCCACACCGATCGCGCAGGCCGCGATGCCGAGCCGGCCGGAGTCGAGCGCGGACAGGGCGATCGCGAAGCCCTGCCCCTCCTCCCCGACGCGCCGCTCGTCGCAGACCCGGACGCCGTCGAAATGGACCTGCGCCGTGGGCGAGCCCTTCATGCCCATCTTCTTCTCGGGCACCGCCGCGCTCAGCCCCTGCGCGTCACCCGGGACCAGGAACGCGGTGATCCCGCGCGGACCGTCCTCGCCGGTGCGCGCCATGACCGTGTAGAAGTCGGCGATGCCGCCGTGGGTGATCCAGGCCTTGGTGCCGGTGATCACCCAGTCGTCGCCGTCGCGCACCGCCTTCGTCCGCAGCGAGGCCGCGTCGGACCCGGAGGCCGGCTCGGACAGGCAGTACGCGCCGAGCAGCCCGCCGCCGAGCATCGCGGGCAGGTGCTCGACCTGCTGCTGCTTGCTGCCGTAGGTGGCGAGGGAGTAGGAGGCCAGGGTGTGCACGCTGACCCCGAGGCCGACGGTGAGACGGACCGCGGCGAGCTCTTCGAGGACCTGGAGGTAGACCTCGTACGGCTGGTCCCCGCCGCCGTACTCGACGTCGTACGGCAGGCCGAGCAGACCTGCTTCGGAGAGCAGGGTGAACACCTCACGCGGAAAGCGTCCGGCTTCCTCCTCCTCGGCCGCCTTCGGGGCGATCTCACGCTGCGCGATGTCACGGACGAGCGAGATCAGATCCCGGGCCTCGTCCGTGGGCAGTTGACGGTCCACCGGCTGCGGGGCGCGGTCGGGCATGGCGACGCTCTCCTCCCTTTCGGGAACGTCGGCGGTGTCCCGCCTTGGGTGGGGCGGCTCCGCCTGGTGTCTCACGGGTGCCGGCCGATGCTCCACTCCCGGATCGCGGAAGCTGCTGACCAGCGGCTCTGCGGTGAGTATGCCCGATGAGGGGCATCGAGTCACCAGTTAACGACCGCTTACTTCAAGAAGTGTCGAACAACGCGTCCGGACGCCGGAAAGTGGTCCGAACCATTGACGTAGTGGTCTAGTCCTCCTACTGTGGCCCACCAACGCCTATCGCGTTCATGCCAATCGGCGCCCGTTCCTCTCCCCCACGAGGAGACACCCGATGCACCTCTCGCACCGCCCCCGCGCCCGGTTCCGGGCGCTCGTGTCCGCCGCGTGCGCGACCGTCCTCGGCGCCGGGCTGCTCGCCGGTGCCGGCGCCGGCACCGCCGCGGCCGACCCGGCCCCGTCACCCAGGCTCGCCGCCGGCTCCAAGGTCGTCGGCTACTTCACCGAATGGGGCACGTACGACCGGAAGTACTACGTCAAGAACATCGAGACGTCCGGCTCGGCGGCCAGACTCACCCACATCAACTACGCCTTCGGCAATGTCACCGGCGGCAAGTGCGCGATGGGCGACTCCTACGCCGCGACCGAGCGCACCTACACCGCCGCCGAGTCCGTGGACGGCGTCGCCGACACCTGGGACCAGCCGCTGCGCGGCACCTTCAACCAGCTGCGCGAGCTCAAGAAGAAGCACCCGGGCCTCAAGGTCCTGTGGTCCTTCGGCGGCTGGACCTGGTCGACCGGCTTCGGTGAGGCCGCGCGCGATCCGGCGGCGTTCGCCCAGTCCTGCTACGACCTGGTCGAGAACTCCAAGTGGGCGGACGTCTTCGACGGCATCGACATCGACTGGGAGTACCCGAACGCCTGCGGCGCCACCTGCGACACCAGCGGCCGGGAGTCCTTCAGGAACCTGATGGCGGCGGTGCGCGCCAAGTTCGGCTCCGGCAACCTGGTCACCGCGGCGATCACGGCCGACGCGACGAGCGGGGGCAAGATCGACGCGGCGAACTACGCGGGCGCCGCGCGGTACGTCGACTGGTACAACCCGATGACGTACGACTTCTTCGGCGCCTGGGACGCGAGCGGCCCCACGGCTCCGCACTCGGCGCTGAACTCCTACTCCGGCATCCCGAAGGCGGACTTCCACACCTCGGCGACCATCGCCAAGCTCAAGGGCCTGGGCATCCCGTCCGCCAAGCTGCTGCTCGGCATCGGCTTCTACGGCCGCGGCTGGACCGGCGTCACCCAGTCGGCACCCGGCGGTACCGCGACCGGGGCGGCCCCCGGCACCTACGAGGCGGGCATCGAGGACTACAAGGTGCTCAAGGCCAGGTGTCCGGCGACCGGGACCGTGGGCGGGACGGCGTACGCCAAGTGCGGGAACGAGTGGTGGAGTTACGACACCCCCGCGACCGTCGCGACGAAGATGACGTACAAGGACCAGCAGGGGCTGGGCGGGACCTTCTTCTGGGAGCTGAGCGGGGACACGTCCAACGGTGAACTGATCAGGTCCATCAAGTAGCGGGTCCCACAGGGAACTTGGGGCGGAGGGCCACGAGCCTCCGCCCCAAGGGCCTGTCCGGCGGATCACGCCGGACCGGCCCCTGCCGTGTCAGCCCTCCCGGCGCGCGGGCTCCGGGGCGGGGTAGGCGGGGTCCATCTCCTCGATGGAGCGCATGGCGCCGCCCAGCGTCTTCACCAGCAGTTCGCGCATGGTGTCGCGGGGAAGTTCGGGGCGCTCCGTCCAGTCGAGGGTGGCGCCTTCCACGCTGCACACCCAGGCGAGCAGGCCCATGCGGGCGAGCGGGGCGATGTCACTACGGCCGTAGGCGCCCTCGGCGATGGTCGCCACGATCGCCGCGCGCACACCGTCCCGGATGGCGTGCACCTCGGTGTCGAAGCCGACGCCGCCGCTGACGATGGTGCGGTAGGCGGCCTGGTTGTGCTCGGCGTAGCGGAGGTAGCTGTCGATGGTGCGGTGGACCCGGTCGACCGGCTGGAGTTCGATGCCGCCCGCGGCGAAGGTGACCAGGTCGGCGACGGAGTCCTGGATGATCGCCAGGTAGTAGCCGCGCTTGGACTGGAAGTAGTAGTAGATGAGCCCCTTGGCGACATGGGCCTGCCGGGCGATGTCGTCCATGGAGAGCGCGTCGTACGACGTGTCGGCGAACAGCTTCCGCCCGATGGTGATGAGTTCGGCACGGCGCGCCATCGAGCGCTCGGTGCCGCGTGCCCGGGGTCGGGCCACGTCGCGCTGTTGACTAATATTCAATTTAGACCCTGTTGTTCAACGGGCGGCGGGACATCCGCAGTATGGCAGACCTGCACCAGCTGCTCGTTCGAGTCTGATCGACTTTGATGGGGCCACTCGCCAAAAGGTCGGCATATGTCCGATCAAAGGGCCCTGTGTGTGTCAGCTCACAGCAGTCCGAGCTGTGTGACGAGCATGGCGACGACCACGACGAGGGTCCAGCCCATGACGTGTTCGAGGATCTTGGGCCCGTCTTCCTCGGGGCCGCCGGTACGGACGCGGGCGGCGGTGGCGGAGTGCGTGGTCATGGGCCCACCTTGCCACCGGGAGCGGCGTCGACGGCGGAGACGTTGCTCACAGCACTCCCACGGCCGCGAGTGCCGCGCGCTGGCGCGGGGTCGGACGCGCCGGGAAGTAGAGGTAGCAGATGCCGCCGGTGCCGGAGACGACCTTGCCGTCGGCGTTGTACCGCTTGGTCCGCAGCCAGATGTTCTCCCATTCGCGCCGCTTGTAGACGCGTCGCACCGCCTCGTTGCTCGGCGAGTTCGGGTCGTTGGCGATCACGTCGCCGTCGGCGGTGAAGCCGATCACGGTCATGAGATGCCCGGCGGTGCCGTACCCCGCCCCGCTCAGCTCCTCCTTCAGGAACGACTGGGACGTTATGGCCGGGATGCCCGCCGCGATCAGGGTCTCCAGATCGGTGAGCGAGCCGAGTCGGGTCACGACGCCCTGGAGGTCCTTGAAGGTGGCCGCGTAGGCGGCGTTGAAGGGCCAGTTGCCGCAGCCGTCGTACTGGTAGTCGAAGGTGAACCGGGCCGCGTGGCAGACCTGCGGGTCGGCGTAGGACGGGTCGACCCAGGCCAGCTGCTCGGGGGTGAGGCGGGCACCCCAGTACTCGACGATCATCTGCGAGGAGGTGGGGCTGCACCAGGCCTCGCCGCCGTTGTCGTACTCCGGGTACTGGCCGATGTGGATCTCCTGCGAGTAGCGCGGGACGATCAGCTCCCGGTCGAGGCCGGGGGTGGAGGCCGGGACGGTGAAGCGGTCGGGGACGTCGGAGCCCATCGCGCCGGCCCGCCACACGGTGGGGGTGAGCTTCGTGCCGGGCTTGCGGTGCAGGGTGAGCCGCAGCCGGTAGGAGGTGAGGCGCAGTCCGGTGGCGGGATCGTCGATGGCGAACGTGTCCGTCCAGACGCTGCTCCTGCCGTCGCTCTGGTCGTCGACGGAGGTGCGCCTTATGTCCTGGTCGCCGGCTGCCCAACGGCCCAGCACGTACCAAGGGGTGGCGGTGCCGTCCGAGTACGTCCCCTCGAGCTCGATCTGGATCCAGGTGCCGTCGGGGGTGTGCGCGTTCCAGGAGGCGATCACCTCGCTCGCGGGGACGGTGAGCCGGTGGACGGGGGACGTCCAGGTCGCGTACTCCCAGGTGGCGCGCTCGCCGGTGTGCGGGTCCGGGTAGTCGCGGGTGCCGGCGGCCTGGGCGATCACGAGGCCGGGGCGGGCACCGGCGCGGGCCCGCGTGCCCTGAGCCGCACCGCTGCGCCAGTCGGCGTACCTGACCCAGGCGCGGTTGTCGACGGTGGGGGCCGCGGCCGGCGCGGGAAGCCCGGCATCGACGGCGACGTCGGCGACGGCCGCCGGGCCCGCGCTGCCGGTGACGGTGACGGCCGTGGCGACCGCCGCCGCCAGAACGATTCTGCGGGACGGCTGTTCGGCTCTGCTCATGGGCGGAAGACCCCCAGGTGTCCGAGTCGGGCGGGTCCAGTGCGCGGATGTCCGCCCACTATGGCCGCCGTGGGCATCGTCTGCCAGCACTTCGGGCCGGGCGCGTCTACGAATATTGGTGTCGACCACTGGCATGAACCGGGAGGAGGCCGCCCGGTCCAACCGCTGTACGTGCGGGGCGGGATGGGTGCGCCGATGATCCCGGCGTACGCCACCGCGATGGCGTACGCCGGGACGGGTGACGTGGCGTCAGACGAGATCCATCGCCGCGACCTCATCCGGACGGCCGTAGCTGACCGGGCCGTGGAAGCGGCGGCGGGCGGTGGTGAACCACCACACCGTGGCCACGGCCAGGACGGCGGCCAGGGCGACCGGTGCGTAGTTGAAGGTGTCGACGGTGACCGGCGAGGCGTGCGGCAGCATGAACAGGACGCTGCTGAGCAGGATCCAGCTCACCGCGACGACCCCGACCGGCCGGCCCCAGCGGCCCAGGTGCCAGGGTCCCGGCTGGAAATCGTCCCCGAGTCGCAGCCGGAGCAGGATCGGGACGGCGTACGCGAGGAAGAGTCCGACGACGTTGACGCTGACGATGGCGGTGAACGCCGTGTGCGACCACCAGCCGGGCACCACCAGCGCCAGCGAGCAGGCGACCGCCAGCCACACCGCCTTGACGGGCGTGCGGGTACGCGGCGAGACCGAGTGCCACCAGCGGGAACCGGGCATCGCGCCGTCCCGGGAGAAGGCGAAGATCTGCCGGGTGTTGCTGGTGAGATTGGCGAGGCCGCAGAAGAGCATGGCGCCGATCACGATCAGCAGCAGCGCCTTCGCGGTACCCGTGCCGAGCCCGTCGATCAGGATCTGCACGGGTGGTGCGTCGGCGCGCGCCACCCGGTCGTAGTCACGAATGCTGTAGACCAATGCGAGCATCAGCAGCGCTCCCGCAATCGCCGAGTAGGCGATCGCCCGCGTGATCCCCCGCGGTGCATTGACCGTGGCCCGGACTGTTTCCTCCGACATGTGGAAGCTGCCGTCGAAGCCGGTGAAGGTCCAGCTGGTGACCAGCAGACCGAGCATCCCGCCGTAAAGGCCGCTCGTGAAACCGGTGTTGTTCGCGAAATGCGTGACGAACGACGCCGGCTGATGGTGATCGGGCATCACCATCAGGGCGCTCACGATGATCACGAGTCCGCACAGCAACCACCACACGGAGATCCGGTTCAGTACGGCCACCAGGTGCACGGTGTAGGTGTTGGCGAGCCCCTGGAGCACGATGATGAGCGCTGTGATCAGCACCGTTCGGTGCCCGGTCGGCTCGTACGAGGGCCACTGGAGGGCGCAGAAGGCCTGGAGGAAGGTGGCGGCGGCGTACCCGGTGGCCGCCGTGCCGCCGACCTGGCCCACGAAGTTCAGCCAGCCGGTGTACCAGGACCAGGCGCCCTTGTGTCGCCTGGCGAGCTTTCCCGCGGAGAAATACAGCGCGCCACTCGTCGGATAGGCGGAGGCGACCTCTGCCATCGATGCTCCCACGAAGAGCACCATGACGGAGACGCCGATCCAGCCGAATACGAGAATGCTCGGGCCACCCGCGTTCAGACCGAATCCGAAGCCCGAGAAGATACCCGAGATGATATTGATGATGGTGAAGGAGATGGCGAAATTGTCGAATGCCTCGAAACGGCGGGTGAGTTTTCTGGGATAACCCATCGCATGCAGGGTCGCGTCGTCGTCGAGCGCGATCGGATCCGCTCCCCCGCGTGCTCGGGCACGCGGGGATATCCGTTCTGACACGGGTCGGACCTTTCTCTTCGGTGGGGGGTTGCGGTCCGTCAGGCGCTCGGTACGGGCAGGCCGCAGACGCGGCGCGCCCGGGACAGCTGCGCGGCCGGGTCACCGAAGACGGACCAGGGCATGCGCGAGGCGTACGGCCCCATAGCCGTGAAGGCGGCGCGTGCCTCGTCCGCACGCCGGGCCATGACCAGGGCGTGCGCGAGGTAGGCCAGGTCGAGGACCGGAGTGAAGGCGTAGTCGGCCACCGTGGGCAGCCAGTGCTGGTGGATCGACAGGGAGGTCGAGTGCCACTGCGGCTGCTCCCAGACCCGGTCGGCGAGCAGCCTGGTCGGGTCGTAGCACTCCACCAGGGCGACCAGCGGCAGCAGACGCAGCGGTGAGTCGGCCGGCGCTCTCTGGCCGAGAAAGGCGGCGACGTCCCAGGCCGCGGTCACGGAGCCGCCGTAGCGGGTGAAGAAGCAGGCCAGGAAGCGGTGGTGGGCCTCGCGGTGCCAGGGGTCGAGCGAGAGGATGTGCGCGAACAGGCGCCAGGGTCCGGCCGGCGCCGTGAGCAGCCCGCGCGGTGCCTGGTCGCGCAGCCGGTGCAGCCGGGCCATCGCCAGTTTGGCCACCCAGGGCGTGGGGTCGGCCGGGTCCGCCTCGGCGGCCCTGGCGCAGGCGGCCAGCGCTATCCGTTCCAGCGCCTCGGTCCGGGCGTCGCGGGCATCAGCCGCGCGCAGCGCCCGCAGCACGGCCACCCGCGCCCACATCAGCGCCGCCTCGGGGCCGGGTTCCTCGGCCAGCCAGCGCTCGACCAGGTCGGAGTCGGCGGCCTCCGAGGCGAGCACGAGGGAGCGGTGGGCACGCAGCGCGAAGTCGCCACGGGTTTCGGCCAGGGCGTCGAGGGAGCTCAGATATCGGCCCGCCCGGACATCGACGCATACGCTCGCGAGCACGCGGTCGTCGGCCGCCGGATGCCACACATACTGCCCTTCGAATAACCCCGCGGCCATCTGTCCCAGCCCATCCCCGTTACGGCGCCTCACAGTTGCACTCAAGGCACCTTACTCAGCGTGCGGCTCAACCGGAACGTAGATTTCACCGGGGTGGCCGGAGTTTTTCGGCGGCATTGCGGACATCCGGAAGCTAGTTCAAAGTGACACCTTTTCTCATCTCGTTCTCGCTCTCCCGCCCGCCCCGCCCCCACAACCGCTTTCACCCCTACTAGAATGTTCCAAAGAAATATGCCCACCCCCCTTCCCACTTCAGGAAAAACGATTCATAACCTCGCCACCCGACTCCGTCGCCTCCCCGCGTCCTGCGGCCCGGTCCGCCTGATCGCCGTCGACGGGCACGCCGGCTCCGGAAAGTCCACGTTCGCCGGGCGGTTGGCCCGGGAACTGGGCGACGCCCCCGTGCTGCGCCTCGACGACATCGCGAGCCACGACGAGCTGTTCGAGTGGACCGGGCGCCTGCTGGCCCAGGTGATCGAACCGCTCGCACGGGGCGAGAGCGCCTTCTACGCCCCCTACGACTGGCGGGCCCGCCACTTCGGACCGCCCCTCGCCGTTCCGCCCGCCCCGGTGATCGTCGTCGAGGGCGTCGGCGCCGGCCGCCGCGCGCTGCGCCCGCATCTCGCCCAGCTGCTGTGGATGGACCTCCCCCACGAGGAGTCCTGGACGCGGGGTCGCTCACGGGACGGGGAGGAGCAGCGGGAGTTCTGGGACGGGTGGGTCAGGGCGGAGCTGAGGCACTTCACCGAGGACCCGTCCCGGCCCTTCGCCGACCTTCTGGTTCGGCAGTGCGGCAAGGGATATGAGGTGGTTCCTGGGCCTGCCGGGACCATTGGACCGGACCAGTCCATCACGCACGGTGACGGTCCATCGGCAATGTGCTGAACTTGTGAAGAGCCCTGTCGGGCAAGTTCGCGGAGTGCCTCAACTCTGCTTGACCCGGGGGCCGTACAGGACTTACGTTCTCAATGTGCGGCTATGCGAAGCCGCCCCCTTACGCGAAGCCCCCGGTTGTTCCCCCGTGATCGGGGGCTTCGTTCTGCCCGGACTCCCCGAATCGGGCGCCGAGAGGCGCGATTCGCTCACCCTCGGTCACCGAGCGCGCTCCGCCCGATCTGCTCCCACCTCGCCAAACGGCCGGTGCGGCACCCTGGGGCGGGCGGCTCCCTCGCAGGTACGATGCCCTCGGTGCGACCTACCGACGGCTGCTCCGCGCACCGTTGCAACTCCGGTCCGTGGCACGGTGGTTCGATCAAGCTGATCAAGTCGGCCGACGGGCGAGCACCGGCCAACCGACGGGGGCACGGTTTGTGGGGGACGTGATGGACTTCGGCACGCAGGGCCCCGAGGCCCCGGCCGACCTCGCCTGGTTGCGAGGTGTGGATGCCTACACGATGGGGGCCTATCCGCAGGCGGAGGAGGAGTTCCGCACCGCGGTACGGATCGATCCCGGGATGGCCGACGGCTGGCTCGGGCTGCACGCGCTGCGCGTGGACACGACGACCGCGCTGCTGCGGATGTTCCGGCACCGGGAGCGCTTCGGGGAACAGCGCGCCCGGCATCGCCGGACCATCAACTCCTGGTACTGGCTGGGCTGGTGGGTGCAGCCGGTGCTGGAGAGCCCGCGCGATCTGCTGCTCGCGCACGCCTCGCACTGGCTGGACGGCCGCCATGTGCCGGAACTGGACCGAGCTCTGGCCGGACTGCCGCCCGTGGACACCGACCACCACGTCCGCTTCCTGCACGCCTGCCGCGCCTATCTGGTCAAGGACTGGGAGCAGCTCGTCCGGCACACCGACCCGCTGCTCGACGACGCGCTGCTCGGCATCGAGGCGGGCCTGTTCGGCGGCATGGCGCGGGTGCGGCTGGAGACGTACGGGCAGGCCGAGCCGCTGTTGTCGGCCGCGCTGATGCGGTGCCGCAGTGAGCAGCCGCAGCGCAAGGAGCTGCGGTACTGGCTGGCGCGGGCCCATGAGGGCACGGGCCGTTCCGCCGCCGCGCTCCCCCTCTACCGCGCGGTGCACCGCGTCGACCCCGCCTTCATGGACACCTCGGCCCGGCTCGCGGCCATCGCCGAGGGCGACGGATACGACGACACCGCCGACCTCGCGGCGATCACGCTCACCGGCTTCGGCGGGGACATGGCCGACGGGCTCGACCCGCTCTTCGGTATCGAGGGGCGGGACCTGAAGCTGTCGGACCCGGACCTGCCGCCGGCCGGTCCGCTGCCGTCGGTGGTCGATCCGACGGTCCGCGAGAAGACGCCCGTGTCGTCGCAGCCGCTGCCGGCCGGCCCGACCGACCCGCAGTTACTCGAGGAGGCGCTCGCCGAGCTGGAGCGCATGGTGGGCCTCGAACCCGTCAAACGGCAGGTCAAGGCGCTGTCCGCCCAGTTGAACATGGCCCGGCTGCGCGCCGGGCAGGGACTGCCGGTACAGCCGCCCAAACGGCACTTCGTCTTCTCCGGCCCCTCGGGCACCGGCAAGACCACGGTCGCGCGCATCCTGGGCCGCGTCTTCTACGCCCTCGGGCTCCTCGGCGGCGACCATCTCGTCGAGGCCCAGCGGGCCGACCTGGTCGGCGAGTATCTGGGCCAGACGGCCGTGAAGGCCAACGAGCTCATCGACTCCGCGCTCGGCGGGGTCCTCTTCGTCGACGAGGCCTACTCGCTCTCCAACACCGGCTACGGCAAGGGTGACGCGTACGGCGACGAGGCCCTGCAAGTACTGCTGAAGCGCGCCGAGGACAACCGGGACCACCTGGTGGTGATCCTCGCCGGCTACCCGGAGGGCATGGACCGGCTGCTGGCCGCGAACCCCGGCCTGTCCTCACGCTTCACGACCCGCGTCGACTTCCCCTCGTACCGCCCCCTCGAACTGACGTCGATCGGCGAGGTGCTCGCCACGGAGAACGGGGACGTCTGGGACGAGGAGGCGCTGGACGAGCTGCGGTCCATCGCCGGGCACGTGGTCGACCAGGGCTGGATCGACGAGCTGGGCAACGGGCGGTTCCTGCGGACGCTGTACGAGAAGAGCTGTGCGTACCGGGATCTGCGGTTGTCGACCTATCCGGGAGCGTTGACGAGGGACGACTTGTCGACACTTCGGCTGCCGGATCTGATGCAGGCGTACGGGGAAGTGCTGTCGGGCAGGGGCCCGCAGGATCCGTCCGCCCTGTGAGGCGGGCGCACCCTGCGGGCACCGTCTAGCCGGCCAGCGCCCCTTCAGGCTCACCGCTGCTCAGCCGTGGCGCCGTGACCCGTACCTCCGGCAGTTCCCGGTGGGCGGGGTCGCGGACCTCGCCGACCAGGAGTTCCAGTACGTCCTCCAGGGCGACGAGGCCGAGCACCTTGCCGGAGGCGTCGGCCACCTGGGCCAGGTGGGTCGCGGCGCGGCGCATCACCGTGAGCGCGTCGTCCAGGGGGAGCTCCGAGCGCAGGGTCGTCATCGGGCGCCAGACGTGCTGCGGCACCGCGCGCTCCGACTCCTCCAGGTCGAGTACGTCCTTCACGTGCAGGTAGCCCATGAAGGCGCCGGTCTCCGCCACCACCGGGAAGCGGGAGTAGCCCGTGCGGGCGGTGAGCGCGACGATCTGGCCGGGGGTGACCGAGGGGCTGACCGTGACCAGGGACTCGCGCTTGAGGAGCACGTCCGTCACCGGGCGGGAGCCCAGTTCCAGGGCGTCCCCCAAACGTTCCTGCTCCTCAGGGTCGAGCAGGCCCGCCTGGCCGGAGTCCTCGACGAGCCGGTTGAGCTGCTCGCTCGTGAACACCGCCTCGACCTCGTCCTTCGGCTCGACGCGGAAGAGCCGCAGGATGGCCCGGGCGACGGCGCCGAGGGCCACCGTGATCGGCCGGCAGAAGCGGGCGAAGTAGACCAGGCCGGGGCTGAGCCACAGCGCGACCTTCTCCGGGGCCGCCATCGCCAGGTTCTTCGGCAGCATCTCGCCGATGACCAGATGGGCGAAGACCACCGCGGCGAGCGCGATGACATAGGTGAGCGGGTGGATCATGCCCTGCGGCAGGTGGATCCACTCGAACAGCGGCTCCAGCAGGTGCGCCACCGTCGGTTCGGCGACCGCGCCGAGCGTCAGCGAGCAGACGGTGATGCCGAACTGGGCCGCCGCCATCATCTGCGGCAGCCGTTCCAGGCCGTACAGGACCTGTCGGGCCCGTGCCGTGCCCAGTGGTTCGATCTGGCTGCGCCGGACCGAGACCAGCGCGAACTCGGCGCCGACGAAGAATCCGTTGGCGAGCACGAGCAGCGCGGCGAAGAGGAGTTGGAGCACGCTCATCGGGCGACCTCCACCACGGCGCCGGTCCTGACCAGCCGGACCCGCTCGGCGCGGTAGTGGCCGACCCGGCGCACCGAGAGCCGCCAGCCCGGCAGATCCGCCTTGTCGCCGACGGCCGGAATGCGCCCCAGCAGGTCGGCGACGAGTCCGGCGACGGTCTCGTACGGCCCCTCGGGCACGTCGAGTCCTATGCGCTGGAGGATGTCGACACGGCAGCTGCCGTCGGCGTCCCAGGCGGGCCGGCCGTCCTCCGGCGCGGCGGCGGCGAGTTCGGGCACGTCCTGCCCGTCGTGCTCGTCGCGGACCTCACCGACGATCTCCTCGACGATGTCCTCCAGCGTGACCACACCGGCCGTGCCGCCGTACTCGTCCACGACGACCGCGATGGGCTGCTCGCTGCGCAGCTGGGCGAGGAGGGGCTGGACCGGCAGGGTCTCGGGGACCAGCAGCGCCGGACGGGCGATACGGCCGACCGGGGTGCGCAGACGATCACTCGAACGGATCGCCAGCGCGTCCTTCAGATGGACCATGCCGACGATCTCGTCGATCTTCTCGCGGTAGACCGGGAAGCGGGACAGACCGGTGGCGCGGGTGAGGTTCACCACGTCCTCGGCCGTCGCCGACGACTGGAGCGCGCTGACCTTCACGCGCGGGGTCATCACGTGCTGCGCGGTGAGCTCGCCGAGTGACAGGGTCCGCACGAAGAGATCCGCGGTGTCCTGTTCCAGGGCGCCGGCCTGGGCGGAGTGACGGGCCAGGGAGACGAGTTCGCCGGGGGTGCGGGCGGAGGCCAGCTCCTCGGCGGGTTCGATGCCCATGGCGCGTACGAGCCGGTTGGCGACGGAGTTCAGCCCGGCGATCACCGGGCGGAACAGCCGCGCGAACGCGTGCTGCGGGCCGGCGACGAAGCGCGCGACCTGCATCGGCCGGGACACCGCCCAGTTCTTCGGCACGAGCTCGCCGATCACCATCTGCACGGCCGAGGCCAGCAGCATGCCGACGACCACGGCCACACCGGACACCGCGCCCTCGGGAACGCCGATCGCGGTGAAGGGCCCGCCGAGCAGCCCGGCGAGCGCCGGTTCGGCGAGCATGCCGACGACCAGGGAGGTGATGGTGATGCCGAGCTGGGTGCCGGAGAGCTGGAAGGACAGTTCCTTCAGGGACTCGACGACCCGGTGGGCGCGGCGGTCACCCTCGGCGGCTGCCTTCTCGGCGTCCGTCGTCTCGACGGTGACCAGGCCGAATTCGGCGGCCACGAAGAAGCCGTTGGCGAGAATCAGAAGGAACGCGGCTGCCAGAAGCAGCAAGGAGACGCTCATGATGCCGCCGCCCCGGTATGTCGGGAGGGGGCGGCGCAGGTACTACAGGACGATCCGTCCATCGCTGGAAGGAATCACTCCTCGGGTTGCAGGGGGCCTCTGAGGACCGGATGGAACATCAGGGGCGGAGGCGCCAGAAAACGCCTCCGCCAACAGATTAATCAAGACATCGGGATTTTCGGCAGGGTGAACGCCTCCGAGTCAGTCCTGGTGCTCCTCGGGATCCTTGATGGCACGGGCCTCGGCGAGCGCCCGCAGCGCGCGTGCGTCGGCGATGGCGCGCTGCTTGGCGATACCCGGCTGGATGCCGAGCGCGGGCAGGCTGGTGCCGTCGCTGAGGTTGAGGAACACCCAGGGGTCGCCCGGACGGAGGTTCACCTGAACGATCTCCGCCCACTCCAGGCGGCGCCTGGTGGCGATGTTCACCACGGTGACGCCGGTCTCCTCGGCCACGACCTTCACGCGCGCCAGCATGGCCAGCACGCCGAACATCAGGGCGCCGGTGAAGATGAAGCTGAGGCGCTCGCCGGGGCCGAGCTTCTCCAGCAGCAGCGCGACCGCCGTGATGACGACGAAGATCGCGGTGCCGGCGCAGAGCAGGACGGCCCGGGTGCGGCCCGGCCGGAACGTGACGGGCAGGGTGGGCAGTTCGGAGGACATCGGTGTACGGCCCCTCGGGTCAGAGGCGGCAGGCGTGGATGGCCGTGGTCAGGATGGCCCGCGCGCCGATGTCGTACAGGTCGTCCATGATGCGCTGGGCTTCCTTGGCCGGAACCATGGCCCGGACGGCGACCCAGCCCTCGTTATGCAGCGGCGAGACGGTCGGCGACTCCAGGCCCGGGGTGAGGGCCACGGCCTTCTCCAACTGCTCGACCCGGCAGTCGTAGTCCATCATCACGTACGTCCGCGCGACCAGGACGCCCTGGAGGCGGCGCAGGAACTGCTGAACCTTCGACTCCGCAGCCTCCTCGCCGTCCGCGCCGGTGCGGCGGATGACGACGGCCTCGGACTTCATGATCGGTTCGCCGACGACCTCCAGGCCGGCGTTGCGCAGCGAGGTGCCCGTCTCGACGACGTCCGCGATGACCTGGGCGACACCGAGCTGGATGGCGGTCTCGACGGCGCCGTCGAGGTGGACGACGGAGGCGTCGACGCCGTGGTCGGCGAGGTGCTTGGCGACGATGCCCTCGTAGGAGGTGGCGACCGTCTTGCCGTTGAGGTCCGCCAGGTCGTCGCCGACGATGCCCGGCTTGGTGGCGAACCGGAAGGTGGAGCGGGCGAAGCCGAGCGCCAGGATCTCCTCGGCGTTGGCGCCGGAGTCGATCAGCAGGTCACGGCCGGTGAGGCCGATGTCGAGCTGCCCGGAGGCGACGTAGATGGCGATGTCGCGGGGGCGGAGGTAGAAGAACTCGACGTCGTTCTCGGGGTCGACGATCCGCAGTTCCTTGGACTCGCGGCGCTGCTGGTAGCCGGCCTCATGCAGCATCTCCGCCGCAGGGCCGGACAGGGAACCCTTGTTGGGGACGGCGATGCGCAGCATGAGGTCGGCTTCCTTCGTTCGCTCTTACGGGTGTGCGGATGTGCTGGTGCTCAGAGGTGGGCGTACACGTCGTCCAGGGAGATGCCGCGAGCGACCATCATCACCTGGACGTGGTACAGCAGCTGCGAGATCTCCTCGGCGGCCGCTTCCTTGCCCTCGTACTCGGCGGCCATCCAGACCTCGGCGGCCTCCTCGACGACCTTCTTGCCGATGGCATGGACGCCCTTGCCGACCAGCTCGGCGGTGCGGGAAGTGGCGGGGTCGCCGTTTGCGGCCTTGTGCTGGAGCTCGGTGAACAGCTCCTCGAACGTCTTCTTGGACATGGTGGCGCCCACTTTACGCGTAGTGCCGGTCCACCTAACGCCACGGTTCAGATACTGAGCGGAGGGTCGCGGCGGTGGCGACCGCCGCGGTCACCGCCTCGTGGCCCTTGTCCTCGCTGGAGCCCTCGATGCCGGCCCGGTCCAGGGCCTGCTCCTCGGTGTCGCAGGTGAGGACGCCCATGCCGACGGGGACTCCGGTGTCCACCGAGACCTGGGTGAGGCCCTGAGTCACGCCCTGGCACACGTACTCGAAGTGCGGGGTGCCGCCGCGGATGACGACGCCGAGGGCCACGATCGCGTCGTAGCCGCGGCCCGCGAGGACCTTGGCGACGACCGGCAGCTCCCAGCTGCCGGGGACCCGCAGCAGGGTCGGCTCGTCGATTCCCAGGTCGTGCAGGGCGCGCAGCGCGCCGTCCACCAGACCGTCCATCACCTTCTCGTGCCACTGCGCCGCGATGACCGCGACCCGCAGGTCGCCCACATTGCGTACGGACAGCTCCGGTGCGCCCTTGCCGCTCACGTTCTTGAGTCTCCTCGGTGTGCTCTTACTGGTTGGTGCAGGTGGACAGGGAGGCCGGGGCCCCGGGAGCCGGGTCCAGCCAGGGCAGGTCGTGCCCCATCCGGTCGCGCTTGGTGCGCAGGTACGTCAGGTTGTGCTCGCCCGCCTGTACGGGCATCGGCTCCCGCTCGGTGACCTTGAGGCCGTGGCCGGTGAGCGCGTCGGTCTTGTCGGGGTTGTTGGTCAGCAGGCGCACGCTGTGCACGCCCAGGTCGACCAGGATCTGCGCGCCGGCGCCGTAGTCGCGGGCGTCGGCGGGCAGGCCGAGTTCGAGGTTGGCGTCGAGGGTGTCGCGGCCGCGCTCCTGGAGTTCGTAGGCGCGCAGCTTGGACATCAGGCCGATGCCCCGGCCCTCGTGTCCGCGCAGGTAGACGACGACTCCGCGGCCCTCGGCCTGGATGCGCTCCAGGGCCGCCTCCAGCTGGGGGCCGCAGTCGCAGCGCAGGGAGTGGAAGACGTCGCCGGTGAGGCATTCGGAGTGGACGCGGACGACGACGTCCTCGCCGTCGCCGATCTCACCGTGGACGAGGGCGACGTGCTCGACGCCGTCGAGGGTGGTGCGGTAGCCGTACGCCGTGAAGGCGCCGTGGGCGGTGGGCAGGTGGACCTCGGCCTCGCGGCGGACGCTCGACGGGGCCGGCAGCCGCTGCTCGGCGGAGGCGGACGGCTCCTGCTGGGCCGGCTTCGGGCGCTCGGCGCCGCGGCGGTAGGCGATCAGGTCCTCGATGGAGACGATCGTCAGGCCGTGCTTGCGGGCGAACGGGATCAGCTCGGGCAGCCGCAGCATCTCGCCGTCCTCGCCGGCGATCTCGACGATGGCGCCGGCCGGGCGCAGCCCCGCGAGGCGGGCGAGGTCGACGGCCGCTTCGGTGTGTCCGTTGCGGACGAGGACGCCGCCGGGCCTGGCGCGCAGCGGGAAGATGTGGCCGGGGCGGACGAAGTCGGACGCCTGCGCGCTGCCGCTCGCCAGGAGCTGGAGCGTGGTGGCCCGGTCGGAGGCCGAGATGCCCGTGGTCACGCCGTGTGCGCCCGAGGCGTCCACCGAGACCGTGAACGCGGTCTTCATCGACTCGGTGTTGTCCTCGACCATCTGCGGCAGCCCCAGCCGCTCCAGTTCCTCGGGCTCCATGGGGGCGCAGATCAGGCCGCGGCACTCGCTCATCATGAAGGCGACGATCTCGGGGGTCGCGTGCTCGGCGGCGATGACGAGGTCGCCCTCGTTCTCCCGGTCCTCGTCGTCGACGACCACGACCGGGCGGCCGGCCGCGATGTCGGCGATGGCCTGCTCGATCGGGTCGAGGCGGAGGTCCTCGAAACCTTCGGTGCTGTACAGGGTCGCTGCCGTGGTCATGCCGGCGCTCCTTCCAGGACGGGCCGCGCGTTCCTGCGGGAGCGCAGCCACCAGTCGCGCATGCCCCACAGGACGAGTGCGCCGTAGATGACGTAGACGAAGCCGGAGAAGGCGTAGCCGTTGGCGAAGTTGAGGGGCACGCCGACCAGGTCGACGAGCAGCCAGGCGAACCAGAACTCGACCATGCCGCGCGCCTGGGCGTACATGGCGACGATGGTGCCGACGAAGATGTAGGCGTCGGGCCAGGGGTCCCAGGACAGGGTGGGGTACGCCTTGAAGAGCAGCGCCACCGCGACGGTGCCGACGGCGGCCGCGGCGATCATCGCGCCGCGCTCGCGCCAGGTGGCGAACCGTACGGCGATGTGGCCGTCCTCCGTCTGCCCCTTGCCGCGCTGCCACTGCCACCAGCCGAAGAGGGCGACGACCATGACGACCGCCTGCTTGCCCGCGCTGCCGGTGAGGTGGCCGAAGAAGGCCCCGAAGAGGATCAGGCCGGCCAGGAACTGCACGGGCCAGGTCCAGATGGACCGCCGCCAGCCAAGGGCGAGGGCGGCCAGGCCGAAGAGGTTGCCGATCATGTCCGACCAGAGGATGTGCTGGCCGAACAGGGCGAACGCCTCGGAGTTCAGCGAGTTCACTTGGCCGTCGCCCCTTCGGAGGAGAGCCGGTCGCCCAGCATCCGCTCGACGTACTTGGCGATGACGTCGACCTCGAGGTTGACCGGGTCGCCGGGCTGCTTCAGGCCGAGCGTGGTCAGGTCGAGGGTGGTCGGGATGAGGCTGACGGTGAAGTAGTCGGGCCCGGCGTCGACGACGGTGAGGCTGATGCCGTCGACGGTGATGGAGCCCTTCTCGACGACATACCGGGAGAGGTCCGCGGGGAGCGAGATCTTGACGATCTCCCAGTGCTCGGAGGGCTTGCGCTCCAGCACCTCGCCGGTGCCGTCGACGTGCCCCTGCACGATGTGCCCGCCGAGACGCGCGCCCACGGCGGTGGGGCGCTCCAGGTTGACGCGGGAGCCCACGGCGAGAACGCCCAGGCTGGAGCGGTTCAGGGTCTCGGCCATGACGTCGGCGGTGAACTCGTCGCCCTCGTGGTCGACGACCGTGAGGCAGACGCCGTTGACCGCGATGGAGTCGCCGTGCTTCGCGCCGTCGGTGACGACGGGGCCGCGAAGTCGGAAGCGACAGGCGTCGTCGAGGGTCTCGACAGCCGTGACGTGGCCCAGCTCTTCGACGATTCCGGTGAACACTTCCCGGGTCCTCCTGCCTCATTCGGGCACGGACTCCGGGGCTGTCGATGACGACAGAACGTACGAGCAGGAACACCGAGGGCGACGCCGGACAGGGCTCGCCACGAGGGCGAACCAAATACGGCGGCGCGCACGAATGCCCGCCCGCCGCGCACTGCCTCCCATCCGGACTTTAACCGTCGGTCCAGGAATTTCACCTGGTCAACCGGCCGCTGGAAGCGACCGGGTCGCGGACTGTAACCGCCGGTTCGGACTTTCACCGACCCCGGAGTGCGCTGCTTCTGGTACAGAGCCAGTGTGCCACGCCTGATCGGCGTCCATACGGACGAATTCTGTGGGGTGGCTCACAGGCCACCTGGCTGGACTTCTCCACTCCCGGATTGGTCCATACCTATTGACTCACTGGTCTAGTCCTCTCTAGGGTCTGCGCAACTTCCGTGGAGAGGAACCGACTTGCTGTCCCCCTCACGCAACCGAGCCTCACGCAACCGGACGAGACCCGCCCTGCTCGCCGCCCTCGGCACCGTCGCCGGCCTGGTCCTCGCCGGCCTCCCGGCGACCGTCTCGCACGCCGCCGGCCAGGAGTCCTGTCGCCCCGACGGCCTCTACCGGACGCCGGGCGTCGACGTCCCCTACTGCTCGGTCTACGACGCGGCCGGCCGGGAGAAGATGGGCGCCGACCACCAGCGACGGGTGATCGGCTACTTCACCGGCTGGCGCACCGGCAGGGACGGCACACCCGCCTACCTCGCCCCGGACATCCCGTGGGACAAGGTCACCCACCTCAACTACGCCTTCGCGCACATCGACGGCAGCGACAGGATCTCCGTCGGCACGGACGGCGCGGCCAATCCGGCGACGGGCATGACCTGGCCCGGTGTGAGCGGCGCGGAGACGGACCCGGAGTTCCCCTACAAGGGTCACTTCAATCTGCTGAACAAATTCAAGAAGCAGCACCCGGACGTCAAGACGCTGATCTCGGTGGGCGGTTGGGCCGAGACCGGCGGATACTTCGACGACAGCGGCACGCGCGTGAACTCGGGCGGCTTCTACTCGATGGCCACGAAAGCCGACGGCTCGGTCAATCAGCCCGGCATCGACACGTTCGCCGATTCGGCGGTCGAGTTCATCAGGAAGTACGGCTTCAACGGCGTCGACATCGACTACGAGTACCCGACGTCCATGAAGGACGCGGGCCACCCGCTCGACTGGTCCCTGTCCAACGCCCGCCGGTCCGGCCTGGTCAAGGGCTACGCCGCCCTGATGAAGACCCTGCGCGAGAAGCTCGACCGCGCGGGCGCGGCGGACGGCGTCCACTATCTCCTCTCCGTCGCGGCGCCCTCCTCCGGATATCTACTGCGCGGCATGGAGACGTTCCAGGTCCAGAAGTACCTGGACTACGTCAACATCATGTCGTATGACCTGCACGGCGCCTGGAACGAGTACGTCGGGCCGAACGCCTCCCTCTTCGACGACGGAAAGGACGCCGAACTCGCGGCGGCGGGTGTCTATTCCACGTCCCAGTACGGCGGAATCGGCTATCTGAACACCGACTGGGCGTACCACTACTTCCGCGGTTCGATGCCCGCGGGCCGTATCAACATCGGGCTCCCCTACTACACCAGGGGGTTCAAGAACGTCACGGGCGGCACGGACGGTCTGTGGGGCAGGGCTCCCTCGACGGCCTGCCCGGCGGGCTCCGGACTGACCAAGTGCGGTGACGGAGCCGTCGGGATCGACAACCTCTGGCACGACCTCGACACCGACGGCAAGGAGTCGCCGGCGGGTTCGAACCCGATGTGGCACGCCAAGAACCTGGAGAAGGGGGTCGTCGGGGACTACGTCACGCGGTACGGCTTCCCGGCCGGCACTCAGCTGACCGGCACGTATGCGCGGAAGTACGACTCGACCCTGGTCGCGTCCTGGCTGTGGAACGCCGAGAAGAAGGTCTTCCTGTCCACCGAGGACGAGCAGTCGGTGAACGCCAAGGCCGACTACGTCGTCGACCACGGCATCGGCGGCACGATGGTGTGGGAGCTGGCCGGCGACTACGGCTGGAACGCGGGCAAGGGGCAGTACGAGCCCGGGGCGGCGCTGACCTCCGCGATGTACGAGAAGTTCAAGTCAGCCTCCCCGTACGGCGCGAAGCGGTCGACGGTCGATCTGCCGGCCGAGGCACTGGACATCGACGTCGAGTTCGGGCAGTTCCCGCTCGGCGACTCCAACTACCCCATCAGCCCCAAGCTGAGGATCACCAACCACTCGACGGCGACGCTGCCCGGCGGCACGGAGTTCCAGTTCGACTACGGCACCTCAGCGCCCGGAAACGCCAAGGACCAGTCGGGCTGGGGGACTTCGGTGATCCGCAGCGACCACTCGGGGAGCAACGTCGGCGGGCTGAAGGGCGACCACCACCGTGTGTCGTTGAAGCTGCCGGGCCGGCAGACGCTGGCTCCCGGGGCGTCGGTGGAGCTGGACCTCGTGTACTACCTGCCGGTGTCGACGCCGTCCAACTGGACGGTGACGTTCGGCGGGAGGACGTACGCGCTGGCCGGGGACCTGGCACGCGGGACGACCGTCGTGGAGCCGGGCGCGGGAACCCCGTCCCCCTCCCCGACCTCTTCCAGTGGACGGTGCGCGCATTCCGCCTGGAACGCCACGACGGAGTACGGCGGAGGTAGCACGGTGTCCCATGCGGGGCACTCGTGGAAGGCCAGGTGGTGGACGAAGGGCGAGCAGCCCGGCACCACCGGCGAGTGGGGCGTGTGGCAGGACCTCGGAGCCTGCTGAGCCCCGCGCAGTCGGCCCGGCGGCGGTGACGACGGCCCTTGCCCGCCGCCGGGTCTCCCAACCCGCCACCTGCGGTTCTGGCAGGGTGAGGGCATGACCGCCGCGATCGCCGACGAGTTCGAGACCCATCGCCCCCGGCTGTTCGGCCTGGCCTATCGCATGCTGGGCTCGGCCGAGGAGGCCGAGGACACCGTCCAGGACGCGTATCTGCGCTTCAGCGGTGCGGACCGTACCGCCATCGAGTACCCGGCGGCCTGGCTCGCCAAGGTCGTCACCAACCTCTGCCTCACCCGGTTGACCTCGGCGAGGGCCCGGCGCGAGCAGTACGTCGGGCCCTGGCTGCCGGAGCCCGTGGTCACCTCGGACGGCGTGCTCGGGCCGCTGGAATCCGCCGAGCAGCGGGATGCCGTGTCCATGGCGATGCTGGTGCTGCTGGAGCGGCTCACCCCGACCGAGCGTGCCGTGTATGTGCTGCGGGAGGCGTTCGCGTACGGCCACCGGGAGATCGCCGAGACGCTGGATCTGGCCGAGGCCAACTGCCGCCAGCTGTACCGGCGGGCGGTCCGGCGGGTGGGTGAGGAGCGGGCGCGGTTCGAGTCGACTCCCGAGCGGCAGGAGGAGCTGGTCCGCTCGTTCCTCACGGCGGCCCGTGACGGTGATCTCGGTGGGCTGGAGAAGCTGCTTGCGGCCGACGTCGTCTGGTCGAGCGACGGCGGCGGCAAGGTCAGCGCGGCCCGGCGGCCGATCGAGGGCCGGGACAAGGTGTTCCGCTTCCTGGCGGGTGCGACGCGGACGTTCCTGACCGGTGTGCACTTCACGGCGGTCGAGATCAATGGAGCGACCGCGCTGGCCGCGTGGGAGGGCGACGCGCTGCTCTCGGTGGTGACGTTCGAGGCGCGGGACGGGCTGGTCGCGCGGGCGTGGGCCGTGGTGAACCCGGACAAGCTGGACTTCGTACGCCGTCAGCTGGCGCGGGCGTAGCGAAGTCGCCGGAAAGACCGTCCGCGGCTGTCACATTTCACGTGGGGTACTCGGTCCCAGCTGGTGAGGGGCGCTCCAGTCGGGAGCGCCCGGCGTCCGAAGGGGCTGAACGGCATGACCACGATCCTGGTGACCGGCGGTACCGGCACACTCGGCAGGCTCGTCACCGAGCGGTTGCGGGCGGACGGGCACGAGGTGCGGGTGCTCAGCCGGCACGCCCAGCCGTACGCCGTCGACCTGCGCAAGGGCGGCCCCGTCCTGGACGCGGCGATGGACGGCGTGGACACGGTCGTGCACTGCGCGACCTCGACGGGCGGCGGTGACGAGGAGGCGGCGGCGCACCTGATCGCCGCGGCGCGCAGGGGCGGCGTACGGCATCTCGTGTACATCTCGATCGTCGGCGTCGACCGGGTGCCGTTCGGCTACTACAAGACCAAGCTCGCGGTGGAGCGGCTGGTCGAGGAGTCGGGGCTCGGCTGGACGGTGCTGCGCGCGACCCAGTTCCACGATCTGCTGGTGCGTGTGCTGGGGATCCTGTCCAGGTCACCTGTGGTGCTGCTGCCGGCCCATGTGAAGGACCAGCCCGTCGAGGTCGCCGAGGTCGCGGACCGGCTCGCCGAACTGGCCCTGAGCGCCCCGGCCGGGCGGGTCGAGGACATGGGCGGCCCCGAGGTACGGACCTTCGACTCGCTGGCCCGCGCGTATCTCAGGGCAACCGGGCGCAGGCGGCTCGTACTGCGCGTGCCGCTGCGGGGGAAGGCGTACGACGGCTTCCGCTCGGGTGGACATCTGGCGCCGGAGCAGGCGGTGGGCAAGGGGACGTTCGAGGAGTACCTGGAGCGCCGGTCCGCGGTGGGCGGAGCCCGCTGACCCGAGGCTTCCGGGAGGCCGCCTCGTCGGCCGAACGGCGCCTGCGACGGACAGCCGGGCGAGGTGGCGCCGCCGGACGGGTCACCGTTGCGGCGGCGCGAACAGCTCGTCCTGCGCGGCGTCCCGCGCGGTGAGCAGCGCTCCGCGCAGGACCGCGCCACCGCCGAGGGCGGTGGGCCGCACCGCCGTCGCCAGCGGCGACATCCGCCGGACCCGCTCCTCCACCCGCCCGGCGAGCACCTCCCCGCCGGCCCGCCCGACCTCCCCGCCGAGGACCACACAGCCGGGGTCGAGAATGGCGACGACGGAGGCGACCCCGAGGGCGAGGCGGTCGGCGAAGGCGTCGAGGAAGCGCTCGGCCGAGGCGGTGTCGCCGCAGGCTCCCGGGGAGACGACGCCGTCGGCCTGGCGGGACGGCTCGCCGGACGCCTCGCAGGCCCTGCCGGCGTCGGCGTGCGCCGCGCTCGCCTCCGTCACCAGCCCCACAGCCGCCCTGACGACGCCGGCGGCCGGCGGTTCGTGCACGGAGGCGCCCTCGACGGTCAGGCCGTACGTCCACGCCAGCTCCACGATCGCCGCCGACCCCGCCAGTGAGTGGAACCCGCCCGCGCAGTCCACCGCCGACGGTGGTCCCGACGCCCCGGGCACCGGCAGGAACCCGATCTCTCCGGTTCCGCCGGAGGCTCCCCGGCGCAGCGCGCCGTCGAGGACCACGGCCGCGCCCGTGCCGTGGCCGAGCCACAGCAGCACGAAGGTGTCGCGGTCCCGGGCCACTCCGTCGCGCTGTTCCGCGAGGGCGGCGAGGTTGGTCTCGTTCTCGACGTTGACGCGGGCCTCGGGGAACCGTTCCTGGAGCGCCGCCACCAGGCGGCGGTGCCATGCGGGCAGGCCGGAGGAGTCGCGCAGCTCGCCGGTCGCCGGGTCGATCAGGCCAGGTGCGCCGATACCCACCGTGTGGAGCCGGTCCGCCCCAGCCTCCTTCGCGACCCGTTCCACCAGCGTCACCGCCTGCTCCACCGCGGGCCCGGTCCCCGTGTCACCGCCGATCGGCACCGACGCCTCGGCGAGCACGGCCCCGACCAGGTCGGACACCACCACGGAGACCCCTTCGGTACGCACGTCCAGCGCCGCCAGATGGTCGCGGTCGGCGACGATGCCGTAGAGCCTGGCGTTCGGCCCGCGCCGCTGTTCCCCGGCCTCGCCGACCACCGCGACGAGTCCGGCGTCGGTGAGGCGCTCGACGAGGTCGGCGACGGTCGGCCGGGACAGGCCGGTCAGCTGCTTCAACTGCCCTGCCGTCAACGGGCCCTCCTGCTGGAGCAGTCGCAGGGCGAGCCGGTCGTTGATGACCCGGGCGGTACTCGGGGATGCGGGCATGCCGGGATCCTTCCAGATCAGCGGAGCCGTGCGGTTGGGATGACCGGGATGTCCCCTATCTATCAGGCAGGGACCCTGATAGTTTACGCGCGGCGTCCGAGCGACGTCGGCACAGGGCGAGGAACGACCCGCGAGTGACGAGCGGACAGCGAAGACCGGGAGGGGCCGGACAATGAGTGAGGTGGTCCACGAACTGCGCGAGGTGCGGCGCGCCCGGTACGCCGTGGCGGCCGTCTTCGCCGTGCACGGCGCGGTCACCGGCTCGTTCGCGACGCGCGTGCCCTGGATCCAGGACCACGCCGGGGTGGGCGCGGGCCAGCTGGGACTGGCGCTCGCCTTCCCGGCCCTCGGCGCCTCCGTCGCGATGCCGCTGGCGGGCAGCATCACGCACCGCTTCGGCGCCCGCAACGCCCTGCGCGGACTGATCGCGCTGTGGACACTCGCCCTGACCCTGCCCTCCCTCGCCCCCAACCTGCTGACGCTGTGCCTGGCCCTGTTCGTCTACGGCGCCACGGCGGGCATGGCGGACGTGGCGATGAACGCGCTCGGCGTCGAGGTCGAGAACCGCCTCGGCCGGTCGATCATGTCCGGGCTGCACGGCATGTGGAGCGCGGGCGCCCTGATCGGCTCGGCCGCCGGCACGTTCGCGGCGCACCTCGGTTCGGACGCCCGGCTGCACCACGCGCTCGCCGCGGTGACCCTCACCGCCCTCGGCGTCGTGGCCTGTCAGTGGGTGCTCGACCTCCAGCCCACCGAGGACGAGGAGCCGCCGCCCCGGTTCGCGCTGCCGCCCCGGTCGGCGCTGCTCATCGGCGCGGTCGGGTTCTGCGCGGTCTTCGCGGAGGGCGCGAGCCTGGACTGGTCGGCGGTCTATCTGCGGGACCAGTTGGACACCTCGGCCGGTCTCGCGGCCGCGTGCACGACCGGCTTCACGCTCACCATGGCGCTCGCCCGGTTCGTCGGCGACCGGGTGGTGGACCGCTACGGCGCGGTGCGCACGGTCCGGTGCAGCGGCTTCCTCGCGACGCTCGGCGGACTGCTGATCGTGCTGTCGGACCGACCGGCCCCCGCGATGGCAGGGTTCGCGCTGCTGGGTCTGGGCATCGCGGTGGTCGTGCCGCTGTGCTTCGCCGCCGCGGGCCGCAGCGGCAGCAACCCCTCACTGGCCATCGCGGGCGTCGCGACGATCACCTACACCTCGGGGCTGATCGCCCCGAGCGCGATCGGTGGAATCGCCCAGGCCACCAGTCTGCTGGTGTCCTTCTGCCTGGTGACCGTGCTGTCCTCGGGCCTCGTGGTGTTCGCCCGCGTCCTGCGCGCCGGGGACCGCGACCGCCCGAAGGTCGGCCGCCCGGACGCGGCGGTCGCCGACCCGCGCCCCTGAAGGTCTCGCTCCACAGCGCGATCGGTCCTGGTCAGCCCCGGCCGGAACGACTCTCCACGTACCTGACAATGGTCCGGTCACCCACAGGCACGACGAAAGCGAAACCGCATCATGGATCTCGGCGTCCGCTGGAAACTGCACGGCGACGGACGCACGCCGGCGCCCGGAGCGGTGGTCCGCCCCGACGAACGGCTCTCGTGGCCCCGCACCGTCGGGCTCGGCGCCCAGCATGTGGTGGCCATGTTCGGCGCCTCCTTCGTGGCGCCGGTCCTGATGGGGCTCGACCCCAACCTGGCGATCATGATGTCCGGCGTCGCGACGCTCGTCTTCCTGCTCGCCACCCGTGGCCGGGTGCCCAGCTACCTCGGCTGCTCC
This sequence comes from Streptomyces sp. NPDC057623, assembly GCF_042800355.1. Lineage (NCBI taxonomy): Bacteria > Bacillati > Actinomycetota > Actinomycetes > Kitasatosporales > Streptomycetaceae > Streptomyces > Streptomyces sp. NPDC057623. Next base: position 129,598 of record NZ_JBHVGZ010000019.1, read on the forward strand.
CTGTCCTTCGTCGGTGTCGCCGCGGTCATCAGGGCCGACGGCGGTACGAGCGCGACCGTCACCGGCGCGGTCCTGGTCGTGGGCGCCGTGCTGTTCCTGGTCGGGCTCGCCGTGCGGCGCTTCGGCGCGCGGATCATCCACCTCACGATGCCCCCGATCGTCACCGGCGCCGTCGTGATGCTGATCGGCTTCAACCTCGCCCCGGTGACGGCCTCGACCTACTGGCCGCAGGACCAGTGGACGGCGCTGCTGGTGATGCTGTTCACCGGTCTGGCGGTGGTCTGCCTGCGCGGATTCTGGTCCCGCATCGCGATCTTCCTCGGCCTGGTCTTCGGCTACGGCATCTCCTGGGCCTTCGACCGGATCTTCGGCCGGATCCACTCGGTCGACGCGAGCGGCAAGCTCACCGACCACTGGCGGCTGGACCTCTCCGGCGTCGGCAAGGCCGACTGGATCGGCCTGCCGGATCTGCACGGCCCGTCCTTCCAGTGGTCGGCGATCCTGGTGGCGCTGCCCGTCGTCATCGCCCTGGTGGCCGAGAACGCCGGGCACGTCAAGGCGGTCGGGGAGATGACCGGCGACAACCTGGACGACAAGCTGGGCACCGCGATCTCCGCGGACGGCGTCGCCTCGATGCTCTCCACGTCGGTGGGCGGCCCGCCCAACACCACCTACTCCGAGAACATCGGCGTGATGGCCGCGACCCGCGTCTACTCGACCGCCGCCTACTGGGCCGCCGCCGGCTTCGCGCTGCTCTTCGGCGTCTGCCCCAAGTTCGGCGCGGTCGTGGCCGCCATCCCGGGCGGCGTGCTCGGCGGCATCACCGTCATCCTGTACGGCATGATCGGCCTGCTCGGCGCGCAGATCTGGATCAACGCCGGGGTGGACCTGCGCAATCCGCTCAACCTCGTCCCGGCCGCAGCGGGCATCATCATCGGCGTCGGCGACGTCACCATGGAGTTCACCGACACCTTCCAGCTCAGCGGCATCGCGCTGGGCACCCTCGTCGTCATCACCGGCTACCACGCGCTGCGGGCCTTCGCCCCGGCCCACCTCAAGACGCAGCACCCGCTGCTCGACGAGGGCACGTCGTCGTACGACGAGGAGGGCCGCACCGGCGACGGGACTCAGCGCGCCAAGTCGTAGGCGTACGACGCCGTGAAGGTCCCCGGCCGCCCCTTGCACCCGTCCGACTCCCCCGGCAGCTTCACCCACAGGTAGCCGTCGATCCGCGACTCCCCCGTGCCGAGGGTGGGCGCCCGGCCCAGCTTGCGGCCGGCGGGGTCGCACCACTCGCCGTCGGCCGGGGCCCCGGCGCCGTTGCGGCTGGTGTCGATGACGGCGCCGAGGCTCGCGGGGCCGCCGAGGGCGTCGAGGACCTGTCGGTCGTAGGCGATCTCGTCGGTGGTGGCGTGGAAGTTGGAGACGTTGCTGAAGACGCCGTCGGAGGACGCGGCCGAGGCGGCGCCGGCCCGCCGCAGCCACTCCGCCTGCTTGCCGGGCGCGTTCCAGCCGGAGTGCCCGGCGTCGTAGTAGACGCGCGCTTTCGGGTTCGCCGTCTTGAAGGCGCGGCCCGCGCGGGCCAACGAGGCGAAGCGGTCCGCGCGTTCAGTGGCGGAGAGGCACTCGGACTGGGCGACGGAGTCGGGCTCCAGGATCACGATGACGTCGCCGGAGCCGAGCCCGGCGGCGAACCTGTCGATCCAGGCGTCGTAGGCGTCGAGGTCGGGCGCCCCGCCCTGGGAGTACCCGCCGCAGTCCCGGTCCGGGATGGCGTACGGCACGACCACCGGCACCCGCCCCAGCGCCGACCCGCCCGAAGTGACCGCGCGGACCCGGGCGGTGATGGTGTCCGGCGTGAAGTCGGCGAACCACACCGCGGCCGGCTGGGCGGCGATACGGGCCTCGATGACGGCGTACCGCGGGTCGCCGGAGTTGCCGCGGACCCACTCCAGCACCTGGGAGTCGGGGTGGCGGTACAGACGCGCGGACGGAGCGGGCGGCTGCCGGGTCTGTTCGGTCCTGGTCGGCGAAGGCGTGGGGCTCGAGGGGCCCGCCTTCTTCCTCGGGGTCGGTGAAGCGGGCGTCGGCGAGGGGGACTTCGTGGCCGAGGGGGACGGCGAGGGCACGAGCGGCAGGGACTCAAGGCTCGGCGAGCGCGTCACCTCGGGCGGCCTGGCCTCGTCGGAGCGTCCTCTGTCGTCCAGCGCGGAGATCATGCCGGTCGCGGCGCCGACGGCGACCACGACACAGGCCGCCACGACCATGGCTTGGCGCCGGGCCGCCCTCCTGCGCTCGGACCTGCGTGCGGCCAGTCGCTGGGCACGTAAGCCTGGCACGGTCCTGCTCCCCCTCCCCCAACAGCGAGCGCGTTCCCCCGTTCTGGGGAAGCGCCGGGCCCGCCGACACTTGTGCCAGCCTAAAGCTGGGACTCTGCCCCCATGGCGCAATGCGAACAATTCACCACACCCGTGGACGCCGTCATCTCCCGTATGCGCGCCCTCCACGCGACCCTGCCCGAACGCGACGGAGTGGCGGTCTTCAACCGCGTCTACCTCACCGTCACGGAGGCCGTCGACCGGCACATCGACGGCGGTCGGTTCCCGGACGCGCGGGCGGCGATCGCGCTGGACGTGCGGTTCGCGGAGCGGTATCTCGCGGCGGTGGAGAGAGCCGAGGACGAGCGGCGCCCGCCCGCCTGCTGGCGGCCCCTGTTCCAGATGCGCCGGCATCCCGGCGTACGTCCGTTGCAGTTCGCCCTCGCGGGCATCAACGCGCACATCGGCCACGATCTGGCGCTCGCCGTGGTGGACGCCTGCCGTAGTCTCGGCTGCGAACCCGTCGATCTGGAGGACGAGTTCGATCGGGTGGGTGATCTCCTCGTCTCGCTGGAGGAGCGCATCCGCGAAGAGCTGATGCCGGGCCCCGACCTGCTCCAGATCGCCGACCCGCTCACCCATCTGCTCGGTTCCTGGAGCCTGGAGCGGGCCCGGGACGCCACCTGGTCGGCGGCGCGGGCGCTGTGGGCGCTGCGCCGACTGCCGGATGTCGCCGAGGAGTTCACCGAGCGGCTGGACGCGGCGGTGGGGTTCGCGGGACGCATGCTGCTCACCCCGCTGCCGAGCTGACCCGGCTCTCCTGCCCGAGCGCCGGCTTCGGACGCGGGCCGGGGTGACAGGGTCGTTCACTACGCTGTGCGCGCATGGTCGGATTACGCGCGTGGGTGACTCGTCGACGCAGCTCGGTGCTCCTGGTCCTCGATGCCCTGGGATGCGTGTCCTGGATGGCGCTCGGGCTGCTGCTCGCCCTGGTCTGGGGGAGCTTCGTCGGGGTGGTCACGCGAAGCGAGGACGGGCCCGGTAGTGCCGCGACCGGAAAGGCGCCCCCGCCCGACGAGTTCTCCTATGCCGAGCAGATCGAGGGGGAGCGTCGCCGTCTCTTCGACGTCACCGTCGTCCACACGAACCCGCCGGCCCTGGGGCTCGTGGCAGGTGCTCCACCACGCCGGTTCCGAGTCGAGATTCCGGGCACCCGGGCCGCCGCCGGCCCCGGCGAGTCCCAGGCGGTCGTCAGCGCGGGTACCCAGATAGGGATGAAGCTGCACTGCTCCGGTGCCGGTGTGCGGTGCACGCCACTGTCGTCGGAACGCCAACACGTTCTGACCCGCGAGGACGTCGCCGTCTGGGTGTGGGAGGTGCGGGCCGAGCGTGCGGGGACGTTCAGCATCGCGCTCACCATGACCTCCTACTTCCGTGACACCGACACGGTGCTGGTGGAGAAGCCGCCCCTGATCTGGAGCGTGGACGCGGCGCCGCCCGAGGACGACGACTGGCTCTCGTGGGCCAGAGACCTGTGGCGGCAGGTGACCGAGGCGATCAACGGCCTGGGCGGACTCGCCGTGTCCGTCAGCGCCATCGCCGCCGCGATCGCCCTGGTGATCCGCCGCAGACCGCCGGCCGAAGGGCGGGACAACGACGCCGACACCCCCGATCCGGTACCGGACGTCGGGCGCCGCCCGCCACCACGACCGGTGCGGCGGGTGCGGCGGGCGCGCTCACGCCTCGGTCGAGCCGCCCGCGCGGCCCGAGCCCGTCAGTCCTCCGGGAGTTCCACCGGCGCGATCTCGTCGTAGACGTCACCCGGCCCCGGGTTGGTCGCGTCGGTCGCCCCGCCGAAGTGGTGCATGACGCCCCAGACCGCGTTCAGCGCGGTCTGGATCGCGCCCTCGGCCCAGCCGGCCGTCCAGGAGATGTCGTCACCGGCGAGGAAGATGCCCCGCTTGTCCTCGGGCAGCCGGTCCTGCATGAAGTGGGTGAACAGGCGCCGCTGGTAGCGGTAGTGGCCGGGGAGGTTGGCCTTGAACGCGCCCATGAAGTACGGCTCGTTCTCCCACGACACGGTCACCGGGTTGCCGATGATGTGCTTCCGGATGTCGACCTTCGGGTAGATCTCGCCGAGCGACTTCAGCATGACCTCCATGCGCTCGCCCGCGGACAGCGGCAGCCACTTCAGGCTGTCGTCGCACCAGGTGTACGAGAGGCAGATGACCGCCGGCTTGTCCGGACCGTCGTCCAGAAGGTAGGTCCCGCGCGTCATACGGTCGGTGAGCGTCATCGACATGACGTCCCGGCCGGTCTGGTTTCCCCTGTCGTCGACGGCCTTGTCGAGCCAGAACGGCCGGTCGACGGGCACGAAGAGCTTCGAGCTCTCCATGTAGTGGGTCCGCTCGATGGCCGTCCAGTGGTCGATCGGGAAGAGCGAGTCGTCGCAGGCGATCTTCGACAGCAGCATCCAGGACTGGGCGGTGAACACGGCCGCCTGGTAGGTGTGGATGTCGCCGTTCGCGTCGGTCACGGTGATCCGGTTGCCCGCCGTGCGGTGCAGCCGGGTCACGGCCGGGCGGGGCTCGCCGTTGTCGTGGAGCTTGGCGAGCGAGGTGCCGTACGCCCAGTGGACGATCTTCTCCGGCTCGCGCTCCCACAGGCGCAGCGGCAGCTGCTGGGAGCCGCCGACGATGCCGCGGTGGTGGTCGTCGGCCTCGGTGTAGACGACGCGCAGGATCTCCAGGATGGAGTTGGGGAAGTCGGTGTCCCAGCCGCCGGTGCCGAAGCCGACCTGACCGAAGATCTCGCGGTGCCGGAAGGACTTGAAGGCCTCGGAGTCGCAGAGGAAGCCGTAGAAGGTCTGGTTGTCGAGCCGCTCGACGAGCTGCGCCCAGATCTCACGGATGCGCGGCACGTCCCGCTCGCGCATCGCCCGGTTCATGTCGGAGAAGTCGGCGCCCTCTTCCAGGCACTTGTTCCAGGCCGCGGCGACGTCCCGGTAGACCTGGGGCAGGTCGTCGACGGTCTCGGCGTAGTGCGACTCGCCCTTGAGGTCCACGACGGTCGAGGGGGTGGCCTCGGCGAGCGGGTTCGGGAAGGGCTGGGTCCGAAGGCCCACCAGGTCGATGTAGTGCTGCAGGGCCGTGGAGGACGGCGGGAAGCGCATCGCGCCCATCTCGGCGGTCAGGGCCGGGTCGCAGCCCTCGAAGCCGACGGTTCGCAGTCGGCCGCCGATCTCGTCCGCCTCGTAGACGACGGGCCTGAGGCCCATCTTCATCAGCTCGTACGCGGCCACGAGGCCGGACAGCCCGCCGCCGATGACCGCGACCTCGGTGCCGTGCTCGGTCGCCGGTATCTGGCCGAGCCCCGCCGGGTGGGCGAGGAAGTCGTCGTACGCGTACGGGAAGTCCGGGCCGAACATGGTGATCGGCGGCTGCTGCTCGTCGGCGTGCTGGACGGCGTTGGGCACCGTGGACGTCATGGGGTACGGACTCCTTGCACAAACAGGGGCTGCGGGGGGGGGCGGAGGCTCAGATCAGGGACCCGTAGAGACCGGGGCGGCGGTCCTTCAGATACGGGTTCTCCTCACGGGAGGCGGCGAGGAAGACGGGGTCGGTGTCGGCGAGGACGAGTTCCTCCCCGCGCCCGGCACGGGTGCGCGCGACCCCGTCGGGTCCGGCGAGGGTGGAGAGGCCGACGAACTCGAACTCCCCTTCCCGGCCGACCCGGTTGACGTACGCCACGTACATCTGGTTCTCGAAGGCGCGCACCGGGATCATCGACTCGGCGACGAACTGGAACGGGTGCATCTGCGCCGTCGGCACGATCAGGAGGTCCGTTCCGGCCAGGGCGTGGGCGCGGACGTTCTCCGGGAACTCGACGTCGTAGCAGATCAGGATGCCGACGCGGAGGCCGTCGAGCTCGGCCTGGACGACCGGCCCGTCGCCCGGCGTGAAGTGGTCGCGCTCGAAGCAGCCGAAGAGGTGGGTCTTGCGGTGGTTGGCGAGCCGGGTGCCGTCGGCGGAGATCAGCTGGGCGGAGTTGAAGACGGTGTCTCCGGCCCGCTCGGGGTAGCCGTAGGCGATCGCCAGACCGTGCCGTGTCGCGCTCTCGGCGATCGCGTCCGCGCACTCGCCGTCGGCGGGCTCTGCGAGGCGGGCGATGTCGTCGCCGATCGCGTACCCGGTCAGGAACATCTCCGGCGCGACCAGCAGCCCGGCGCCCGCGGCGGCGGCACGGCCCGCGGCCTCGTCGAGGACCTTGAGGTTCTCGACGGTGGAGCCGGGGCGGCCGGAGCTCTGGAGCAGTGCGGTGCGCATGCGTGTTCCTCACCGGAAGGAAGGGGGGGCAGGAGTGCCGTGTAGGGGCCACGTAGACGGTACGGGCGGCCGAGCGGGGCGGACAAGAAGGAGCCGTTGCGCGCCGGTGAGCTGTTCGTTGCGTGCGACGAGGGGTGGACGGCGATTCGTTGCGCGACCGCGGGCGTAGGCCCACTCGTCCTGGGGGCGCAGGGCGGGGCGGCATCCCCGCCGGACGGCGGAGGCGGGGTCCCGCCCCCGGCGCGATGTACTGCGGGCGCGGCGTCGGGAGAGTGGTGCGTGTCCGATTGACCTGCGGAAAGGACCGCGATGAACCGCCGTACGAAGATCGTCGTGCTGGGCTGCGCACTGCTGCTCACCGCCGGGGCCGCCTCGGCCGTCGCCACCGCGTCGGATGAACCGGGCCGGCGGGAGGCCGCGGCCCTCACCGGCACCGCCAAGCTGTACCGCTCGGCCGGTGACGACATCACCTTCTCCTTCGACGCGCATCTGGCGGCGAAGGACACGGCCGACCCGACGAAGGCCACCGGCACGTTCGAGTTCAGCCACTACCTGGACGGTGAGGGCGCCCGGGCGAAGGCGAGGGTCGACTGCCTGCTGACCGGCGGCAAGGTGGCCGTCGTCTCCGGTGTGATCACTGAATCCGACCTGCCGGGCGCCGAGGGCAAACGGGTCGGCGTGACCGTCCACGACCTCGGCCGGCACGACCGGCTGGGCTACAGCTGGGCTTCGACGGGCAACCCCGTCGAGACCAAGGAGCTGCCCAAGTGCGTGAGTTCGGCGCCCTTCGAGAAGGTCAGGAAGGGCACCGGGGGCTTCACGGTCGTGCCCTGGCGGCCCGACTTCTAGCCAGCGCCAGCGCGGTCACCGCGTACGGGATCGCCAGCACGGCGAAGACCGTGCTGTGCGCCGCCCCGTGCCGAGCAGCGCGTACAGGCCGAAGGTGGCGACCGTGACCAGCTCGGTGCCCAGGCTCGCGACCGAGGTCAGGGTGGCCCGGCGGGACTCGTCGATCCGGTGCTGGAGACGGACGTCGGCCAGCACCTCCGCCAGCTGGAACCCGCCGAAGGCGAGGCCGACGAGGGCGATGCCGGCCAGTGTGCCGGCCGCGGCTCCCACGGCCAGGGCGAGCGCGGCGCCCGCGAGCAGCGCCGCGAGCCCTCGCGTGCCGAGGCGTTCGGCCGGTCCGGCCAGGAGGCTTCCGGCGGTGACGCCGGCCCAGATCAGCAGGATCAGATAGGGGACGGTGGCCTCGGCGACGCCGATGTCCCGGACCAGCAGCGGGGTGTACTCGTCGAGTGCGCCCCACACGGCGGCGACGGCGGGGACCAGCAGCAGCGCACCGCGCACGGAACGGTCCGCGCGGACCTCGGCGAGCCCGGTCCGCAGGGTCGTCGCCCAGCTGTCCTCCCCCTTCTCCGGCCGCGCCCGGTGCTCCGGGAAGCGGGTCGCCGTGGCGGCGGTCAGCACACAGGCCAGGATGCTCGCCGCACCTACGGCCGGGTAGCCGCCCAGCGCGACGACGGGTGCGGCGAGGCCGGCGGAGGCCATCGTGGCCACCAGTCGCGCGGCCCGGGCGCGGCCCATCACCCGCGCGTACCGGTCGGCGGCACCCAGGCGGTCCAGCTCGTCGTAGACCAGCGCCTCCAGCGCACCGGAACCGAGCGCTCCGCCGGCACCCCACAGGACGAAGCCGAGGGCGAAGGCCCCGTACGAGGGGAGCAGCACCCACAGCCCGAAGCCGACGGCCGTGAGCAGCGGGCCGAGCCACAACAGCCGCCGTCGCGAGACCGTGTCGGCCCAGGCGCCGGAGGGAACCTCCAGCACGACGCCGGTGATGGACCACAGGGCGAACAGGGAGGAGATCTGCCAGAGCGACAGCCCGGTGTCGGCGAACAGCAGCGCGTACACCGGGTAGAGCAGGACGAAGTCGTCGAGGAACGAGTAGCCGTACAGCGTGGCCGTGAGCCGCCGGACACCGGTGGTGGGCACACGCGCAGGTGAGAGTGTCATGAGGCCTTCCCGCAGGGACTGTTCGGACACCGGGGGTACGGCGTCCGAGGCGGCCCTCGGGAGGCACGGCTGGTGGATCAATGTCGCCAGGTCATGGCATCGATGGTAGGCGGGCGGGGCGCGGGAGCGCAGCCGAAATCATCGGCAGGGAGGAGCGGCGGGCCGGGCGCCTCCGCCGAGCGGCGACCGACGTCGGCCCCCGGGAGGACGCCGAGGCGCGAGCCCGCGCGCCAGACTCCCTGCATGGACGCCACCGAGATCTTCGACCTGCCGTACATCGACACGCACACGTCGCTCGTCGCCGCGTCGCCTGACGCCGTCTGGCGTGCCCTCGGCGAGACCTTCGACCACCCCGGGTTCCATGTGGTCACCTCGGTGCCGGGCAGGGAGCTGGCCCTCGCCGGAAGTCATCGCTTCTCGACGTACGTCCTGGTCTTCCGACTGGAAGAGGCGGGAGCCGACCGCACCCGGGTTGAGGCCGAGAGCAGGGCCGCGTTTCCCGGGGCGACGGGCCGCCTCTACCGGCTGCTGGTGATCGGAACGCGCGGCCACGCATGGGCTGTCCGGCGCATGGTGAGAAAGGCCGGCGAAGACGCCCTCGAGGGGCGCGGGGCCGTGTCGGAAAGCGGCTCCGCCACGGGGCGCGACAAGCCCCCACCGGCCAGCGGCTGATCCACTACGTCGGCGACCCGGACGAGAACCGCCGCAGCAAGGGCGAGAGCACCAGCACCGACTTGGTCCGCTCCACGAACGGCTCCCCCGCGATCCGTTCCAGGACCCGTTCGAAGTGCCGCATGTCCGAGGCGAAGACCTGCACGACCGCGTCGGCGTCCCCGGTGACGGTGGAGGCGGCCACGACCTCCTGGTAGCGCTCCAGGCCCCGCCGGATGGTGTCCGGCGAGGTGTTGTGCCGGCAGTAGATCTCGACGAATCCCTCGGTCTCCCAGCCGAGCGCCGAGGGGTCCACCCGGACGGTGAATCCGGTGATGGCCCCGGTGGCGCGCAGCCGGTCCACGCGCCGTTTCACGGCGGGCGCGGACAGGCCGACGAGCTGCCCGATGTCCGCGTAGGAGCGGCGGGCGTCCTCGGCGAGGGCGTGCACGATGCGTTCGTCGAGATCGTTCAGCACTGCGGGTGGTTCACTTCACTTCTGGTGCGACTGGGGCGCCCGCTGTGGCGAGGCGCGAACGGCGGTAGCCGTACCCGAAGTAGACCACGAGACCGGCGGCCATCCAGAACCCGAAGACGACCCAGGTGACGGTGTCGAGGCTGAACATGTTGTACGCGCAGAACAGGAAGCCCAGCACCGGCAGCACCGGCCCGAACGGCACCCTGAACGTGCGCTCGAGCTCGGGTCGCCGGTAACGCAGGACGATCACCGCGATGTTGACCAGGGCGAAGGCGAACAGCGTGCCGATGCTGGTGGCGTCGACGAGCTTGCCCAGCGGGATGAGGGCGGCGAGCGCCCCGCAGAACAGCGACACGATGATCGTGTTGAGGCGCGGCGCACCGGTCTTCGGGTGGACCTTGCCGAGTGCCTTCGGGACCAGTCCGTCACGGGACATCGCGAACAGGATGCGGGTCTGGCCGTAGAGCACGGTGAGCACGACGCTCGCGATGGAGATGACGGCGCCGAGGGCGAGCAGGGTGCCCCAGAAGCCCTGGCCGCTGACGTCGTTCATGATCGCGGCGAGGGAGGCCTCGGAGCCCTCGAACTTGGTCCAGTTCCAGGCGCCGACGGCGACACCCGCGACGAGCACGTACAGCGCGGTCACGATGATCAGCGAGAGCATGATCGCCCGCGGCAGGTCCCGCTTGGGGTCCTTGGCCTCCTCACCGGCGGTGGAGGCGGCGTCGAAGCCGATGTACGAGAAGAAGAGCGTCGCACCCGCGGCGCTCACGCCCGCCATGCCGAGCGGCATGAAGTCCTCGTAGTTGCCGGATTTGAAGCCCGTGAAGCCGACCGCGCAGAACAGCACCAGCGCGGCGATCTTGACCGCGACCATGATCGTGTTGGCGCGGGCGGACTCGCGGACGCCGCCGAGCAGGAACACCATCGCCAGCAGGACGACGATCAGCGCGGGCAGGTTGATGATGCCGCCCTCACCGGGAGCCGAGGACAGCACGGCCGGCACGGTGACGCCTATGGTCCCGTTGAGCAGCTCGTTGAGGTACTCGCCCCAGCCGACGGCCACGGCGGCCACCGAGACGCCGTACTCCAGCACCAGACACCAGCCGCAGACCCAGGCGACGAGCTCGCCCATCGTTGCGTACGCATACGAGTAGGAGGAGCCGGCGACGGGAATGCTGCCGGCCAGCTCGGCGTACGACAGGGCCGAGAAGAGGGCCGTGAGGCCGGCGATCACGAAGGCGAGGGTGACGGCGGGACCGGCCTCCGGGACGGCGTCGCCGAGGACGACGAAGATGCCGGTACCGAGCGTGGCACCGATGCTGATCATGGTGAGCTGCCACATGCCGAGGGAGCGTCTCAGGGACCCTCCCTCACCCTGGCCACCCTCTGCGACCAGGTGTTCCACGGGCTTGCGACGCATGAGGCGCACGCCGACACCCGGGGACGGTGGGCCTGACTGGGTGCGGTCCTGCGGGGGTGCGCCTTGATCGAGCACGCGCTGACTCCTTCGTCGCTGCCTCTCGGCGCGGCGGGGACGGTCGGCACCCTGCGACAGCAGGAACCCACCGAGCGGGGTCCCTGCCACGCCACGTACGAGGCGACAGCCTACGAGGAGTGACGTTGCTGGTGAAATGCAGCAACCTTGCGTGTACTCGCAAGATCATTGCGTTCCTGGGGGCTCGGTGGGTGTTCGTTGCGCGGTGGCTTTCGACCGTTGCAGGGTGCGGCTCCGAGGGGGCCGGTCGCGCAGTTGGAGCGTCAGCTCCAGCTGGCGTGCAGCGGCTTGCCCTCCGCGTAGCCGGCGGCGCTCTGGATGCCGACGACGGCCTTCTCGGCGAACTCCTCCAGGGAGCCGGCGCCCGCGTAGGTGCAGGACGACCGCACGCCCGCGATGATCGAGTCGATCAGGTCCTCCACGCCGGGGCGGGCCGGGTCGAGGAACATGCGGGAGGTGGAGATGCCCTCCTCGAAGAGCGCCTTGCGGGCGCGGTCGTAGGACGACTCCTCGGACGTACGGTTGAGCACGGCTCGCGCGGACGCCATGCCGAACGACTCCTTGTACAGGCGGCCGCCCGCGTCCTGCTGGAGGTCGCCCGGCGACTCGTAGGTGCCCGCGAACCAGGATCCGACCATCACGTTGGAGGCACCGGCCGCGAGCGCCATGGCGACGTCGCGCGGGTGGCGGACACCGCCGTCGGCCCACACGTGCTTGCCGTACTTCTTCGCCTCGGCCGCGCACTCCAGCACGGCGGAGAACTGCGGCCGGCCGACGCCGGTCATCATCCGGGTGGTGCACATCGCGCCCGGACCGACACCGACCTTGATGATGTCGGCACCGGCCTCGATGAGGTCGCGGACGCCCTCGGCGGCGACGATGTTGCCCGCGACGATCGGCACCTGCGGGTCGAGCGCCCGTACCGTCCGGATCGCGGCGATCATCGACTCCTGGTGGCCGTGCGCCGTGTCGATGACCAGCGTGTCGACGCCCGCGTCGAGGAGCTGCTTGGCCTTGCCCGCCACATCGCCGTTGATGCCGACGGCGGCCGCGATGCGCAGCTTGCCGTTCGCGTCGACGGCCGGCGAGTACAGCGTGGCGCGCAGGGCGCCCTTGCGGGTCAGGATGCCGGCGAGACGGCCGTCCTTGTCGACGGCGGGGGCGTAGCGCCGGTTGTGGTGGTCGAGGGTGTTGAAGGCCTCGCGCGGATCCTGGTCCGCGTCGAGAAGCAGCAGGTCCCGGGACATGACCACTTCGAGCTGTGTGAAGCGGTCCACGCCGGACAGGTCGGAGTCGGTGACCACGCCGACCGGCTTGAAGTCGTCGTCGACGACCACACCGGCGTTGTGCGCGCGCTTGGGCAGCAGGGCCAGCGCGTCGGCGACGGTCTGGTGCGGGGCCAGCACGATCGGGGTGTCGAGGACGTGGTGGCGGCTCTTCACCCAGGAGACGACCTCGGTGACGACCTCGATCGGGATGTCCTGCGGGATGACCACCAGGCCGCCGCGCCGGGCCATCGTCTCGGCCATACGGCGGCCCGCGATGGCGGTCATGTTGGCGACGACCAGCGGGATCGTGGTGCCCGTGCCGTCCGGGGAGCTGAGGTCCACGCCCTGCCGCGAGCCGACCGCGCTGCGGCTCGGGACCATGAAGACATCGTCGTACGTCAGGTCGTACGCGGGCTGGATGTCGTTGAGGAAACGCACGTGCTGCACATCCCAGTCGATCAGAGGTGGCCCCCGGACAGGTCAGCCAGGGGGAAGAGCACGTACTTCATTGTCCCATGCTGACCGGAATGCGATACACGGTCGCTTCATACGAGCAGGTCAGATGGGCCTTAGGAGGATCCTCCGAGAGCGAGCATCACGCTGAGCGACGGCGCCCGGTCCGCGGCGGCGGAGAACACCTCCTGGGCGATCTCCCACTCCTCGGGCCGCGCCTTCGCGTACGGCTGCCAGTTCCGTACGACGACCAGCAGTCCGTCCGCGGCGTCCTTGGGCCACACCGAGGGATCGGAGAGGCTGTCGGCGAGGGCGTCCCAGTTGCGGCCGAACCAGTCGGGCAGCTCCAGGGTCAGGACACAGCGGTCCATCAGACCCGCCTTGTCCATGACCCCCTCGAGGTCCAGCGTGACCGCGAGGTCGGTCATCTCAGTACCGCCAAGTCCCTAGTGGATCGTCGATGTACGAAGGGGACGGCCACCGGGCCGCCCCCTCCTGACACACTGTCACTGCCCGTCCGGGTCAGCCCTGTTGAGCGTCGACCTCGGGGTCGGCCCCGCCGTCATCAGCACGTCCGCCGCCGATGTGTCCGTCACCAGGCTGGTGACGAGCCCGGACCGCAGCACCGCGTCGATCGCGGCGGCCTTGCGCGCCCCGCCGGCGATCGCGACGACCTCCGGGATACGGCGGAGCTGGTCCGCCTTCACGGTGATGCACCGCTCCCCGAGGTCCCGTCCGACCCGGCGTCCCTCGGCGTCGAAGAGGTGCGCGGACATCTCGGCGGCGACGCCGAGCGAGGCGTAGTGCGCCCGCTCCTCGTCGCTGAGCATGTCGTGCACCGTCGAGATGCCCGGCTCCCAGGAGCCGATGGAGACACAGGCGACCGTGACCTTGTCGAAGTACTCGAAGGCCCGGGCGATCCCGGTCTGGTGGCGCAGCGCCGTCGCGGTGGCCGCGTCCGGCAGCAGCATCGGCGCGTAGATGGGGTGGGCGTCGCCGCCCGACACCTGCGCGGCCCGGCGCACCGCCTCCACGGAACCGCGCTCGGCGGTCCCGGCGTCGTACACACCCGTCAACTGCACCACCGTGCAGGGCGGCAGCCGGTCCAGGGCCGCGGCCATGTGGATGGTGGACCGGCCCCAGGCCAGGCCCAGCACATCACCTTCGTTCACGAGCTCGCCGAGCAGGTCGGCGGCCACTTCTCCCAGGTTCTCGGGGTCGGGCGTCTCCTCGGCCTCGGCCGGGGACTCCACCACGACGGCGTGCCTGAGGCCGTAGCGGGCGCGCAGCGCGTCCGAGCGCTCCGCGTCCAACTCGGCCGGCACACGGATCTCGATGCGCACCAGATCCCGTTCGAGAGCGGTCTCCAGGACCCGGGCCACCTTGAAGCGGCTGACGCCGAACTCCTCCGCGATCTGGATCTTGGATTTGCCCTCGAGGTAGAAGCGGCGGGCCATGGCCGCCGCCTGCACCAGCTCAGCGGGTCCCATCCGCATGGCTGACCGGCCCGCCGACATACCCGACACGGCGATCTCCTCACTGCTGTTCACACTCTGGATTCGCCGTTCATCCTTGCAGATCCGGCGCTCTTGATCCGCCCTGATGGGCGCCGTTCACGTTCCCTTGGCTCAGTGGTCGCATGCCCAGGCCGCGGTCTTCGTGACCGCCTCCGCCTGCGCACGCAACGCACGGACCGCTTCGGCGGGGTCCTCGGCCCCGTACACCGCCGAACCGGCGACGAAGACATCGGCGCCCGCCTCGGCGCACCGCTCGATGGTCGAGGCGGAGACCCCGCCGTCGACCTGGAGCCACAACTGAAGGCCGTGCTTGCTGATCAACTCGCGGGTCCGGCGAATCTTCGGAAGCATGATGTCGAGAAACGCCTGACCACCGAAGCCCGGCTCGACCGTCATGATCAGCAGCATGTCGAGCTCGGGGAGGAGATCCTCGTACGGCTCGATGGGGGTCGCGGGCCTGAGTGCCATGGAGGCACGGGCGCCCTTGGCCCGGATCTCCCGGGCGAGCCGCACGGGGGCCGCGGCGGCCTCGACATGGAAGGTGACGGAAGAGGCCCCCGCTTCCACGTACTGGGGCGCCCACCGATCGGGGGCCTCGATCATCAGATGGCAGTCCAGCGGGGTGTCCGTCGCACGGGCCAGAGACGCTACGACCGGCACGCCGAGCGTGAGGTTCGGGACGAAATGGTTGTCCATGACGTCGACGTGGAGGTAGTCGGCTCCCTCGACCGCCTTGGCCTCGTCCGCGAGGCGGGCGAAGTCGGCGGACAGGATGCTGGGGTTGATCTGCGCGGCCATGACCCAAGACTGCCATGCCGGAGCACGAATGTTCGCGCCGGTACAGACCTGAGACGTTCATCGGATGTTGTGTCCGGTTCGCCCGTGCCATGCTGGGCGGCCGACCGGATCGTTGTGCGGCTGCGGGGGTGGCCATGACGGAGATCCAGGACAAGCGGTGGCCGGAGCGGCCGCGGCCGACCGGGTCGGGGCAGCGGGGCATCGCGCATCTGGTCTGCGGGCGACGTGCCAAGTGGGTGGTGCTCGTCCTGTGGCTGGCGGTGCTGTTCCTGACGGCGCCCTTCGCGCAGAAGCTGACCGACGCGCAGGACAACGACGCGGCCTCCTGGCTGCCGGGGTCCGCGGAATCCACTCAAGTCCTGGAAGTCTCCGAGAACTTCAGGCCGGAGCAGATCCCCGCGATCGTCGTCTACGCCCGTGACGGCGGGCTGACGCTCCAGGACCGGGCGGCGATCACCGAGGACGTGGCGCGGCTCAAGCAGCTGACCGACCACGGCATCCGGGGCGCCGAGACCCGGGGCCCGGTCTTCGACCGCGAGGTGGACCCGCGGGCGGCCCAGGTCCAGGTCCCGATCACGATGGACGAGAAGGGCTGGGAGCGCATCGCGCCCGCGGTGGACTCGATCCGGGACGTCACCGGAACCGGCGGCGCCGGGCTCACCGTGCACATCACCGGTCCCGGCGGTACGTCCGCGGACTTCTCCGAAGCCTTCGAGGGCATCGACTCCACACTCCTCCTCTCGGCGATGGCGGTCGTCATCGTCATGCTCCTGATCACCTACCGCAGCCCGACCCTGCTCCTGGTGCCCCTCGTCGCCGTGATCGTCGCCCTGTTCACCGCACAGGCATTCATCTATCTCCTGGCGGAACACGGCGGCCTGACGGTGAACGGGCAGAGTGCCGGCATCCTCACGGTCCTGGTCTTCGGCGCGGGCACGGACTACGCGCTCCTGCTCGTGGCCCGCTACAGAGAGGAACTGCGCCGTCACGAGGACCGCCACGAGGCGATGGCCCTGGCCCTGCACCGCGCGGGCCCGGCGGTGATAGCCTCCGGCGCGACCGTCGTCCTGAGCATGCTGGTCCTGCTGGCGGCCGAGATGAACTCGACGAGGGGCCTCGGCCCGGTGGCGGCGATCGGAGTCGCGGTCGCCCTGATCGCGATGATGACCCTGTTCCCCGCCCTCCTGGTCATCTTCGGCCGCTGGATCTTCTGGCCGGTGATCCCGCACCTGGGCACGGAGAACCCGGACAAGCGAGGCGTCTGGGCCCGCATGGGCCGCCGTATCGCGCACCGCCCCCGCATGGTCTGGACCGTCACGGCGATCGCCCTGGCCGTCTGCTCCCTCGGCCTGATCCAACTGCGCGCCGAGGGCCTGAGCAACGCCGACGCCTTCACCGACAAACCGGACTCCATCACCGGCCAGGAGATCTCCGAACGCTACTTCCCGGCCGGCAGCGGCGACCCCCTGGTCATCATCAGCAATCAGGCCCAGGCCGTACAGGTGGGCCGCGCGGTCGCCGCGACACAGGGTGTCGTCCCCACCTCACTGGGCCTGCCACCGGGCACGAAGCCCTCCTACGAGGGCCAGGTGCTCTTCGAGGCGACGATGACCGCTCCCGCCGACAGCGAGGCCGCGAAGCAGACCGTCGAACGGGTCCGGGACGCCGTCCACGCGGTGCCGGACGCGGATGCCCAGGTGGGCGGAGGTACGGCGGCCCTGCTGGACATGGACGAGGCGACGACGCACGACAACATACTGATCATCCCGCTGGTGCTGCTGGTGGTCCTGCTGATCCTCGTCGCCCTGCTCCGCGCGCTGATCGCCCCGCTCCTGCTGATCGGCACGGTGATCCTGTCCTTCACGGCGGCGCTGGGCATCAGCGCCCTCGCCTTCCGCCACCTCTTCGACTACGCGGGCGAGTCGACCGACTTCCCCCTCTTCGTCTTCGTCTTCCTGGTGGCGCTGGGCATCGACTACAACATCTTCCTGACCACCCGCATCCGCGAGGAGGCCACCCACCAGGGCACCCGCACCGGCGTGGTCACAGCGCTGGCCGCCACCGGCGCGGTCATCACATCCGCCGGCCTGGTCCTGGCAGGCACCTTCGCCGCCCTCGGCACCCTCCCCATGGTCGCCTTCGCGGAAATCGGCTTCGCGGTCGCCCTGGGCGTCCTCCTGGACACCCTCATCGTGCGCTCGGTCCTCGTGACGTCCCTGTTCCTGGACGTGGGCGCGAAGGTGTGGTGGCCCCACCGCCTGGCCCGGGACGACGGAGAAACGCCGCCCGGCGGGCCTTCCAGCCCGTCCGGCGCTTGAGAGACGAGACCGCTCGGCCCGAAGCGGGGCCGGCCCACCCGCCGCCGCACACCACGGCCCCTCAGCCCACCCGCCGAATCAGCGCCAGATACATCGCATCCGTCCCATGCAGATGAGGCCACAACTGTACATCGGGCCCCTCCCCCAGATCCGGCACCCCCGGCAGCAACGCCCGGGCATCGATCAGCTCGGCCCCACCCCGCTGCTTCAACACGTCCTCGACCACCGCCCGCGTCTCCGCGAGATGAGGCGAGCACGTGGCGTACCCGACGACCCCGCCCACCCGCACCGAGTCAAGAGCTGACCCCAGCAGCCCGCGCTGGAGCGGAGCGAACCCGTCCAGATCCTCCGGACGCCGCCGCCACCGGGCCTCCGGACGCCGCCGCAACGCCCCCAGCCCGGTACACGGAACATCCATCAGCACCCGGTCGAAGCTCCCGGCCCGCCAAGCCGGCCGCGTCCCGTCCGCGGTGATGACCTGATAGGGCCCGGGATTGCCGTCGAGGGCCTTCGCCACGAGCCCCGCCCGGTGCGGCTGCTTCTCGGAGGCGAGCAGCATGGCTCCCCGCTCGGCGGCCAGCGCGCCGAGCAGCGCAGCCTTGCCGCCGGGCCCGGCACACCCGTCGAGCCACTTCGCGTCGGGCCCCTCCAGCGGCGCGTTGGCCAGGGCGAGGGCGACCAGCTGGCTCCCCTCGTCCTGCACGCCCGCACGGCCCTCCCGAACGGCCTCCACGGCCCCCGGTTCCCCGCCTTCGGCCAACCGCACGGCATACGGCGACCACCGCCCCGGCACCGCGGCCTCCTCGCCGAGCAACTCCTCGGTCGTGGCCCGCCCCGGCCGGGCGACCAGCGTCACCTCGGGCCGCTCGTTGTCGGCGGCCAGCAACCGCTCGATCCCGGCCCGCCCACCGCCGAGCGAGTCCCACAGCGCCGAGACGACCCACCGCGGATGCGAGTGCACGACGGCGAGATGGTCCTCGGGGTCGTCGTCGTAGGGCGGGGCGACCCGCTGGATCCACCCGTCGAGATCGTCCTGCGCCACCTTGCGCAACACGGCATTGACGAACTTGGCCCGCCCGTCCCCCAGCACGACCCGCGCGAGCTCCACGGACGCGGAAACGGCGGCGTGCGAGGGAATCCGCGTCCCGAGCAACTGATGCGCGCCCAGGCTGAGCACATCGAGCACCGGCGGGTCGACCTCACGCAGCGGCCGGTCCACACAGGCGGCGATGACGGAGTCGTACGTCCCCTGCCACCGCAGCGTCCCGTACACCAGCTCGGTGGCGAGCGCGGCGTCCCGCCCGTCGAAGTCGCCCTTCTCGCGGGCCTTGCGCAGCAGCGGAGGCAGCACGAGGTTGGCGTACGCGTCCCGCTCGTCCACGGCACGCAGCGCCTCGAAGGCGAGGACGCGGACGGGGTCCTTCTTGGGCCGTCGGTAGGGCTTGCCGGGTTTGCGGGGCCGACGGGAGGTGTCGCTCACGAAAAAGGTGCTCCGGATTGCTGGATGAGATGTACGACCAGCCTACGTCGCACCGCCGCCCGGGCGTACGGCTGGTCACGCCCCGAGGCCATGGCGGTCGTCCGACCCCGTCGGTCAGCCCCCGAGGCTCTCCCCGTCCCCGATCCGCACGCCACGCGCCCAGTCCGCGGCGCGCATCGGCTTCTTGCCCTGCGCCTGCACCCACAGCAACTCGACGGCGTACGAGCCGGTCCCGACGTAGACGTTGTTCTTCCCGACGGAGAGCGCGCCGGGGGCGAGATCGTCGCGCCCGGGCACGGGCTGCACCTGGATGAGCTTGAGCCGCTCACCGCGGAAGATGGTCCAGGCACCCGGGGCAGGGGTGCACCCGCGCACGAGACGGTCCACATGCAGGGAAGGGGTGGCCCAGTCGACGTGGGCGTCCTCGACGTTGACCTTCGGCGCGAGGGTGATCCCCTCGGACGGCTGCGGCACGGCCTTCAACGTGCCGTCCGCGATCCCGTCCATGGTCGCGGCCAGCAGCCCGGCGCCGGCGAAGGCGAGCCTGGTCAGCAGGTCGCCGCTGGTGTCGGTGTGCCGGATCGCTTCGGTGACGGTGCCGTAGACGGGCCCGGAGTCGAGTCCTTCCTCGATGAGGAACGTGGAGGCCCCGGTGATCTCGTCGCCCGCCATGATGGCGTGCTGCACGGGCGCGGCCCCACGCCAGGCGGGCAGCAGCGAGAAGTGCAGGTTGACCCAGCCCTGGGCCGGGATGTCGAGGGCGACGCGGGGCAGCAGGGCGCCGTACGCGACGACGGGGCAGCAGTCGGGCGCGATCTCCCTGAGCCGCTCCAGGAAGTCGGGGTCGCGCGGCCTGGCCGGCTTGAGCACCTCGATCCCGGCCTCCTCGGCCCGCTCGGCCACCGGACTTGCCACCATCCGGCGCCCCCGCCCGGCCTGCGCGTCCGGCCGCGTGACGACGGCGGCCACCTCGTGCCGCCCGGAGGCGATCAGAGCGTCCAGAGCGGGAACGGCGACCTCAGGGGTACCGGCGAAGACAAGCTTCATGGGTGGGCACGGGCCTCTCGGGCGGGGTTGGTTGGGCAACACACAAGTCTATGGGTGCCCGGGACGGGCCTCACATGGGGAACACCATGAACGCTCGCACCGGCCGGACTTCGTCCCGCCACGAACCGACAGCCGACGAAAGCCGAGGCGCACGCCCCCCGCGCAGGGGCGTAGGCATATGCCCATACGCCCCCACTGCGTGACCCGCGGACCGCTCCCGCGTTGGTCAAGAAAGAGTTGACCACAACGGGCCGCACACACCGTCTCCGCGGCCCTCTCCTTTTCAACGCCGGTTCGAGAGGCTTGTTCATGGCCGACCACGCAACCCACGACGCCCAGGCTCGGGCCAGCCTGCACTTGCTGGTGCGGGACATCGAGCGGGTCCGCCGGCAGGTGGACGCACTGCGTACGCTCACCGCCCAGCTGGGCAACGTCTACCGCCCGCGCCGCTCCGGCCCCTCCACGGGCTTCGTCGTCTACGGACGCGCCCCCGCCCCGACGGTCCGTCTCGCCCAGGAGCTGCGGGACAGTGTCGAGACCCTGGTCACGGCAGCCGTGGACTTCGACCGTTCACTCGGCTTCTCCTGGGACGCGGTGGGTTCCGCCCTCGGCGTGACCAAGCAGGCGGTCCATCGCCGCTACGGCGCGCGCCGCGCCGCCACCCAGGCGGCGGCCGAGGCCGAGCGGACGACCGAGCCCGCGGGCACCCGGACGGTCAACGTCTCCACGGCTCTTCCCACGGTGCCGACGGTCCCCGCGGCCCGCTCGATGCCGACACAGCCGACGGCCGGCAGCCCCGGCCTCCGCGACGAGGCCAGGCCCACGGCGTTCCCCGGCCCTCGCAACGGCTGACCCCGTTACCTTCTAGACGGCCCCGATCTTGGGGCTCCCGGCCTTCTGGCCCGGCATGACTTTTGCCCCCTGTCGACCATGACCCGGGGGGTGGT